>CALKVW010000001.1 GCA_938004785.1 uncultured Polyangiaceae bacterium
CACTCGATGTCTCCAATAGAGGACACTCGATGTCTCCAATAGAGGACACGGCGGAGGGCGGAATGAGCGTACAGACCGGACGGCGGACTTTTCTTGCGGGTGCGGCGGCTTTGGCGGTGGTGGGCTTCGACCCGGTGCAGCGAACCTGGCTCACCGAGGCCCACGCGAAGAAGGGGCCCGGCATCGCCATTCCAGGGCTCGACGGCGAGCTCACGCTGGACCCGGCCGCGCTCGCGGAGGCCGCCGACGACTTCGGCCACATCGTCTCGCGCACGCCGATCGCCGTGCTCCGCCCGGCGTCGGCGAACGACGTCATGAAGATGGTCAAGTACGCCAACAAGCACGGGCTCAAGGTCGCCATGCGCGGCCAAGGCCACTCGACGATGGGTCAGGCCCAGGTCGACGGCGGCGTGGTGATCGACTCGCGCTCGCTGAACGTGATCCACTCCATCGAAGCGGACCGCGCGGTCGTCGACGCAGGCGTCACTTGGAGCTCCTTGCTCGGCTCGAGCCTCCCACAGGGCCTCACCCCGCCCGTGCTCACCGACTACCTCGACCTCTCGGTCGGTGGCACGCTGAGCGTCGGTGGCATCGGCGGCGTCACGCACAGGAAGGGCGTGCAGCTCGACAACGTGCTCGCGCTCGAGGTCGTCACGGGCGACGGCAAGAAGCGCAGCTGCTCGCCGACGCAGCGCAAGGAGCTCTTCGAGGCCGTGCTCGGCGGCCTCGGCCAGTTCGCCATCATCACCAAGGCCACGATCAAGCTCGAGCCCGCCGAGGCGAGCGCGCGCATCTACCGGCTCTACTACTCGGACATCGACAGCTACGTCGCCGACCAGATCAGCTGCTCGGAGGACGAGCGCTTCGATTACCTCGAGGGGCAGGTGCTTCCCGACGGTCAGGGCGGCTTCCAGTACATGCTGGAGGGCGCGGTGTGGTTCACGAGCCCCGACGAACCCGTCGACGACGACCTGACCTCCGACCTCGCCCACGAGTCCTCCAGCGTGGAGGATCTGCCCTACGAGGTCTGGCTGCGTCGCCTGGAGCCGCTCGTCGCCTTCCTCACGCAGATCGGCGTCTGGTCCTTCCCTCACCCGTGGTTCGACGTCTTCCTCCCCGCGAGCACCGCAGCGGAGGTCGTCACCGCGGCGCTCGCCTCGGTGCCGCCGGACACGCAGGATCCGATCCTGTTCTACCCCTTCAAGAGGAGCCGGCTCACGCGCCCGGGCTTCATCGTGCCCGATGAAGCGAACCTCTTCCTCTTCGACATCCTGCGCACCGCCCCGCCGATCCCGGGTGTGCCCGAGGCGCTGGTCGATCTCAACCGCAGCATCTACGATTACGCGGCCGCGCTGGGCGCGAAGAAGTACCCGATCAGCAGCATCCCCTTCAGCCCCTCCGACTGGGTCGCGCACTACGGTGAGCGCTGGCCCGAGGTGGTCGCGCTGAAGAACGAATACGACCCCGACAACGTGCTCACCCCAGGCCAGGGCATCTTCCCCTGAGTCATCGACCGAGGAGCGCAACGTGAGTGTCAGCAAGAGGTCCTGCGACGTCGAGTCCATCGGGCTCGACACCGTCGAGTTCGTCTACCGTGGTCACGTCGCCGTCGCCGACCTGCACGCGATGGTCGAGAAGTACAAGGCGCTGCGCGCGCAGAACGGCGCGGAGAAGTACAACATCGTCGACACCCTGCAGGTCACCGGGGTCGACAAGGAGCTCGGCGGCATCCTCGGCGAGGTGCTCGAGCTCTTCCGCGCAGGCGGCGGAGAGCACGTCATCATGGCGGCGACCGAGGACTTCGTGCGCATGCTCGGCCGCTCGATGAGCTTCAGCGCGGGGGTGAAGCTGCACCTCGTGCCGAGCCACAAGGCAGCGCTCGAGAAGCTGCGCGAGCTGCGGCACGGCACGGGCGGCTGAGCGCCGAGCGCGCGCCGCACGACACGGCGCGCGCTGCCGGTGGCTTACTTCTTACGCAGGGTGCGGCAGGCTGCCATCATCTGCGCGAGCTGCGAGCGCTCCTTCTGGTTGTTCAGGCCGCCACAGCCGATCGGCTTGCCGTCGACCTTGGGGAAGGCGTTGAAGTTCACGCGCACGAACTTCTCGCCGTTCTGCTCGCCGGAGGTCTCGTACTCGAAGAGCTCGTCGGTGTCCGTGAGGGCACGCCAGCTCACGCCATACGCTCTGGCGGTGTCGAGGTTCGCCGTCGTCTTCTTCGTGTGGGTCATCGAGAGCACGAGCGCGAAGTCACCGGCTTCGATCGTCGGGTCCGGGAAGCCCTTCTTGACCTTGGCGTCCTTGGGGCCCTTGAGCGTGTAGTCGGCCCACACTTTGCCCGCAGGGCTGAGATCGAGATCGACCCAGTCTTCGGGCAGCGCCGGTGCAGCGGCAGCGCTCGCCGTCGCGCTCGGGGCAGCCGAAGCCGTGGCGCTCAGGGTCGGCGCGGCGCTCGCGGCGCTCGCGGTGGCCGAAGGCTGGGCGTCCGAGGCCGCTTTGTCGCAGGCGCCGAGCATGGCGAACGCGCCGGCAACGGTGAGCCAGCGGACGAAGGCTGCAGTGCTGAGGTTCATCGGGGGGTCTCCTCGGCTCTCTGGAGAGCCGCTCCGAGCGTCAGGTGGACGAGCTCGTACTCCGCACATCGAAGCTGGGGCGCCCCGCAGCTCGTGGCCAGCCTCGTACCACGGCGCTCGTGCCGATCAGCTGCGTTCCGGCCGAGCTTCGGCATGCCTCGCGACGAAGCGCTGGAGCGGGCAAGCTGGACGAGGCTCGAGGCCGCGGCGGTAGTGCTCGAGCAGCGCCTTGGAGCGCTCGGCGAGCATGCGGCGTACGCGCCTGCGCTCGCCGCGCACGCGTGGGATCACCATGTCGTCGTAGGCGGTCGTCTGGTGGCGCATCCAGGCGATGACGGCGGACTCGGCGCGCTCGTCGATCGGGATGCGCTCGGTGCGTGCGACGGTGCCGCTGCCGACCGGCGTGGCGTGGCGCGTGACGGCGTCGGCGATCACCGCGGCGAGCGCGGCGTGGCGGGTGTCGAAGGCGAGGTAGGAGAGCACCGCGCCGCGGAAATCCTCGACGTAAGCCTCCTGCTTCTTCTCGCGCCGCTCGCGGCCGGCCTCGAGCTTGCGTGCGTAGGCAGGGTCGCTGCGCTCGAGCTCGAGCGCGCTCCTCGCCTCCGCGATCGTGGCGGCTGGTGCCCAGACCCCGCGCGAGTACAGCTTGCGCCCGACCTTCTCCTGCATCGTCCACGTGGGGCCGGCGGCCTTCACGCGGCGCGTGAGCCCGGCGTCGCCGGGCGGCAGGAGCTCCCAGCCAGCTGGGACCTCGAGCGTGGCGCCCGCCTCGGTGAGCACCGTGCGAGGCCTGGTCCCTGGGCGCAGCGTGCGCGTCTCGGTCGGCATGTCAGAAGGCCTGCTCGAGCTGCTCGATGTCGTTCTTCAGATCGTAGGCCTTGCGGCTCGGCGCGAAGGGGCTCGCCGGCTGCGCCGCGGGGCTTGGCTCCGCCGCACGGTTGCGACGCATCTCGAGCACCAGCGTCGGTGGGTATTCGATCTGGTACTGGATCTGGAAGACGCGCTTCTCCTTGGGCTGGAGCGTGAGCGGCCAGCGCAGGATGCCCTTGGAGTCGGGCTTCGCGTCGGGGCTGATCTTCACGCCGCTGATCACGATGTCCTTGTCTTCGGAGACCGGGATGCGATCGGCGAGCTTCAGCGAGGTGGGCTTGGAGGAGAGGTTCTCCACCGTGACGATGAACGCGAGCTGCATCTGCGTGCGCTGCTTGCGCACGAGCGCGCTGTGCCGCTTGTCGAGCACGCGCGAGAGCTTGAGCTGATCGGCGACGCTGAGGAACAAGGCGAACTGCTCTCCGTCGGCGACGAAGTCCACGTCGGTCATGCCGAGGAAGGCGCCGGCCTGGTAGAGCGCGACGTTGCCGGGCAGGATCGACTGCCCGCTGTCGTTGAGCATCTCGAGGGTCTGAGCCGCGTTGAGCGACTGCTCGGGCGCGGCGACGATGGCGCGCTTGGCCTGGAGCGTGGCGCGGCCGATGGGCACGCGCACCGAGCGCCCGTCGGCGCGCACCGTGGCGGCGCCCATCGCCTTGAACTGCGCCGTGGTGCCGCGCTGCTGCAGGCTCTGGAAGATCTGCACCGTCTTGCTCTGGACGACCTGCAGGTACTCGAAGTTCGTCTGGTAGCTCTGCTCGAACTCGCGGCTCGTCGTGTGGGACTGCGCGCGTTTGTTCCAGAGCAGGTTCTGCCCCTTGTAGGCGGCCTCGGCGCGCTTGAACGAGGCCGACTGGCGCTCGATGGTCTGGGTGGCGCCGCGGGTCTCGCCGAGCGTGAGCGCCTCGAGCTCGGGGATGCGCACCGAAGCGGTCGACGACTGCGTCGAGAAGCTGAGCTCGGCGTTCTCCCAATCCTCGCCGCTCGCTTGCGTGACGACCGCGAAGGAGGTGAGCTCGGCCGCGGCCGCGTCGCCCTCGGTCGTGCGCAGCTCGTGCGCGGCCTCCCAGGTCGCGCCGGGCAGCATGTAGTTGATCTGGAGCTGGGCTTCGCCCTGCGCGCTGCCCTGCACGGTGACGAAGACGCGCGTCTCTTCGACCTGCGTGAGCGCGCGCAGCTCCTCGAGGCGCTTCTGCGCGGCCTCGACCTCGGGCGCGAGCCTCTCCCGCTCCGCCTGGACGGCGCGGCGCGACTTGGCGATCTCACGCATCTTCTGGCCGATGAACTCGACGACCGCGGCGTAGGTTTCCACGCCGACGCTGCCTGCGACCACGACGCCGCCGCCGAGGGCGGGGTTGCCGGCGTGCACGTCTTTGGTGAGCTTGTCGAGCGAGAAGGCTCGGATGTTCTCGATCTGCTGGGACTGCGCGTCGAGCACGGCGATCTCGTCGTCGAGCGCGAGCAGACGTTCGTCGAGCGCGCGCGCCTCGGCCTCGGCCTTCTGGTAGCTCTGCTCGGTCGCACGCGCGAGGTAGCTGCGGCCCACGCGCACGTCGAGGATGCGGCCCGAGGTCGTGGCGACACGCACGGAGCCGTCGTCGACCCAGCCGGGCAGCTGCTTGAAGGCGTAGACCTTGGGCTCGGCCGAGACCTCGACCTTGGCCTCCCGCGAGACGAGCGCGCGATCCGAGTAGACGGTGACCTTGCGGATCGTCGACGCGACCGGCACGGCGTTGGGGTCGTCGTCGGTCGTGGCGAAGCTCGCCTGCGGGAGCGAGGGGTCGACGACGGCCGCGCCAGGTTTGCCGGGCGGAGGCACGTAGGTCGAGGTGGTGCAGGCCGGACCGAGGGACAGCGAGGCGGCGAGCAGGAGCGGGGTGAGGTGCTTGGTGCTTCGCGGCGTCGGCATGATCGTTCCTCGGGTGAGCGCGCGACGCCGGGGACGGGCGTCGGCTCGACCGAGGAGGCTAGCCCGAAGGCGACCCAACGCGCACGGGAACGCCGTCGTGTCGCGCCCTACGCGCTCGCGACGGTCCCTCATTCGGCGGGGACGCAGTCGGCTCGCGCGATGGCGACGCCCCCGATGATCTGGGCGGCGACCAGCACCGATCGCTCTCCCTCTCCGCCCGAGAGCATCGGGGCTTCGCTCGCGGACGAAGAGAAGTCGACACCGAGTGGCGGCGCGCTCGTGCGGCCCACGCCATCGGTCACGACGAGCGACACGACGGGCCCGGCGGGTGATTGGCCTCTCGAGAGCAGCGCATGGCCGTCGCGCCAGGTGGCGAAGTCTTGAGGATGAAGCCCAGACTCGTCGGCGTCCAAGATGGGAGGCGCCACGGCCGCGCCCTGGCTGTCGAGACGGTGGATCTCGAACCGGCCGACCTCCTCGATGGCGGCGAAGTAGTAGCCGCCCGGTCGGGTGAGCAGGCGCTGCTTGCGTGGAAAGACGCTCATCGAGGCGCTCAGCGACTCGGCGACGCCGCCGCCTTCGACCGCGCGGAACACCTGCAGGTGCGCGTCGCTGGAGAGCTGCTGACACGCGTAGAAGGATCCGAAGCTGAGCAGCGTGGTCGCGCCGTCGCTCGCGACGTGGAGGGCACCGCAAGGGTCCGAAGGTTGAAACTCGGCGAAGAGCTGCTCGCCTGTGAGCGCCTCGGCGTTCGCGACGCGGGAGAGGCGGATGGGACTCTCGGTCGCCACGCGCGCGAGAAGTGCGCCGCTGCCCTCGGGCTCGAGCCACACCGACACGCCCTCTCCGGGGACGCTCGAGGGGGTCGCCACGGCGCCCTCCTGACCGAATCGGTAGACACCTGCTGCCTGCCAGCCGAGCGCGAACAGCCCGTCGGCGCGCGCGCTGAAGGGGCCGCGCCCGTTGGCGAGCAGGTCGACCGCGAAGTGCCGCACGGCGGCGCTCGCCGTGGGGGGCCAGGTGTCGAAGGCGCCGTCGAGGACCAGGGAGTCGATGACGTCGTCGAAGCCGTCGCGATCGCGGTAGACGACACCGACGCGGCCGCCCTCGAGGTGTGCGAGCGCGATCTCTCGCGGGCTCTTCACGCCGGGCAAGACGAGCGCCTCACCCGCCCACGCGAGCTGCTCGCAGCCCACCACCGGCGGCGAGGGCGGCGCGCCGCCCTCCGAAGCGCCGCCTTGGCCTGCACCCCCGACGCTCGCGCTCGTCGACGTCGGGCCGGGCGACGCGCCGCCGCCGCCCTCCCCTTGGACACGACGAACGTCGGACTCACATCCGAGGACCGCGCAGCCCAGGAGCAGCGCGCCCCCCCAAAACATCTTCCCCATGCAGCGCAGCGTACACGCCACCCGGGCACGAGTCCTCACGCGCGCGAAGCCGCAGGCGTCGACGACGCGCCCGCCGACGCAGAGGCGGGGCCGGTCGCGCTCGTCGTTGCTTCGCGGCAACGATGAGATCTCCCGAACGCTCACTGTTCAGCAGGCCGGGCGGGCGCATGCTGCGCGCCATGCTCTTCGAACCGACCTCGATCGCCGGCCTCCCCCTCCAGAACCGCGTCGTGATGGCGCCGATGACGCGCTCACGCGCGATCGGCAACGTGCCGAACGCGCTCATGGCGGAGTACTACGCGCAGCGCGCCGGCGCGGGGCTCATCATCACCGAGGGCACCTCTCCCTCGAAGAACGGCCTCGGCTACCCGCGCATCCCCGGCGCGTACTCGCCGGAGCAGGTCGCGGGCTGGCGCCTCGTGACCGAGGCCGTGCATGCGCGCGGCGCGAAGATCTTCCTGCAGCTCATGCACACCGGCCGCGTCTCGAGCCTGCTCAACATGCCCGAGGGCGCCGAGGTCGTCGGCCCGTCGGCGAAGGCCTTGCCCGGCGACATGTACACCGACGCGAAGGGGCCGCAGCCGCACGACGCGCCCCGCCCGATGACCGAAGCCGATATCGCGCAGGCGATCGCCGAGCACGTGAGCGCGGCGAAGAACGCGATCGAGGCCGGCTTCGACGGCGTCGAGGTGCACGGCGCGAACGGCTACCTCGTGGAGCAGTTCCTCAACGCGAACGTGAACGATCGCAGCGACGCCTACGGCGGCTCGGGAGAGGGCCGCAACCGCTTCGCGCTCGAGCTCACGCGCGCCGTCGCCGAGGCGATCGGCAAGAGCAAGGTCGGCATCCGCCTCTCTCCCTACGGCGCGTTCAACGGCACCGGCGCCTTCGAGGGCGTGCACGAGCAGTACGTCGCGCTCGCCACCGAGCTCGGCAAGCTCGGCATCGCCTACGTGCACCTCGTCGACCACGAGAGCATGGGCGCGCCGCACGTGCCGCAAGAGACGAAGACCGCGATCCGCGCGGCCTTCGGCGGAGCGATCATCCTCTCGGGTGGCTACGACGCCGCGCGCGCCGAAGCGGACCTGAAGGAAGGTCGCGGCGAGCTCGTCGCCTTCGGGCGCCCCGCGCTCGCGAACCCGGACCTCGTCGAGCGCATGAAGCAGGGCGCGCCGCTCCAGGATCCGAAGTTCGACAGCTTCTACACGCCCGGCCCCGAGGGTTACACCGACTACCCGACGCTCGGCGAAGCCGCGGCGAAGGGCTGAGCGCAAACGCGCCGGTCGAGCGCAGGCGAGCTGCGCTTGACCGGCCGAGCCCGCGTCCACGACGATGCCGCACGGATGCGGCTCCTCCCGACCCTCTTCGCGGCAGTCTTCGTGGGCGCCTGCACGGGTGGGAGCTGCTCTCCGGAGAGCGCGACCACGGGCTCGACGGGCGCCGTCTCCACGTCGAGCGCCATCGGCAGCACCAGCTCTCAGCCGCCGGACCCGCCGCGCGCGCACCTCGCGCCGAGCCTGCGTCAGGGCGGCGCGCTCGCGCGAGGCCTCGGCGAGGAGGCGCTCTACGTCGCCGACGAAGATCACCGCGTGCTCAGGCGCGTACCCCTGCCCCTGCGCGCCGAGGCGCCCGGCACGACGCTCGAGCTGCCAGGAGCGCCCGCGCAGGTGCTGCCGCTCGATGGGCGCGTGCTCGTCACGGTGCGCGATCCGAGCCTGCTCTTGCTCGTCGAGGCCCACACCGACGGGAAGCTCGTGGAGAAGGCGCGCGTGGCACTGC
This sequence comes from uncultured Polyangiaceae bacterium, assembly GCA_938004785.1. Classification (GTDB taxonomy): domain Bacteria; phylum Myxococcota_A; class Polyangia; order Polyangiales; family Polyangiaceae; genus CALKVW01. The sequence goes on from CALKVW010000001.1 coordinate 8,517, forward strand.
CCGACGACGCCTGGGGGCTCGCGATCACGGCCGACGAAACGACCGCCGTGGTGAGCTCGGCGTGGTCGCATCAGGTCTCGGCCGTCGACCTGGCCTCGGCCGAGAAGCTCTGGTCGATCGACGTGCCGCGCGAGCCGCGAAGCGTGGTCGTCACCGCCGACGGGCGCACCGCCTACGTGACGCACCTCGTCGGCGGTGCCCTGACCCGGATCGACGGCCTGCGTGAGGCGCCCAGACTCGGGAGCGTGGCCTTGCCGCCAGCGCCGTTGCGCTCGCCTTCGGGGGTCACGCTCTCGGCCTCGCTCGGCTACGCCGCGCTGCTCTCGCCCGACGAGAAGCGCCTCTACGTGGCGCGCCACGCGCTCGGCGCGCTGGGCGAAGAGGCGTGGTTCGGCGCGTCGACGGTCGACGTGCTGCTCACCACCGGCGACGTGCCGCTCGCGCCGAGGCGCCATGGTCGGCTGCCCTTCCTGCGCGCAGACAAGTCACTCGACGGAGCCGAGCTCATCGTGCCCGGCAGGCCGCTCTCGCCCTTCACGCAGCCGCGCGCGCTCGCGTACCGCGCGCGCACGCGCACGCTGCTCGTCGCGAGCGAGGGCGACGACACCGTGGTCGAGCTCGACGCGCTCGCGGTCGATCCGACCCGCACCGTGCTCTCGCGTCATCAGGTGGGGCGCGACTACGACCCCGTCTTGCCCGTGGCCTCCACCTGCGGCGCTCCGAGCGGGCTCGCGCTCTCGGTCGACGAGAGCAAGGCGTGGGTTTGGTGCCGCTCCACCTACGATCTGGTGACGCTGCCGCTCGCCGACTTCGCCGCGGACGGCGCGCCCGACGCGAATGCGGCGCAGGCCGCGCCCTCGGCGCTTCGCCTCGCCGTAGACACGCTCGACGAAGACGGCGCGATCGGGCGCAGGCTCTACTACAACGCCACCGATCGCGTCACGAGCGGTGGCCTGGGCTGCGCCGGCTGTCACCCCGAGGGTCGCGACGACGGCCACACCTGGCACGAAGCGAAGATCAATACGAAGGACGGCACGCAGCTCAATTTCCTCGGCCACGAGGCGAACATCCCGGAAGAGGAGGGCGTGCGCGGCGTGCCTCGGCGCACGCCGATGCTCGCCGGCCGCGTCGCCGCCGCGGGCCCCTACGGCTGGCACGGCGAGAGCCCCGACCTGCCCTCACGCCTCGACGCTGGCTTCGGGCTGCACCGCTGGGGCGGCATGCCCAAACACGAGCCCGGCAACCTACGTGCACGTTCGGCGAGGCTCACGGCCTTCGTGCGGCAAGGGCTCGTGCCGCCCCCGGGGCTTCGACGCGAGCTCGACGCGCTCGAAGCGCGCGGCAAGGAGCTCTTCACGAGCGAAGCCGTGGGCTGCGCGCTCTGCCACGTGCCCGCGACCGAATACACCGACCGCGTGGCCTATCCGCTCCCGAGGGTCCCCGTGCGCGCGGGCTTCGACGACGAGGAAGCGCGCGCCTTCAAGACGCCCTCGCTGCGCTTCGTGGGAGGGCGCGCTCCCTATTTCCACGACGGGCGGGCGCCATCGCTCGAATGGCTCGTCGACAACAACGACGATCGCATGGGGCGCACCAACCACCTCTCGCGCGCCGACCGCGACGCGCTCGTCGCCTTCCTGAGGACGCTATGACGCCACGACTCTGGCCAGCCTGCGCCGCCCTCTGCGCGATCGGCCTCGCGCTCACGCTGACGGGCTCCGAGGCGCCGGCGCAGACCGCGTCGGCGGCCCCGAGCGCTCGAGCCGCGGCGAGCGCCGTGGCCGTCGAGGTCCAGGCGAGCTCGCTCGAGGCCCCGATCCCCGGCCCGGAGAGCTCGCCCGCGCCGACGGCGAAGGAGTGGGTCGACGCCAGCCCCGTGAAGCTCACGCGCACGAGCCCCGCGGCCTCGGGGTGCAGCGCGCGGCGCGTGCGCGAGTGGCTGCGCGTGCGCTGCCCGGGGAAGACCTTCGCGCTGTCCTTGCTCGGCGGATCGAACGAGGGCCTCGCGTTCTGGATCGGCCCCGAGGCCGAGGGCCAGTTCGGCGAGGTGCAGTTCCCGCTGAGGCGCGGAGATCGACGCGTGATCCAGTTCTGGGGGACGAAGACCGACCCGGCGGGCGTTGGCGAGCTCGCGCCCACGCTCGTGGTGCAAGAGCAGTGGGTGGAAGGCGAAGCCGCGCCGATGGTCTCGGTGCTGTGAAGGGCGGAGAGAGAATGCGAATGCGAAGCGTCGGGAAGCGGAGCGAGGGCTGGAGCGTCGTGGGGAGCGCCGCGCTGAGTCTCCTGGGCTGCGGAGGCTCGAGCGAAGGCCCCCGCCCCCCGGAGGCCACGACGAGCAGCGCGCCGCGCCCGGCGAGCGAGCCGGCGAGCGAGCCGGCGAGCGAGGACACCGCTGCGCCGCCGCCACCCGCGAGCCCACCGAGCGCGGGTCCGCCGCCGAGCGCCAGCGCCACCGCGAGCGCGGAGCCCGCGCCGCCGGCGCCTACGCACCAGGGGCGCTGCCCGGCGGGCATGTCGGAGGTGCCCGGAGGCAAGTTCAAGTCGTCGTACTACCGCCTCGAGATGAGCGTGGCGCCCTTCTGCATCGACACGAAGCTCGTCACGACCGACGAATACACGGCGTGCATCGAGTCCGGAAAGTGCGACAAGACGGCCGTGCACGCCTGCGATCCGTCGACCTACGGCGTCGAGGGGCGCGGCCAGATGCCCATGATCTGCGTCGATTTCGCGCAGTCCGAGCGCTACTGCAAGGCGCAGGGCAAGCGCCTCGTGAGCGATCTCGAGTGGGAGTGGGTCGCGCGCGCAGGCGACGAGGCTCGCGTCTATCCCTGGGGCAACGAGGAGCCCGGCGACCAGCTCTGTTGGTCGGGCAAGGAGAAGCGCAGCACACCCTGCCCGGTGGGCAGCCACCCACCCGGGGCCTACGGCGTCTACGATCTGAGCGGCAACATCCTGCAATGGACGACGACCACGAACGACTCGGTGAGCAGCTTCCGCGGAGGCCGAGGCGGGAGCTGGAAGGACGGCGTCGCCGAGCAGGTGAAGAATACGCGCCGAGGCGGCTTCAAGAACACCTACCGCTGCGGCTTCCTCGGGATCCGCTGCGCGAGCGAGGTCCCCTGAGCGGGAGGGCGGCGCAGGTGGATTCGGAGCTCGGCGCGAGCTCAACCGCCGAAGGGCGTCGCCTCGGGTAGCGCTGCGCCGTATTCGCTCGCCCAGCTCTCCTTCGCGCGCGACACCAACGCTTCGTCGCTCTCTTCGGCGAGCTCGTGGAAGAGCTTCCAGAAGGCCTCGGCGTCGAGCCTGCCGTCGCGCACGACCTCGCGATCACCGAGCGCCTCGAAGACGACGATGGCCGCGAGACCATAGGTGCTGCGAGGGTTCACGATCACGAAGCTCGCGAGGTGGAAGAGGGAGATGCGCGCGGCTGGGCCGCTCGCGGTCATGCCCGCGAGGTAGGCGCTGGCCTCGCGGCTCACCCTGTCGCGCAGCTCGGGGCCGTAGCCCTCGAGGCGCGTGAGCACCGAGCGGCCGAGGCGCAGGTGCGGGCCGTCGATCTGGTGCTGCAGCTCGTGGCGTACGACCGACTCGAGCACCGCCTCGCGCAGGCCGACCTCGCCGAGGCGGTCGACGAGCGCGCCGAGGCGCTCGCCGCAGGCGTCGAGGCCACCATGGAGGGGGCTCTCGACGACCGACTGCTCGGTGCATTGGCGGGCCGCTCCGAGGCGCAGCCAGTCGTCGGCGAAGCGCTCGGTCTCCTCGAGCACGACCAGCGCGAAGGGTGAGGCGTCGCTCGAGAAGCCGAGGCGCGCGTGCGCGTCGCGCGAGTGACCGAGCGCGCGCACGCGCAAGGTGGCGAACTCGCCACCGTCCACGCGATAGCGGTCGACGCCCTCGATGCGGTAGCTGTGCACGTAGAAGTGGCGCCGCAGGCCCTCGCCCTCGACGCGCCCCGTGAGCACCGTGGGGTCGACGTAATAGGGGAGCCCGGCCTTGCGGCTCGCTTCGTTCACGGCGTCGACGAGCCGGCTCCAGCGGCGACCGCCGAGGTCGAGATCGTCGGACTCGTCGACGAGCGCCTTCACGGCCGCGCCGAGGCCGGGGTCGAGCTCCTGCGCGGCGAGGGCGAGCTGCTTGCCCTTCTGCTTCAGCTCGATGCGCCCCTCGGCGCCGCCCTCGCGCCGCACGGCGAAGTCCCATTGGCGGCGGGCGCGCCCCCACGCGGCCATGCGCTCCCCATAGAGCTCGTCGGCCCCTGCAGGCGCGGGGCGGAGCTCCCAGTCGGTGCCCTTGTCGGGCGGCCGCGAGATCGCGAGCTGGAGCCCGGCGACGAGCAGGGTCGCGCCGGCGGCGCCCGCCATCGAGACACGCGGCGAGAGCCCGGGGCCGCGAGGCATCTCGTCGAGGGCGTCGCCGCCGAGCTCCGCCGCTCGGCGCGAGGCCGGCGCGACGTCGCCGTGCTCGACGTACAGGGACTCGACGGCGACCGCGACGGCGCTCGAGAGCACCGCGACGGTGGCGAGCACGGTGCCGACGACGCCCAGGAAGACGAGCAGCGCGACCGAGCCCTGCGCGAGCACGATCGCGCGGTAGGCGAGCATCGCGAGCAGGCCGGGGAAGCCCCAGGTCGCGAGCAGGCTGAGCCACGGCGCCTCCTTGCGAGGAGGGTGTTGCAGCACGACGAGCGAGGCGAGCGCCACACCGAGCGGCCACAGCGAGATCAGCGCGAGCAGGAGGACGCCGATCTGGAAGCGCAGGTCGGGCAGCTCGGGCAGCGCCGCGAGCGCACGCAGCACGGTGAGCACGGGCGCCTCGGTGCGCCCTGGCCAGGCGTAGAACCACAGCGCCGACACGATCGCCGCGCCCACGACGTAGCGCACGGCGCCGCGCGTGCGCGGCCTGTAGGCGAGGTGCCCAGCCGCCGCCGCGAGCGCGAGCGCGAGCAGCGCACCGGCGGGCCGATCGGAGAGGCTGTCGGGCAGCGCCACCATGTCCCAGGCTGCGCGCTCGCCGCCGAGCCTGCGCAGCACGGCGACCGAGCCCAGTGAGGCGAGCACCGCGGCGGCGAGCGAGGCGGCGCGCTTCGACGTCGCGCGCACGACGAGGATCGCGAGCCCGGCGAGCGGCAGCGCGAAGGCCGCGCCCCAGGCCGCGGGCAAGAGCTCGGGCGCGAGCTGCCAGACGAACATCGGCTCGCCGTCGATCACCTCGTAGGGGAGCCCGAGCGAGAGCAGCAAGAGCAGCGAGGCCCAGAGGCTGCGCGCGCGCAGACGCGCGGCGGAGATGCCGAAGAAGAGCTCGTCTCGCTCCGCGTCGGGGATCGCGTCGGCGTCGGGCGTGCTCGGCGCGAGGCTCACAGGCCCGACTCCACGCTCGCCACGACGGTCGTCGTGCGCCGTTTGTCGTTCGGGTCGGCCTGCATCGAGAGGAAGTAGACCCGCTTGCCGTCGTGCGAGAAGCTCGGGGATCGCTCGACGTAGGCGTTCTTGGTGAGCGGCACGAGCTCGCGCGTCTCGATGCCGTACATCGCGATGTCCGAGCGCGCCTCGAAGACGAGCGCGTCGCCCTTCGGCGAGAGCTCGGGCGAACGCGCCTCGATGCCCGTGTCGTTGCGCTCCTTCTTCGCGGGGTCGACCAGCACGAGCTGCCCGCCGAGACCAGCATCGCAGCGCATCACGAGGCGCTCGCCGCCGAGCGATGCGCCGAGGCTGTCGCAGCTCTCGCCTTCACCGAGCAGCAGCACGGGCTCCGCCCGAGCAGGCTGCTTCGACACGTCGACCACGACGAGCGATTGCGGCACGGGCTTCCGCTCCTCGCCCTCGGCCAGAGGCGGCTCCGCCGGGCGCACGAGCAAGGCGACGCGCTTCGCGTCGAGCCAGGCGTAGCCGCCGTAGCTCTCGACTTGCTCGCCTTCACGAGGCTCGATGGGGCCCTGCTCGTGCAAGGCGCGCCCGTCGGCGAGCGAGACCACGACGAAGGCGGACGCGCAGGACTGGCAGGCGCGCTGATGGAGCGCGACCGATTGACCGTCGGGTGAGACCGCCGGCGCGACGAAGCGCCGCTCGGGATCGATGCGCACGCGCTTGGCGGCGCCCGCGGCGTCGATCACCGTGATGGTCTTCGCCCAGCCGAAGAGGTCCTCCACGAGCACGACCGGCGAGCCTCCGGGCGCGACCGAAGGGCGACCGAGCAGGTGGTAACCCGACCAGAGCGCCTTCTCCGTGCCGTCGTCGCCGCGCCACACGACCGTCTCGAGCTCGGTGATCCAGGCGAGATCGCCCGTACGTGGCAGCACGAAGGGCGAGCGCTGCGCCGTGTGCACGAGCACGCCGGCCGCTCCGCTGCCGACGAGGTCGTCGGAGGCGCCGAACTTGCCGTGGTAGCGGATGGGCTTGGGTGTGGGCGGCAGCGCGGCGTGCTCTTCGTCGAGCAGCTTCCACGCGCGCTCTGCGATGTCGAGGCGTGTGGCGCGCCAGCCGACGTAGCGCTTGGCGGGCTCGAGGCGCTGGAGCAAAGCGACGTCGGAGCCCTCGAGCAGCGAGCGCACCGAGGGGTGCTCGAGCAGGCTCGGCACGGCGACGTCGAAGGCGCGGTCCGCGAGGCCCTCCGCGAGCAAGCGCATCGCGTCTTCGCGCGTGCGCGCGCCGGCCCAGGACGAGATCTTCGGCGAGCTCGCGCCTTCGCCGGCGTCGCCGAGGCGATGCACGCGCAAGCTCGAGGCGACCCTCACCTCCACGAAGCCCTGTTCGACCGGATGCTCGATGACCTCGGGCGCGAGCTCGCCGCTGATCACGAAGGCCGCGCGCAGCTTCGCGGCGGCCTCCTCGGGCGTGGCGGCCTTCTCGAGGATGCGGTCGGTCTCCGGATCGCCTGGGCGCACCGGCTCGAAGCCCACCTGCTCGAGGCGCTCGGCGAGCGCGTCGGCCAGCACCGCCGAGGCGCGCGAGCCCTCCCAGTAGCCGCCTTCGATCTCCACGGCGACGAGCACCCGCAAGGGCTCCGGGCGCGTCTTCGACCAATACGCTGCGCCCCCGCCCGCGGCCGCGAGCGCGCCGAGCAGCGCGAAGATCGGCCAGACCGGCTTCTTGCCCGGCAGAAGCGCGAGCGACTCGGGCTCCTCCGTGTGGAGCCGCGCGTCGGCCGAGTCGGCCGGCCCCTGGGGTGTGCTCTGCGATCCTTGGCGCTCGCGCATCTCGTGGCTCATGGGGCTCGGTGCTCCTCTCGCGAGCGCGGCGCGCCGCTTCAGCGGATGCCGACCTCGGCGAGGTGGCCGCGCAGCTCCTCGTAGCGACCACGCCAGCTCTCGCCGCGCATCGCCTCGCTGCGCTCGCGCTTGGGGCCGGGATCCCGCAGCGCCTCCTCGATGCCACGCAAGAAGCCCTCGTGATCGTCGCCGACGTGCACCAGATCGCCGAGCACCTCGACCTCGGGGATGCGGCTCGAGACGACCGGCAGGCCGGCGGCGAGGTACTCGCGGACCTTCAGCGGGTTGGCGTTGAGGGTGACGTCGTTGATCGGGAAGGCGTTGAGCGCGACGTCGAAGCCCTTGCAGTAGGCGGGCAGCTCCTCGAAGGGCTTGCGCCCCAGGAGGTGCACGTTGGGCAGCTTCGTGACCCGCGACATGTCGGTCGTCGCTTTGCCGATCAAGACGAGCGAGCCCGAGCTGAAGCGCTCGGCGACCTTCGCGAGCAGCTCGACGTCGATCCAGTCGTCGGCCATCAGGCCGAAGTAGCCGATGACCGGCTTCGGCAGCGAGGCGATGTCGGCGGGCACGATCGTCGAGCTGCTGAGCGCGCGGGCGAAGTGATCGAACTGCACGCCGTGGCGCACGAGCACGGTGTGCGGGTTGTACGGGCTCTTGCTCTCGAGCAGGCTCTGGGCGGAGACGACGACGAGATCCGCCTTGCGGAGCAGCGCGCGCTCCATCTCGACGAGGCTCGCGTTACCGGCGTCGGAGTAGGCGGTGAACTCGTCGACGCAGTAGTAGATGACCTTGTCCTCGCCGAGCGCGCCCGTGACGACCGAACCCGTCGGGTTGAACACGAAGCTGAGCGGCCGCCTGAAGCCGAGCTTCTTCATCGCGAGCAGGATCTGGATGCGCAAGAGCTCACGGTTGATGCGCCTCACGGCGGGCAGGTCGTAGAGCGGGATCGCGAGCGGCCCGAGCACGTGGATGTTGCGCTCGGCCTCGCGCACGCGATCCTTGAACTTGCTGAGCTTGTCGAGGATGCGCTTCGCGTCGTGCGCCGAGGCGGTGGGCCTGCGGTAGCCGATGGAGTTGATCCACAGGACGCGGTTCTTCTCCGCCATCATGCGCATCATGTGCGTCTTCGAGAGCGGGTCGCCCGTCCAGTCGTGGCCGAAGCAGAGGATGTCGCGCCCCTCGAGCACGCCCTCGAGCGAGCGAGCCGCCTTCGTCTCCCCTGCGCGCTTCTCGGTCATGGCTCCGCGGTACGAGAGCGCCCTCGGGACGTAAAGACCGAAGCGCGCCGCGCGTGCTAGGTTCGCGCGTAGACCGAGGGGAGAATCGCCATGCGGAATGCCCTGCGTATGCTGCGCGAAGACCTGAAGGAGAAGGCGCGCTGGTACTACAAGAGCGACGACCTCAAGGCCGTCGCCAAGACGCTCGGCACCGACGGAACGCCGTCGATGGTGCTCTACCGGCTGATGCAGGGCTCGCGCGAGTCGAAGCTGCCCGCGCTCGAGATGCTCTTCAACAAGCTCAACGCGATCGGCGGCTGCGTGATCGGCCGCGGCGCCGAGTTCGGCCCGGGCTTCGTGCTCTTCCACGCCGGCGGCGTGGTCATCAACGGCCGCGTGAAGGGCGGCGCGCACGTGCACCTGCAGCACGAGGTCACGCTCGGCGACAACGGCTACGGGGAGACCCCGGAGCTCGGCAGCGACATCCTCATCGGCGCGGGCGCGAAGGTCATCGGCAAGATCAAGGTGGGCGACGGCGCGCGCATCGGCGCGAACGCGGTCGTCGTGAAGGACGTCGAGCCGAACCAGACCGTGGTCGGCATCCCGGCGAAGCCGGTGACGCGCCGCCACGCGGTGCGCGAGCCCTGAGGAGCCGACGCGGCGTCACACGGTGCGCGAGCCCCGAGCGTCGCGAACGACGCGGCGGGCCGCGCCCTCGTGAGCGGGCGAGCACGCCACGAGGGTGGCGGCCGGCGCGTGGATCGGGTCAAGATGGGGTTCTTCGGCCGCGTTCCTTGGAGGTCCCCGTGAACCGTCTCGCCCCCGCGCTCTCGCTCGCCCTGTCCACGCTCGCGTTCGGCGCGCTCGCCGCCTCCTGCTCCGCGGGCACCGACGCCAACGACGGCCCGGGCTCCTCGGGCACGAACTCCGGAGGCACGGGCGCGAACGGCCAGGGCGGCGGCATCTTCGCCGGCGTCGGCGGTGGTGGGCTGCAGCCCGAGATCGGCGGGCTCTCCGGCAGGGTGACGGCGCCCGAGGGCACGATCCCGATCGACGGCGCGCTCGTCTACCTCACGCAGACGCCGCCCGAGGCGATCCCGGACGGCGTGTACTGCGACAAGTGCGTCGAGATCGACCCCTCGCTGCCGCACGACTTCAGCGCGCCGGACGGCAGCTTCCGCGTGCCCACCACCGGCGCGGGTCCGCACTTCCTCGTCGTGCAGAAGGGCCAGTTCCGCAGGGTGCGACAGGTCGACGTCGTTGCGGGAGAGATCCAGGCCGACGCGGAGTCGACGCGCCTGCCTTCGCGCATGGACAAGGCGAACGGCGACGACATCCCGAAGATGGCCGTGCTGCGCGGCAACTCGGACGACATCGTCTCGTCGCTCGTCGGGCTCGGCGTCGACGCCGGGGAGATCGATGTCTACACCTGCGATTTCTTCGCCTGCAACACGCCCTTCGAGGACTACGCGACGCTCTCGCAGTACCACATCGCCTTCGTGCCCTGCGACGCAGGCTGCAGCGGGAACGACACGAGCCAGGGGCAAGCGATCCAACAGTTCGTCGCGGCCGGCGGCAAGTACTACGTCACCGACTGGTCGTACCAGTGGATGCAGCGGCCCTTCCCCGGCTACGTCAGCTTCCAGGACTCCGGCGGCGACGCCTGCGGCGGCATCTACGACGCCACCGCCGCCAGCATCGACCCGGGGCTCTCCGCGTGGCTCGGCGCGCAGAACGTCACCAACCCCACCTTCGAAGACTCCTGGACGGTCATCAACAGCGTGAACCCCGTGCAGACGACCGACGTGAACGATCAGCCGGCGACGGTCACGCCGAAGGTGTGGATCACCGGCAATACGCCGAGCGGGCCGAGGCCGCTGACCATCAGCTTCGAGCGAGGCTGCGGGCGCGTGCTCTTCAGCACCTACCACACCGAGACGGACGGCTCCGGAGGCCTGAAGCCCCAGGAGCTCGCCCTGCTCTACGTGCTGCTCGAGGTGGGTGTCTGCGTCGAGCCGGTCGTGCCACAGTGACGCATCCATGAACTCAGGTGGGGGGCCGCCATCGCCGGGTGCTCGTCTACGGGAGCTCGTCCAGGAGCGCTGGAGCGGGCCGCTCGTCCACGCGATGCTGGAGAGCGCGCCGCTCTTCGTGCTCGTCATGGACGCCGACCTCGTCGTCGTCGAGGTGAACCGCCTGGCCGAGGGCATCACGCGTGAGCAGACCGTCGGTCAGCCTGCGCTCAGCTTCATCGATCCCGAGTACGAGGGCACCTTCCGCGCCGCGATCGAGGAAGCCGCCAAGGCGCAGCGCACGACCTCCTACGAGGTGCTCGGCACGGGCCGGCACGGTCAGGTCGCCTGGTACGAGACGCGCGTCTCGCCGGTGATCGAAGAGGGCCGGCTGCTCGGCTACGTGCTCGCCGCCTCCGACGCGACGCGCATGGCGCGAGGCGCGCCGGCGATGAGCGAGTCCGAGGAGCAGCTCGCCCTCGCCCTGCGCGCGAGCGGTCTCGGGCTCTGGGCCTGGGAGCGCGCGACCGACTCGATCGTGTGGGATCAGCGAGTCTCGACGATCCACGGCGTCGCGGGCGCTCCCAAGGGCATCGCCGGCTACCGCGCGCTCGTGCACCCCGACGACCGCGCGAAGCTGCGCGTACAGCTCGAGCGCTCGGCCACGAGCGACGCCTTCGGCCCGATGGAGCTGCGCATCCTGCGGCCCGACGGCAAGGTGCGCTGGATCTACGCCGTGGGGCACGTGCTGCGTTCGCCGGAGGGAGCGCCGCTCAAGGTGCTCGGCGGCGTGCTCGACGTGACCGAGCGCCACGAGCTCGAGGAGCGCCTGCGCCTCGCGCAGAAGATGGAAGCGGTCGGCCAGCTCACGGCGGGCGTCGCGCACAACTTCAACAACATGCTGATGGCGATGCTGCCGACGCTCGAGCTCGCGGAGCGGGCCGTCGAGGAGCCGCTGCGCGGCCACGTGCGCGAGGCGATCTATGCGGGCGCGCGCGCCGCCGAGATGGTGCGCCAGCTGATGACCTTCTCGAGGGCGCGACGCTCGAGCGCGCGCTCCTCCGAGCAGCCGCTCGACGTGGTGCGGGCCGCCGTCGCGCTCTGCGACAAACTCGGCGAACGCAAGCTGCGCTTCGTGATCGAGGCGGAGGCCGATCTGCCTTCGGTGTCGATCGACGCCGGTCAGATCGAGCAGGCGCTCGTGAACATCCTGCTCAACGCGCGCGACTCCGTGCTCGCCGCGGGGCGCGAGGAGCCGTCGATCCGCGTGAAGATCAGCACGAACGAGCACCCGGGCATGGTGTCGCTGATCGTCGAGGACAACGGCGAAGGCATGAGCGAAGGCGTGCGGGAGCGCATCTTCGAGCCCTTCTTCACGACGAAGGAGGTCGGCAGAGGCACCGGCCTCGGGCTCGCGACGGCCTACGGCATCGTGGAGGAGCACGGGGGCCGGCTCGAGTGCAGCTCGGTCGAGGGCGTGGGCGCGCGCTTCACGCTCAGCCTGCCGGCGACGCCGCGAGGCGCGAAGAAGCCGGTGACGCCCGCGGTGCAGCCCTCGGCGTCGGCGCAGGGCGAGCGCGTCTTGGTCGTCGACGACGAGCTCGCCTTGCGCAGCCTGGTGCAGCGCGTGCTCGAGGCGGCGGGCTACGAGGTCGACGCGGTCGACGGCACCGAGGCGGCCTTCGAGCTCTTGAGGCGCGGAGCCGCGATCGACCTCGTCCTGCTCGACCGCTCGGTGTCGCGTGGGCCGACCAAGGCCGTGATCGCGGCGCTGCGCGCGCTCGCGCCGCGCCTGGGCATCGTCTTCTTCACGGGCGCGAGCGTGCCGAACGACGAAAAGGCCCTCGTCGAGGGCGTGTTGAGCAAACCCGCGACACTCGACGAGCTGCTCGAGCTGGTGCGCCGGGTGCTGGATCGCCCCGGAGCCAAGGCTGCGTCGCCCGGCTGAGCTTCTCGAGGCGCGGGCCCCACCGGCGGCCTCGCGGGGCGAAGGGACAGACGGGAATGCGCGACGAGGCTCGGGCGTCGGGCCGGGGGTGAGGTCCCTCGCGGTCTGGCTGCTCGGCTCGGCGCTGTCCCTCGGCTGCGGCGCGGCGCCCGAGGTCGAGGGCGCCGAGGCGAGCTCGTCGCCGACGGGCGTGGGCCGCGCCGACGCCGCGAGCACGCCCGCTCAGGACGAGGAGCTCAGGCGCTGCGAGGCGCGCTGGGCCGAGCTCTCGGCCCAGCCCGCGATGCCCGGCGCGCCGGCCTTCGACGCGCAGCGCGTGGCCTTCCTGGGGCGCGCGCGCGGCGCGAGCACGCTCTTCGTCGACACACCCTCGCCGAGCCCGGACGCCGCGCTCTCCGAGCGCGCCCGCGCCGAGCGCGCGCGCATGGCGCGTGAACGCCCGGGCGTGCGCGTCGCGCGCCTCGTGGGGCGCCTGGGGCGAGATCGCGTCGCGCTGCGCTCCGTGCTGCTGCGCGAGGGCTACCTCTACGCGGACGATCCGCTCGACGCCTACGAGCTCGCCGAGCGGGTCGGCCTGGTCGATCTCTTCGACGAGCCCTCGCTCCGGATCGAGCGAGGCGAGACGGAGCTCAGGCTCGAGAGGCGCGGGGGCCGCTGGCCGAGCTACGAGGTCGTGAGCGGACCGGGCGCAGGCTCGGTGGGGCGCATCCTCTTCGGGGACCGCGTCACGCTCGAGGGCGCCGCGCGCGCGCCGGCGCTGCACCGCGACCTGAGGAGCTTCGCCGAGCGCGAGGGCGTCGACAGGGTCGAGCTCGTGCACCTCGGCAGGCAGCACCTGCTCGCGCGCCTGCGCTTCGGCGAGCACTGGGCGCGCGGCGTCGTGCGCGCCGAGGGTGCGCGCCTCGAGCTCGAGTGCCTCGCCGAGCCGCGCGCGCTGCGCGAGCGCGTGGCCGCCGTGCTCGCCGAGGGCGCCGGGCGGCGGCGCGCGCTCGCGGCGCTGCGCGAGGCTGTGCGGCGCGCGACCGAGGAGGCCCTGCCCTTCGATCGACCGCGTGAGGTGAAGGGCCCGGATCGCGACGGCGAGCTCAGGCCCTACTGGATGAGCGCCTACCTCGCAGGGCGTCAGAGCTTCGTGGTCGACGAGCAGACCTACGCCGTGTTCGATCACCTCGGCCGCGCTGCGCCGCCTACGGTGTGCATGGACTTCGCGCTCGAGTGCTTCGAGCGCGCCTCGGGGCGATGGTTCCGCCCGCGCGGGGAGCGCCCGGGGCGCAGCGAGGGTCGCCTCGACTGGGACGCCTTTGGCGTCGAGAACAGGCGGGGCGTGATGGGCTTCCTGGGCTTCGCGAGGAAGCGCGGCGATCTCTTCGACCTGTACGAGCTCGCCGCCGAGGAGCGCGTGCCCTTCGCCCAGCGGGAGCGCTACTTCGCCACGCTCCTACGCGATGACGATCGTTTCCAGCCGGGCGACGTGCTCGCGATCCAGGGCGTCAAGGCCGACGGGCGCGTGCACCAACACGCCATCCTGCTCGAGGGGCTCGATCCGCTCACGGGCTTCCCTTCGGAGCTCGCCGATCAGATGCGCATCACGCGGAGGCGCAGCTGGGAGGCGATCATGGCCGAGGCGCCGAAGCGCAGCCTGCTCTTCCGCGCGCGACCCAGGCCGGAGGTCCTCGCCTTGCTCGACCCCGAGATCGAGGCGCCCGCCGCGCTCGAGGCCAGCCTGCGGCGCTGAAGACCGGAACGTTCACACCGTCAACCGGTTGCGTCGATTGCGCTTCGAGTGAGAGACCCCCGACTGGGTGAGGGTCGGTCACTCGAAGCTCAGGCGACTGGTGTGCACCCGACGGTCCTGTTCTCTACACCCATGCCCGATCAACGCGAGCGGGCATGGGTGGAGGGCCTGCGCCTGCGGTAGCTCGCGCCCAGATCCCAGACCGAGCCCTCACCACGAGCGAGCACGAGATCCGGGGCCGCCGCGCCGCGTACGCGCAGCTCACCCACGACGGCGACCCTGAGCTCGGCGGCGAGCGAGCGGGCCGAAGCGGGCTTCGCGCCGCGCACCGGGCGCCTCGCGATCTCCCGAGCGCGGCGAGGATCGTCGAGCGCGGCGAGCGCGCCGAGCACCTCGACCGACGAGGCGCCGTGAGGGCGGAGCGTGTGGAGCGAGAGCGTACGCCCGGGCCGAGCGCGTCGCTCCTCGAGCGCGCTCGCGCCGAGCCTGCGCACCGACACGGGTGTGTCGGGCGAGCCGAGCGCGGCCGCGAGCGAGTCGGCGATCTCGACGAGGTGCGGCTCGGCAGCGTCGACCAAGAGCTCGACCGGCGCACCGCTCAGGCCCGGACCGCCGCGCCCGTTCGGCAGCTCACCGAGGCCGAGGTGCGCGAGCCTGTCGCGTGGGATCGCGTCGACGAGACTCTGCAGCGCGCCTGGCCTGCCCTCGGGCCCGAGCTCGCGACTCGCCACGAGCACCACGAGCGCGGCCGCTCCGAGATCGAAGGCGACCGCTTCGCGCCGCTGACCGTGCAGCCCTGCACCGAGCCAACCGAGGTCGTCTTGCCCCGACTCGAAGGCCCGCAAGCTGGCGCGTAGATCGGGCGCCGCGCGCACGCGCACCGCGTCGAGGAAGCTCGGCCCACGCGCCGCGCGCAGGTTCTGCTCGAGCAGGAGCTCTCCCGCGGAGAGTCGCGCGGCGAAGGCACCGGTGCCATCGGGGCGGCGTGGGTCGAAGCCCCGCGGGACGAGCGCGACGAGCGGTGAAGCGAGCGCCCTCGCCACGGCCTCGACGTCGCCCGTGGGGAAGAGCACCGCGAGCGGCTCGCGTGGGTGCCGTTTGGGCCGCCCGATGGCCTCGAGCCTCGCGCCGCTCGGCTTGCGGGCCCGCTCGATCGAGTGCACGAGGTCGCGCGCGTCGAGCTGCGCGCCTCGCGCGCTGACGAGCCCGGGGCGGAGCCGCACGATCGTCTCGGCGCCTTGGCGCTCGGGCAGCGCCTCGGCGAGCGCCGCGTAGGGCTGCTGCTGCGCGTCGAGCGCGTACATCGGATCGCAGACGGCGTGCGCGAAGAGCGCCGCGGCGGCGTCGAGTGGGTCGTGCGGGTCGAGGCGCGAGAGCGACCACGGCACCGAGAGCTCGAGCCGGCCACCCTGGGGCGTACGTGCGAGCGCGGCCGCCTGCTCCGGGAGCGCGACGGAGGCGAGCGCCGCGAGCGAGGCGCGAGCGAAGGCGCGCCGCGAGATCATCGGACGACGAGGAGCTCCGCGGGTGTGGCGACCACGAAGGCCGCGCGGCCGGGGCCATCGGGTGGGCAGACGGCGAGCGCATGCACGCCGGCAGCCACGGGCAAACGCGCAGTCTCGCGCGGTGGACGGCCGTCGCGATCCCAGGTCGCGACGACCACGGCGTCGTCGCCGGGACGATCGACGTCGAGGCTGCGCAAGAGCTCGGGCCGGCCGTCTTGATCGAGATCGCCGAGCGCGAGCTGCGCGCCGACGCCCGGCAGGCGAGCGCGCTTGCCGGTGTCGTCGAAGATCTCGAGCGCGCCGTCTTCACGCCCGGCCCAGACCTCGAAGGCCTTGCCCGTGGGCTCGACCAGCGCGGCCGAGGCGAGCGCGTCGTAGCGGCCGCCCACCGAGGCGCGCCCCGGCGGAGGATCGCCCACCGCGCAGGGCTCGAGCGGGCCGGTGATGCTGATCGCGGGCAGGCGCGCGCAGGCGTAGCTGCCCGAGGCCGCTAGCGCGAAGGCGGGGAAGCTCTCGCGAGGCTCGAGCCGCGCGTCGAGCCTGAGCGCGAGCGCACGATCGGTGAGCGAGACGACGAGCTCGCGCTCGGCGAGAGGGTCGGCCGCGGGCAGCGCGAGCGCGACCGCCGAGCCGATGGGCTCACGGTGCGGCGACGCGTGCACCGGCGACAGCTCGCTCCAGGCCCTCGCGCGCACGGGAACGACGCGCCCTCCCTGGATGCGCGAGATCGTCACACGGTGCCGGCTCACGCTGAGGATCTCCGGCGCGCCGTCGCGGTCGAAGTCGTCGCAGGCCAGCGCGAGCACGCCGCTCTCGAAGGCGCGCCCTCGGTGCGTGTCGAAGGCGGTGATGGGGATGGGCTCGAGGTGCGCGCGCACCTCCGCGTCGATCGGCGCCTCGGCGAAGGCGTGTGCGACCGCTCCCGGCAGCGGCTGTCGGATGCGCGCCCAGACCGTGGACGGCACGGGGTGCAGGCTCGCGGAAGCCCGCAGGCGACCGCCCGCGATGCTCGGTGCGACCAGCAAGACGTGGCTCGCGCCTCGCGCGCGCGCGAGCGCCTGCACGAGCCCGTGCGTGCCCGTCACGACGCCGAGCCTGCGTTCACCCGCCACGCGCGAAGCGACGAGCTCGGCGAGCGCCTGCCCACGCGGCGCGCTCGCGTCGCTCTCGAGCGGCGCCGCGACGACCAGCGCGCTCGGGGGCAGCTCGGGCAGCGTCCGGGCGAGCGAGCGCGCGATGGTCTCGATCGCCGGGCGGTGCGCGGGCGGCGTCGCAGCAGGCTGCGCCGGCGCCGGCCTCGCGGCGCTCGCGGGCTTCGCGGCGCTCGTCGCCTCCGCCTGGGGCTCGGCGCCTGCGGCCGAGGCCCAGAGCGACGTGGCACCGACGAGCAGGAGGGCGGGGCGCTTCACCGAGGGCGCATCCTATCAGCGCCGGCTGGGCGTGCCTTCGCTCTTCGCGCCGAAGAGGCGCAGCCCCGAGGGCACGAGCAACATCGCGACCGCGAGCTGGATCAGGCTGCCTAGCGTGCCGACCCAGCCGAGGTGTCGGAGGCCGTCGTAGTCGCTGAAGCCGAGCGCCGCGAAGCCCGCGCTGGTGGTGAGCGCGGTGGTCGCGACGAGCGGTCCCTCGTCGCGCAGCGTGTGACCCACCGGATCGGCGCCGGGTGGAGCCTCCCTCGCGCGGTAGAGGAGGAACATCGCCTCGTCGACCGAGATGCCGAGCAAGACCGGCAAGACGAGCGCCGAGTAGACGTGGAGCGGGACGTCGGCGATCGACGCGATCGCGAGCAGCGCACCCGCGCCGACCGCGAGCGAGCCGAGCGCGAGCGCGACGTCTCGGGCGCGCCTCAGGGCGAGCACGAGCAGCACGAGCACGAGCACGCCGGAGAGCCCGCCGATGAGGGGCAGCTCACGCGCGAGCGTGCTCCGTAGATCGCTCTCGAGCCGCGCGTAGCCCGTCACGAGCGCGCCCTCGTCGATCGGCGAGATCACCGCCTCGAGCGCGCGCCGCGCCTCGTCGCCTGCGAGCTTCGTGTGTACCTGCATCGCCACGAGCCAGCGCCCGTCGGCCTCTGCGAGGTAGCGGCTCGCGAGGATCGAGGCCTGCCCCTCGAGCGCCGCCTCGATCGCGCGCACCTCGCCCGAGGGCGCGCGCATCGCCGCGAGCGTGGCCGCGAAGCGCGACGGCGCGAAGCCCTCCTCGCGCAGCGCTTGCTCGAGCGCGTCGGCCCGCGCGGGCAGCCCGAGCGCGTCCCGCTCGGCGAGGCGCGCGCGCTGCGTCGCTTCGGCCGGCAGGAGCGAGGACATGGCGTCGACCCGGGTGACGAGCTCGGGCGCGGCGGCGAGGCGCTCGGCGAGCGCGTCGGCCCGCTGCATCGCGCGATCACGGTCGCCGTCCTCGACGAGCACCGTGAAGGGGCGCGGGCCGCCGCCGAAGCGATCGAAGATCCTCCCCTCCACCTCGAGCGCGGCGAGCGAGCTCGGCCGTACGCCCACGAGCGCGTCGCCCAGCTCGACCCCCGTGAGCAGCACGCCGAGCCCGAGCGCGAGCATCACGGCGCAGACGGCGCGGGCGCGGCCCTTGGTCGCGCTGAGCCTGGCGACCAGGTCCACGATGCGGTGCGGGCGCTCGGTGGGAGGAGGACCTCGCTCGAGCCAGCGGCCGAGCTCGGGCGTGAGCGCGACGATGGCGAGCGCCGTCGTGAGCTCGCCCGCGGCGCAGAGCAGCCCGAGCTGCGCGAGCGCGTCGATGCTCGACGTGGCGAGGCTCGCGAAGGCGACCGCGGCGATCGTCGCGGCGACGAGGACCGGGCGCATCGTGCGCTGACGCGCGACGCGCGCGGCGTCGTCTGGCGACAGCCCGCGGCGGCGCGCCTCGAGCAAGGCGCCGTAGACGTGCACGCCGGTGTCGAAGCCGACGCCGACCACCACCGAAGCGAAGGCCGCGGCGACTCCGCTCAGACCGTTCGGCCAGAACGAAGCGAGCGCCGCCGTCCACAGCGTGCCGAGCAGGAGCGGCGGGAGGATCGCGGCGAGCGCGCGTACGCGGCGGAAGACGAGCGCGAAGGCGAGGCTCGCGAGCACGCTCGAGAGCACGCTCGAGCGCTCGAGATCGCGGCGCAGCATGGCCTCCATCTGCGCGCTCACGGCGTGCGGCCCCGTGAGCCCGACGCGCAGTCCGTCCTCGCGCGCGGCGGCGGGCTCGATCACCCCGGCGACCTCGCGCACGAGCGCGCGCGCGTCGTCTTGCTTGAGGGCCTGCCCTCGCGGCACGACCAGCACGAGCTCCGCGGTGCCGTCGGCGCTCGCGAGCCGCCCGTCGGCCCTGAGCTCGACGCCGGCGCCGATGCGCCGTGAGCTCGCGGCGATCTCTCGCAGCCGCAGCGGGTCGGCGACGATCTGCTCGGCCAGCGCGCCCGACCCGGGCGAGAGCAGGAGCTGGCGCGTCTCGCGCAGCCTCGCACGCATCGCCTCGGGCTCGAGCGCCGCGGCCAGCGCGAGGCGCGCCGTGGCGTCGGCGCCACGCCACACGAGCCACGGGTCGTCGCTCGCGGCGAGCTCGACGCGCGCGCTCGCCGAGGCCACCGAGGGCAGCGCCTCGAGCCCCCGGGCGAGCTCGTCCGACGCGGCCGCGACGCGCGCGGCGTCGGGCCCCTCGACGAGCACCACACCGAGGCCACCGCCCCCGAAGGCGTGCAGGTAGCGCCTGAGCGCCGCGGCCTCACCGCGCGACGGCAGCAGCGCGTCGACGTTCGGATCGAGCCGGAGCCTGTAGGCCCCGAGCAGCACCGAGAGCAGCGTGACGATCACGAGGGTGATCGTCACGCTCTGCCGCACGAGCGAGCGCTGCCTCGTCGAGCGCTCTTCGCCCAAGCCTTGCTCGCTCAAGCTGGCCCACGTTCCCCGAGCGAGGTGGCTCGGGCGCTGCGCTCAGTGCCAGGCCGAGGCGGTGCGCACCGGCTGGCCGGTGCGATCGTGCTCGGCGAGCAGCTCGCGGGTCTTGTCGACGCAGCCCGCGCACGACGAGAACTGGCTGTGGTGCTGGCAGGCGACCCAGACGGCGCGGGCCGGCTCGGTCTCGAACTCGTCCTGATCGAGGTGCTTGCCGCAGGCGGTGCAGTGGATGTGCCCGTGGTGGTGGTCGTGGGCCTTGGGCACGTCGAGCTGCGTCGACGGGAAGAGCGCCTTGCGCTCCTTCTTGGTGAGCCGCTTCTCTCGCTTCATCTCTGGTCCTCGCTCCTCGGGCCCGACGCGAAGTGCGCGGCCCTCCTGCCAGCATGCACGGCCGACCGCGCGGCGGCGCCGTCAGTCGATGAACTCCACGCCGGTCGCCTCGATCTCGAGCTTCGCGAGCGCGCCGTTCTCCGAGCCGCCGCACTTGTCTTTGCTGCCGCACTCGTTCTGCGGCTCACCCGCCTTGACGGTGCCCTGGAGCACGGCGCGGTGACCATCGGAGTTGCGTGGCACGACGAAGGAGTGGCCGGACATCTTGATGTGTGCGCGCTTCGTCTCGTCGCCGACTTCCATCCAGCAGCCGGCGGCCTTGCACACCGCGAGCACGGTGCCGCTGGTGCGCACGGTCTTGCCCGCGAACTTCGACGGGTCGGCGAGGATGTCGGCGAGGGCGGTCTCCTGGCTCTCGGTGATCGACTCGCCGAACTTCGTCTGCTTGAGGGGCTTCTTGGCGCCGTCGGAGGCGGCCCTCGACTTCTCCACGTCGCCGCAGCCCATGGGGCCCTCCTCGGCGGCGCCGTGCTTGGCGGCGTCGGTCTTGGCGACTGCGCCGGGCGAAGCCGCAGCGGCGGCGGCAGGCTCGGGCTCCGCCTGCGGAGCGGGCGCGGCGCGGTCGTCGGCGCAGGCGGCGAGGGAGAACAAAGCGAGGCTGAGCGGGAGGGCGAGGTGCTTCATGGCTGACGCGTGGCATCCTGCCCCAGCGCCGCACGGTGCGCCAGGCCGAAGCCATGACGCACCGAATGCGCGGGCGCCCATCGTTGAGGAGCGGACGATCGCTCGCTACACTCGGGCGAGGCGGCGCACGGGCCGCGCAGCGGGTGCCCCGCTTGCACCCTTCCTTCGAGCCCACCACGAGGCCCCATGACCCCGTTTCGCGCCCGCTCTCTGCTCTGGTTGTTGCCCGCCGCCGGTGTCGCCGCCTGGCCAGGCTGCTCCTGTGACGCAGGCTCCGAAGACGGCCTGAGCGGCTCGGGGGCGGGCAGCAGCACCTCCACTGCATCGGCCGGGCTCGGCGGCGCAGGCGGCATGGGAGGCTCCACCGGCACCTTCGACACGACGAGCACCGCCCCGCCCTGCGAGAACCTCGAGTGCCAGCAGGTCCAGTGCGGCGCCGCGCCGACCACGACCGTGAGCGGCACCGTCTACGACCCCTCCGGCACGCTGCCGCTCTACAACGTCATCGTCTACGTGCCGAACTCCGAGGTGCAGCCGATCGCCGACCAGCTGAGCTGCGACACCTGCGACGCCGAGCTCAGCGGCAGCCCGCTGGTCACGGCGCTCACCGACACCCAGGGTCGCTTCACGCTCGAGAACGTGCCCGTCGGCGCCGACATCCCGCTCGTGATGCAAATCGGCAAGTGGCGCCGTCAGATCACGATCCCCACCGTCACGCAGTGCACCGACAACCCGCTCACCGATCCGCAGGTCACGCGCCTCGCGAGGAGCCGCACCGACGGCGACAAGGCCAGCCTGCCGCGCATCGCGCTCACCACCGGCAGCGCGGACCCGCTGTTCTGTCTCTTGCGCCGCATCGGCATCGCCGACGAGGAGTTCGGCATCGAGGGCAGCGACGCACGCGTGCACTTCTACGTCGGCGCGAACGGCTCGAACCGCTACGACAACGGCTTCGGGGCGAGCCCGGGCGCGACCTTCACGAGCGGCCCGAACAACCTCTGGACGAACGGCTGGCAGAACTACGACATCGTGATGATGTCCTGCGAGGCCAGCGAGCAGGCGAGCTTCAAGAACGGCAAACGCGCCAACCTGCTCAACTACCTCGACAGCGGCGGGCGCGTCTTCGGCACCCACTACCACTACAACTGGCTGCAAGGCGACGCACCGGCCGCGCTCCAGCAGGTCGCCAGCTTCACCAGCAACTTCAACACCTTCGACAACCAGCTCGTGAACATCGACACGAGCTTCCCCAAGGGGCAGGCGCTCGCCGACTGGATGAGCTTCGTCGACGGCTCGAGCCCCGCCGGGCAGTTCCGCGTCTTCGACGGCCGCATGCACACGCTCAGCGTGTCGCAGGCCGCGCGCGTGTGGGTCCGCTATCTCACGAACACGATCTACTTCACCTTCAACACGCCGCTCGGCGTGCCGGAGGAGGAGCAGTGCGGCAAGATGGTGTTCAGCGACATCCACGTGTCGGGCTCGGCCGGCAGCCCCACGAGCCCCTTCCCGAGCGCGTGCAACAACAACCCGCTCACCGAGCAGGAGAAGGCGCTCATCTTCCTGCTCTTCGATCTGTCGAGCTGCATCACGCCCGACGACGAGCCGCCGCCGGTGCCCGTGCCGCAGTGAGCGCCTGAGCGCGCTCCGCGGCGCCACGAACCTGCTCTCCCGTCGAAGCCGGCCCGAAGTGGCCGGCTTCCGCGTTGAGCAGACCCGCGCCGGACGCTACCCTCCGGAGGCGTCGACGCTCGCTCCCGAGCGCGGCCCACGAGGCGATGACCATGCTCTCCGATCGCAAGCGCCTGGCGCTCCGGCTCCTCCCTCTCGCGGCTGCGCTCGCGTGGCCCGGCTGCTCCTGTGACTCGGGCTCCGACGACGGCTTCACCGGCTCGGGCGCAGGCAGCTCCACGAGCACCTCCTCGAACCAAGGAGGCGCGGGCGGCATCGGCGGCTCCACGGGCACCTTCGACACGACGAGCACCGCCCCGCCCTGCGAGAACCTCGAGTGCCAGCAGGTCCAGTGCGGCGCCGAGCCGACCACGACCGTGAGCGGCACCGTGTACGACCCCTCGGGAACCTTGCCGCTCTACAACGTCATCGTCTACGTGCCGAACGCCCCGGTGCAACCGATCGAAGATGGTTTGAGCTGCGATCAGTGCGACGCCGAGCTCAGCGGCAGCCCGCTCGTCACGGCGCTCACCGACACCGAGGGCCGCTTCACGCTCGAGAACGTGCCCGTCGGCAGCGACATCCCGCTCGTGATGCAGATCGGCAAGTGGCGCCGGCAGATCACGATCCCCACGGTCACGCAGTGCACCGACAACCCACTCACCGACCCGCAGCTCACGCGCCTCGCGCGGAGCCGCACCGACGGTGAGAACGCCAACCTGCCGCGCATCGCGCTCACGACCGGCGGCGCCGACCCGCTCTTCTGCCTCCTGCGCCGCATGGGCATCGACGATCAGGAGTTCGGCATCCAGGGCAGCGACGCGCGCGTGCACTTCTACCGAGGCGCCAACGGCTCGGACCGCTTCGACAACGGCTTCGGCGCGAGCCCAGGCGCCACCTTCACGAGCGGCCCGAACAACCTCTGGGAGAGCGGCTGGCAGAACTACGACATCGTCATGATGGCCTGCGAGGGCAGCACGCAGCCCTCCTTCAAGGACGGCCGCCGCGGCAAGCTGCTCGAGTACCTCAACGGCGGCGGGCGCGTCTTCGGCACGCACTACCACTACAACTGGTTGCAGGGCGACGCGCCCGCGGAGCTGCAGGCGGTGGCGAGCTTCGGCTCCGCGCAGAACGACTTCAACGGGCAGGTCGACATCGACACGAGCTTCCCCAAGGGCATGGCGCTCGCGGAGTGGATGGCCTTCGTCGGCAACCCGAGCAACAGCTTCGGGCGCTTCCAGGTCAACGAGGGGCGGCGTCACACGACCTCGACCGGCCCGCTCGCGCGCATCTGGGTGCGCTTCATGTCGACGCCGATCTACTTCACCTTCAACACGCCGCTCGCCGCTCCGGAGGAGGAGCAGTGCGGCAAGATGGTGTTCAGCGACATCCACGCCTCCTCGAGCGCGGGCAACGCGAACGGCTCCTTCCCCACCGCCTGCTCGAGCAACCCGCTCAGCGATCAGGAGAAGGCGCTCATCTTCCTGCTCTTCGATCTGTCGAGCTGCATCACGCCCGACGACGAGCCGCCGCCCGTGCCCGTGCCGCAGTGAACACCTGGGCGCGCGCGCCCTCGCGCGCTCAGACCGAGACGGGCGGGGGCGGGTCGGTCGTGGTGCGCGCGTCGAGCGCACGCGAGGCCCAGAAGGCCTCCGCGAAGCGCTGCGCGAGCCTGGGGTCGATCGGGCCCCCCGCCTTGCCGTCGGCGCGCAGGCAGGAGCCCACGATGACGCCGTGCGCGCGGCGCAGCTGCGGCAGCGTCGCCTCGCTGACGCCGCTCGCGACGAGCACCGGCACGTCGACCGCGCGCAGCGCCTCGTCGACGTCGCGCAGCGAGGCCTCGCGGCCGGTGCCGCCGCCGGTGACGAGCACGGCGTCGGCGCCGCCGCGCTCCACGAGGTCGCGGGCCTCGTCGTAGAGCGGCCTCGGAGCGAGCGGCGCGGAGTGCTTCACATCGACGTCGCAGAGCAGGCGCAGGTGCGTGGCGCCGAGCGCACGGCGCAGGCGCAAGGTGTGGTGCGCGCGGCCCTCGACGATGCCTTGGTCGGTGAGGCGCGCGCCGACGTGCACGTTCACGCGCACGAAGGAGGCTCCCGTGGCGACGGCGACGCCGAGCGCGGCCTCGGCGTCGTTGCGCAGGACGTTGATGCCGAGCGCGAGGGTCGGCGCCGCGATGCGCACGGCGATGGCGCAGCGGGTGAGCGCGGCCACGGTGGCGGGCGGCACGGCCTTCGGCTCGAAGGGCGCGTCACCGTAGTTCTCGACGACGATGCCGTCGAAGCCCGCGTCGGCGAGGGCCTGGGCGCAGCGGCCCGCCGAGGCGGCGACCGCGCCCACGTCGCCCTCGTAGCGAGGGCTGCCGGGCAGCGGCGCGAGGTGGATGACGCCGATGAGCGCGGGGATCGGCGCGCTCACGTCGCGCTCTCGGCGGCTCGCGCGCTGGGCGTGGCCGCGCTCGCCTTCTTCTTCGACTTCTTCTTCGCCGCGGGCGGGGGAGCGTCGAGCTCGGGGCTCAAGAGGCTCGGCCCGCCACCGCCGCCGTGCTCGGCGAAGAGCACGTCGGCCGTCTCGACGAGCGCGTCGGCGTGGTCGGAGTCGAAGCGGCCGTAGAGCGTGAGCACCATCACGTCGCGCTCGACGCGCAACCACGCGATCGGCAGATCGAGCAGCGCGTCGCGCACCGGCTCGCTCAAGAAGCCGCGCACGGCCTTCGCGTCGGCCTTCGGATCGCGCGCCTCGACGAGGAAGGCCGCCATGAACTCGGGGTCCTTCTTGAAGGGCACGCCCGTGTTCGCGATGGGTTTGCCCTCGACGATCGGCAAGGGGCGCACGAGCATCGCCGGCGCGCGGTCCTCGAGCTTCATCACGACCGAGACGTGATCGGCGGTGCTGAAGTCGTCGGCCTCGACGAAGACCACGTAGGCGAGGCCCGAGTGCAGCGCGAAGACCTCGGAGACCGTGCCGTCGCCCACCGAAGGCAGGATCCAGCCCACGTTCGCGGGCAGCGCGTCGACGCGGCGCAGCTTGGCGACGTCGCGCTGAGCGCGCAGCGCGAGGTGATCGGCGCGGTAGGGCGCCGCGCTGCGATCGATGCCGGGAGGCGCCTCGCGGTAGCCGGCGGTGGCGGCCTCGGCCCCGGCCTCGGCGGCTGCGGCGCGCGCCTCGCGCGCGGGGAAGGTCGTGAAGGCCTCGAGCTCGCGCTGGGTGCGCTCGTCGCGAGCGCCGACCCCTGCCACGACCAGCGCGAAGCCGAGCGGCACCGTGACGGCGAGGCTCCACATGCCGTGCGAGGAGTACACCCCCGCCACGGCGGTGGCCGCGAGGCAGAGTCCGGTGCCGAGCACGGCCAGCCCACGCAGCTGGGGCTTCTGGCGCAGCGCCTCCCAGCCCGCGAGCAGTCCGCCGCCGCTCATGAGCAGCAGGCGGAAGGCCCAGCCGAGCGGGCGACGCCCGCCATCGCTCAGGTAGGCGTCGGTCAGGGTGAAGGGAGGCACCGGCGGCACCGTGCCCACCCAGAGCAGGATCGCCGTGGCGAGACCGATGGCGACGAGCAAGAGGCCGACTTGCTTCATGTTCGAGTGGGCGCAGGGTCGCCCCATGCGCCGCTCGCCGCAAGCCCCGCGAGCGAGGCCCCGGCCGCGCGGAGCTCGCGCGGTGGTGGTCTGCGGCGGCCGGCCTCAGCGCTCGCGCGCGAGCAGACGACGGAGCAGCTCGAGCAGGTCGAACTCGAGGCCCCCCACGCTGCCCGGCGCAGGCGTGAGCCCGAGCGCATCGGCGAGGTCGCCGAGCGTCGAGCGCACCGTGCCGACGAGCGGCGCGGCGGCCTCGCTCGCCCCTGCGCGATCGAGCACGCCACGCAGTGCAGACACCGCGGCGCGCCCCGCGTCGATGCCGAGCGGCAGCGCGAGCGCGACCGGGACCGGCTGCAGGATCACGTCGCGCACCGCGACCGCCTTGGCCCAGGCGCCCGGCGTCGGGTCGACCTCGAGGCGACGCAGCGTGGAGGCCTCGGCGTAGACCCCGAGCGCGAGCTTGCCCATGCGGCGCTCGACGGCGCGCGCGAGGTGCCGGTGATCGCGACGCCAGTCGCCGGCGAGCAGGCCCATGTCGCGCCTGAGCTCGTCGGGGCCGAGGATCCAGTCGATGCCACCCTCGCGACCGCGGCGCATCGCGATGGAGGTGTAGAGCTCGCCGCCGTCGAAGAGGCCGAGCGCGATCACGTGCTCGCGCTGGCAGAGCGCGTCGAGGGTGTGATCGATCATCGCCTCGGTCGGCACCGGCATGCCCGCGAGGCGGACCGGCCAGTGCTCGATCCGCCCCTCGAGCAGCTGCTCACGTAGCAGCGTCACGAGCAGGAGCAGCTGCGTGGTGAAGGTGTCGCTGCGGCGCGCACGGGCGCCGAAGCTCTCCATCACGTCTTCGAGCGCGCCCATCTCGACGACGACCGCCCAGCTCGCGTGGTGGCGCCGCGCGAGCTCGGCGGCCTCGAGCGGCCACGCGGAGGCGACGTCGTCGAGGCGCAGGCGGCCGACCTCGGTGTGCACGAGCTTGCGCAGGCGGCCGCCGCCGTGCACCGCGATCACCCCGCCGCGCGGCCGATCCGGGTCGCGTTCGCCGCCCTCGGCCCGACGCGGAGCGAAGAGCGAGAGCACACGCGCCCAGTCGGTCTGGGTGAACCCCTCGAAGCGGACGTCGGCCGAGAGCACGTGCCGACTCTACACCCGGAGCGCGCTGCTTGGACGCGCTCTCGGATCGGCCGGCGGCTTGCGCGGCAGGCAGAGCTCGAAGACGACCTCGCCGGGCTCGTTCTTCGCGAGCCGGACCGAGCCGCCGTGGCGCTGCGCCACCTGCTGGGAGATCGCGAGGCCGAGCCCGGTGCCGGCCCCGTCCTTCGACTCTCGGTGGAAGGGCTCGAAGATGCGCGCCTCGGCGCCGGCGGGCACACCTGGCCCGGCGTCGACCACGCGCACGCGCACCTCCTCCGTCGAGCCCTCGAGCACGACCCGCACCTCGCTCGCGGCGGGCGCGAAGCGCAGCGCGTTGCCGAGCAAGTTGTCGATCACCTGGCGGATCCGGAGCGCGTCGGCCTCGATGTGGGCGTCACCGCTCGCCTGCTGCTCGAGCGCGACCCGTTTGCCGGCGAGCTGCGCCGACACGGCGTCGACGGCGTCGCTCACGACGGCCTCGAGATCGAGCCGCTCGAGCTCCAGGCGCCCACCGCTTGCGTCGGCCAGATCGAGCAGCCTCGACGAGAGCTTGGCGAGGCGGTCGACCTCGTCGCGCGCCGAGGTGAGCGCCTCGCGCAGCTCCTCTGCGCTGCGATCGCGCCGGAGCGCCAGATCGAGCTCCATGCGCATCGCGCCGAGCGGGGTGCGCAGCTCGTGCGCCGCGTTGGCGACGAGGCGTTCCTCGGCCTCGCGCATGCGCCGGACTCGCTGCATCGCCTCGTCGAGGCCGTCGCGCAGCTCGGTGATCTCGTCGCCGGCGTCGTCGCGCGGGGGCGACCACTCCCCGCCCTCGTCGCGCACCTGCGGCAGCCAACCGCGCAGCCGCGCGATGCGCCGCTCGAGCCTGCGCGCGTGCAGGAGCTGGAGCGCGAGCAGCGCCGCGCCGAGCAGCGCGGCCGAGCCCATCGTGACCTGCCAATAACGGCGCAGCGCCTCGTCGACGTGCTCGAGATCGGTCCAGAGCTGAAGCGTGTAGAGCCGGCCTCGCTGCCCCACCCGCACGGTGAGCACCCGCAAGGAGCCGACCGTGGCGAGCTCGGGGTCGGCCCCGGAGGGGCGCGGCACCTCGGGGACGCGCACGCCCTCGGGGAAGGACATCACGACCTCGCCGCGTGCGTCGATCACCGCGGCCTGCGGTGCGCGGGCGATGACCTCCGCCGGCAGCGCCGCGTGCTCGATGTGCAGGTGCGGCTCACCGCCTGGCGAGTCGAACATGCTCACGCTCTCGCTGGCGGCCTGAGCGAGCAGCGCGCGGTCGACGCTCAGCTCGAGGCTGCGGCGGAAGAGCACACCACCGAGCGCCACGCTCGCGACGAGCGCGACGAGCGGCAGCGCGGCACCGAAGAGCACGAAGCGCGCACCGATGCGCACGCTCAGCCCTCCTCGACACGCATGCGGTAGCCGACGCCGCGCACGGTCTCGATCGAGAGTTGCTTCGCGCCTGCTTGCGCGAGCTTGTTGCGCACGTAGCCGACGTACACGTCGACCACGTTGGGCTCGCCGTCGAAGTCGGGGCCCCACACCGAGCTGAGCAGCTCCGTGCGCGTGATCGCGTCGCCGAGGTGCCCTGCGAGCGCGGCGAAGAGCGCGAACTCTCGCGCGGTGAGCGAGACCTCACCCGAGGCCCCGTGGAGCGTCCGGCGCACGCGGTCGACCTCGAGGTCGCCCAGCTTGCGCGCGAGCTCGTGGCCGCTCGACCTGCGGTGCAAGGCCTCGATGCGCGCGAGCAGCTCCTCGAAGCTGAAGGGCTTCACGAGGTAGTCGTCGGCGCCGGCGCGCAGCCCCGTCACACGTTCGCCGACGGAGCCACGCGCGGTGAGCAGCAGCACCGGCGTGCTCGCGCCACGCGCGCGCAGCGCACGCAGCACCGAGAGGCCATCGAGCTCGGGCAGCCCCCAGTCGAGCACGATCACGTCGTAGGCGATGCGCGTCGCCTGCTCGAGCGCGTCGGTGCCCGTGGAGACGGCGTCGACCGTGTGCCCCTCCTCGCCGAGCCCTCGGCGGAGCAGCTTCACGAGCTTGGGTTCGTCTTCGACGAGCAGGAGTCTCATGGGGCGTGGTGGGGCTCGCGCGGCTTGCGCGCGCGACGCGAGACCTCGGCGACCAGAGGGTACAACGTCGGCAGCACGACGAGCGTGAGCAAGGTCGAGGTGACGAGCCCGCCGACGACCACGGTCGCGAGCGGCTTCTGCACCTCCGCGCCGACGCCCACCGCGAGCATCATCGGCACGAAGCCGAGCGCGGCGACGAGCGCGGTCATCATGACGGGGCGCACACGCGAGCGGGCCGCCTCGACCGCGGCCTCGTGCGGGTCGACGCCGGAGCGCTCGGACTCGAGCACACGCGAGAGGTAGACGACGCCGTTGAGCACCGCGATGCCGGAGAGCGCGATGAAGCCGATCGCGGCGCTCATCGAGAGCGGCATGTCGCGCGAGGACAGCGCCGCGATGCCGCCCACGCAGGCGAAGGGCACGTTGGTGAAGACGACGAGCACCGCGCGCACGCTGCGGAAGGTCGCGTAGAGCGCGAGCAAGATGAGCACGACCGCGATCGGCACCACGATCGCGAGGCGGGCCTTCGCTTCCTCGAGCGTCTCGTACTGCCCGCCCCAGCCGAGCCGATAGCCGTCGGGGCGCTCGAGCTTCGTCTCCACGGCCGAGCGCGCGTCGCGCACCACCTCGCCGAGCTCACGGCCGCGCACGTTGAAGCCTACGACGAGCCTGCGCGCGCCCTCGTCGTGGTTCACGAGGCTCGGCGCCTCGCGGTGCTGCAGCTCGGCGAGCGCGCCGAGCGGCACGACGCCGTCGTTCGCGGTCGCGATCGGCTGCCGCGCGAGCTCGAACACCGAGTCGGTGCCTTCGAGCCGCAGCACGATGGGGATCACGAGCGCGCCCTCGTAGCTGCGGTCGACCTCGATGCCCTGCCTGAGCGCCGCGGTCGCGGCGACGACCTCTCCGGGCCCGAGCCCGACCCGCGCGGCCTCGAGCGCGCGCGGGCGGACCTCGACGAGCGCGACGTCGTCGGGGGCCTGCACGCGCACGTCGGCCGCGCCTGGCACCGCGGCGATGAGCTCGCGCGCCTCGTCGGCGAGCCGGTGTAGCTCCGCGAGATCGGGGCCGTAGATGCTGAGCGCGACGTCGGAGACGGAGCCGCCGAGCAGCTCGTTGAAGCGCATCTGGATGGGCTGCGTGAACGACGGGTCCGCTCCCGGAGCGTGCGCCTCGACGACGGCCTCGATCTCGCCGATGAGCGCCTCCCGCGTGAGGCCCTTGCGCCACTCGGCGCGCGGCGCGAGCTCGACGAAGACGTCGGCCTGCTCGAGCCCCATGATGTCGGTCGCGACCGCGGGGCTGCCGATGCGCGAGACGACGCGGCGCACCTCGGGCACCGAGGCGACCGCGCGCTCGAAGGTCCCTGCGTCTTCGACGGCCTGCTCGAGCGAGATGTCGGCGTTGCGCGTCGTCTGGATCACGAGGTCGCCCTCGTCGAGCTGGGGCACGAGCTCGGTGCCCTGGCGCGCGAAGAGCGCAGCTCCGCCCACGAGCGCGACGACCGCGACCGAAGCGACGAGCCAAGGGCGCGCGACCGAGGCAGAGAGCAGGGGCAAGTAGACGCGCTCGAGGCCGCGCACGACCCAAGGGTCGCGCGCCGGGATGTCGCGCGGGCGCAAGACGAGGCTCGAGAGCGCCGGCACGAGCGTGAGCGCGAGCACGAGCGAGGTGAGCAGCGCGAAGATGACCGTGAGCGCCATCGGGCGGAAGAGCTTGCCGTCGACGCCGGTGAGGCTGACGACCGGGGCGTAGACGAGCAGGATCACGAGCACCGAGAAGAACATCGGCGAGGCGACCGAGCTCGTCTGCTTGGCGACGAAGCGCGCACGCGCGTCGTGCTCCGCGGGCAGCCCGCCGTGCTTCTTCGCCGCGTGGAACACGTGCTCGACCATGACGACCGCGCCGTCGACGACGAGCCCGAAGTCGATCGCGCCGAGGCTCATGAGGTTGCCCGCGACGCCGAAGAAGCGCATCCCGATCGCGGCGCCGAGCATCGAGAGCGGGATCGCGAGCGCGACCACGAGGCCCGCGCGCAGGCTGCCGAGCAGGACGAAGAGCACGACGGCCACGAGCAGGCCGCCCTCGAGCAGGTTCTTGCCGACGGTGCGCAGCGTCGCGTGCACGAGCTTGCTGCGGTCGTAGACGAGCTCGAGTCGCACGTCGGGCGGCAGCACGGCGCGCACGTCGGACATGCGCTCCTCGATGCGATCGGTCACCTCGAGCGCGTTCGCGTCGCGGAGCATCTGCGCCATCACGTAGACGACCTCACCGCCTCCGTTCGCGGTGGCGGCGCCCACACGCGTGAGCGCGCCCGCGTGCACGGAGGCGACGTCGGCGACACGCACGTGGCGCTCCTGCTGGCGGCGCACGACGACCTCCCCGAGCTCGGCCGGATCCGTCGGCAGGAAGCTGCCGCGCAGGAGCGCCTGGCCTCGACCAGCCGGGAGGCTCGCGCCCGGCGCGCTGCCCACCGCGTCTCCGAGCGCGCGCTCGAGCTCGCCGAGGTCGAGCCCATGGCGGGCGAGATCCGCCGCGCGAGCGCGCACCTCGAGCGTGCGCGTCGCGCCACCCCAGGTGTTCACCTCGACGACGCCCGGCACGCTCTTGAGGATCGGCTGCACGCGCAGGGTGGCGATCTCGAGCAGCTCCGCGGGGGTGCGCGAGGAGGAGGAGAGGCTGAAGTGGTAGACCTCGCCGAGGCCGCCGCTCAGCGGGCCGAGCTCGGGTGTGCCGACCCCCTCGGGCAGCTCGCCGGCGATCGAACCGAGGCGCTCGGCGACCATCGTGCGCGCGAGCTGCGCGGGCACGTCGTCGTCGAAGATCGCCGTGACCGAGGAGATGCCGTAGCGCGAGAGGCTGCGGTGCGTGACGAGCCCGGGCAGGCCACCGAGCGCGAGCTCCACCGGCCGCGTGACCATCTGCTCGACCTCCTCGGGGGTGCGCCCCGGGGCGGAGGTGAGCACGATCACCTGGTTGTTCGTGGTGTCGGGCAGGGCATCGAGGTCGACGTGCAGCGCGGCGTAGACGCCGCCGACGACGAAGATCGCCGTGAGCACGAGCACGAGCGCGCGCCGCGTGACCGACCAGCGTACGAGCCGCTCGATCACGGCGCGCTCCCGGCGGGGGCGGCCTCTTCGACGTCGGTGCGCAAGCTCGCGGCGACCTCGTCGCCCGCCTCGAGCGCGCCCGACACGACGGCCACCGAGCCGCTCATCGCGAGCACCTCGACCTCGATGCGCGCGCCCTCACGCCGCCGGTCGAGGCGCGCGACGCCACCGACGAGCCCCACGGCGCGCGCCGGCACGATCCACGCGGGTTGGTCGCTGGGCAGCCGCACCTCGAGCCTGCCGGGCGTGCCCGGCGCGAGCGCGGCGTCCGGCGCGAGCGAGAACCAGGCGCGCCGCGTCCCGGCCATCGCGTCGGGCGCCTGCTCCACGAGCGTCACCGGATGCTCGGCGCCCGAGCGAGCGACGAAGACGTAGCGCGCGGAGGCGAGGCCGGTGCGCACGCGCCACCGACGACGGAGTCGAGATCCGTGACCACGCCGTCGACCGGGCTCGTGAGGCGCAGCGCTCCCCCCACGCGCACCGCCGATCCATCGGAGAGCCCGGCCGCGGCGAGCTTCGCCTCGGCGAGGCGAGCGCTCGCCGAGGCCTCCGCGCGCGCGAGCTCGAGCTCGGTGAGCTCGCCTGCGCGCACGAGCCCCTCGCCGCGCAACGCACCGAGCTTCGCGAGCCTCGCGTCGATGGCGCGCAGGCGGGTCGCCGCGGCCTCGCGCATGCCGAGCGCCTCGACCACCTCCGGCAGCACGACCTCCACGAGCGGCGTGCCCTTCACGACGCGGTCGCCACGCGCGACGAGCACCGAGACGACGCGCCCCTGCGAGGGGCAGCTCAGCTCACCACGCGCGTCGGCGCGCGCGAGCACCTCCGCCGGCGCCGCCTCGAGGCTGGCGCTCGACACGGGCCGCACGCGCACCCACGCCGTCTCGCGGCTCGCCGCCTCGGCGGGCGCCTGCTCCGAGCCGGGCTGGCTCGGCTCGCAGCCCGAGAGCGCGGACAGCGCCGCGCTCGAGAGAACGACGACGCGAAGACGCATCGCGAGGCTGCTCATCGGCCGGCTCCCCTGCTCGACGCCGCTCGCGCCGCACCTGCTTCGTAGACGAGCTTCGCCCGCACCCGCGCGAGCGCATGCGCGGCCTTCGCCTCGATCGCCCTCCGCCTGGCCGCGACGAGCGCGCGCCGCGCCAGCACCAGCTCGTGCACCGTGGCCTCCCCGGCCTCGACGAGTCGCTGCCTCGCGCTCGCGACCGCCTCGTGCCTCGGCACGATCACCGCCTCGAGGCGCTGCGAGAGCTCGCGTGTGTGCTCCACCTCGTGCAGCTCCGCGGCCAGATCCGCGCGCCCGCGCTCGCGCTCGAGCGCGCTCGTGGCGGCCTGCACGCGCGCGGCGCTCTCGTGCTCGGCGGTCGAGGCCTGCGCGCGGTCGAACCAAGGCAGGCCGATCGCGATGACCGCGCCCGTGGTCCAGCCCTGGGGTGCGTCTCGCGTGAGCGACCAGCCCAGCGATAGATCCGTCGCGCTCGCCGCCCTCGCCTCCTCGGCCCTCGCCTCGGCGAGCTCGGCTGCGCGCTCGGCCCTGCGCACCGCGGGCAGCTCCGCGGGCCACGAGGCCTGCTCGACGGGGGCAGGCAGCGCGGGCTCGGGCAGGCCCCCCGCGACCGTGGGCAGCGGCGAAGGCGCCATCGCCAGCACGCGCGCGAGGCGCAGCGCGCGGTCGTGGCGCTCGCCCTCGAGCGCGAGGATCGCGAGCTCTGCTTCGTCGGCGAGCACCTCCGCGTCGAGCACGTCGAGCGCGCTCGCCTCCTCCACCCGGCGCGCCGCGCTCAGCTTGCCCACGAGCTCGCGCGCGAGCGCCGCGTCGCGCTCCGCGGAGCCCTGGGTCTCCACGACCACCCACAGGTCGAGCCAGGCGCGCGCCGCCGAGAGCGTGCCCTCCAGGCCGAGCTCGTCGGCCTGCGCCTCGAGCTCGGCCCCCACGCGATCGATCACCCGCTCGCGCGCGGCGCCGAGCCCCGCGACGTCGAGCGGGAAGCGCACGATGAGCTGACCCTCCGGCCCCAGATCCGAGCTCGGCGAGAACCTGAGGTTCGGCGACAGCTCGAGCGTCGGGTTCTTCACGAAGGGGCCCACGCCCACCGAGCTGCCCTCGAGCTCCTTCGCCGAGCGTCGCAGCGCGCGCTCGGGCGCGAGCTCTCGCGCTCGCGCGAGCGCCTGCTCGAAGCCGAGCGCGATCTCCTTCGCGGGCTCGCCGAGGTGGGGCTCTGCGCCGCGCCCGGAGCCGGGGGGCGGCGCGAAGGCGAGGCCGATCGTGAGCGTGAGGGCGGCGTACACCTCGCCAGGACTAGCCCGGCCGCGCTCGCGCAGCCTGAGGGCTCCCTGAGAGTTCTCTCAGGAAACCCTCGGCGCTCCCATCAGGGGTCTTTGCAGCAGCGGAAGCCGATGTTCGGCAAGAGCGCGCCCTCGAGCGCGCGGGGCGCGAGCTCGATCGTGCACGCGAGCCCGAGCGTGGGCGAGAGGTACGAGCCGCCGTGCAGCTGGAAGATGCGCCCCGGCGTCGACGCCGCGTTGGTCTGCGTCGCCGTCCACTCGACCACGTTGCCGGAGAGGTCGAAGGCCGAGTCGGCCATGCTCGCCGCGCTCGTCGTGCAGGCGGCGAAGCTGCCCGTCGCCGCGACCATGCCGAGGCCGGCGTCGACGCCGTTGCAGCTCATCGCCTGGTAGGTGTCGCCGTAGGGATAGTCGAGATCCGATGCGCCCCGGCAGGCGAGCTCGAGCTCGCTCGCCGTGCACAGCCGGTAGCCCACGCCACGCGCGGCGCAGGCCGCCGAGGCCTCCTCGTAGCCGCCCCCCGTCCACGGGAGCACCATGCCGCTCGAGCAGGCGACCGCCTCCACGATGCCCGGCGCCGACATCGTCGCGTCGGGGCGCGAGGCCTCGTAGCGGTCGACGAGCACACCCGCGCCGCCGGGGATCGGCACCATGTCGAAGGCTGCGGGCGGCAGCGCATCGTCGACCAGGCCATTGCAGTCGTCATCGACGTCGTTGCAGAGCTCGGGCATCGGCTGCCCAGGGTCGGGCGGCGCGCTCAGATCGCAGGTCGTCGTGTTCGGGTTCGCCGGGTTGCACACGACCACGCCGAAGTCGCGGCAGGGGCCGAAGCCTTGATCGGCGCAGACGGTGCCCAGATCGCCGAACCACTCGTCGACCGAGCCGTCGCAGTTGCCGTCGAGCCCGTCGCAGAGCGTCTCGTTGTCGCGCACGATGCCGGCCACGAGCTCGACCTCCGGCGCATAGTGGCAGACCCAGCTCCCGGCCTCGCAGGCCACGACCGTGCTCGCGCAGGGAGTGCCCGGCGTGGTGTTGCAGAGCGCCGCCGGCGCGGCGACGAGGCTGGGATCCGCGACGTCGACGAGGCCATCGCAGTCGTTGTCGATCCCGTCGCAGAGCTCGGGGCCGACGTCGGCCGCGGCGACCGGGCAGGCGTACTCGCAGCCCGTCTTCTGCCCGTCGGGCAGACTCGCGTCGTCGTCGATGTCGTAGAGGCCGTCGAGGCAGGAGAGGATCTGGCACTCGCCCTCCACGCAGATCGGCACCGCGCCGAAGGGCTCGCATTTCTTCCCGCAGGCGCCGCAGTTCTCGAGGCTGCTCTGGGTGTCACCACAGTCCTCGGCGCCGCCGCCGGCGAAGGTGCCCGTCGTGCCCTGTCCGCCGCCGCCGCCCTGCCCCTCACCGCCCGCGCCGCCTACGCTCGAGGCGCTCACCTCGCAGTTCTGGAAGCAGTAGGCGTCGGTGTCGCAGCCCACGGAGGCTGACGCGAGCGCAGAGAGCAGGGCGACCATCGCGAGGGCCGACGATCGCAGGCGACCCGAGCCGAGCTCGGCGCGCATCACGCCACCTCCTTCGCCGAACGCACGCGGCGCTTGCGCCACACGAGCGCCGCGCCGAGCGCGAGCAGGCCACCGAGGCCGAAGCCTCGCTCGCCGCCAGGGCCGGCCGAGGCGCTGCACGAGAGCCCACCACCGCCGGTCGCGAGCCCATAGGCCGGCGCGAGCCCGGCCCCGCCCTCGCCCGAGCCACCTGCGCCGCTCGAGCTCGTCGTCGCGCCGCTGCTCGAGCTCGAGCTCGTCAGGTCGCCTCCTTCGCCGCCCTCGCCGCCGCCGCCGGGGCCCTCCGCGCCGCCCCCGCCCTGGCCCCCACCACCCTCGCCGCCGAGCGGGTGGCAGTAGCCGCCCAGGCACTCGAAGCCGCTCGGGCACGCGAACTCGCCACCCGCGCAGGGCGAGAGGCACTGACCTTCGATGCACGCTGCGTCGCCCGGGCAGCCGACGTTGTCCGGAATGCCGTCGCAGTCGTCGTCCTGACCATTGCAGACCTCGGGCTTGGGCCCGACGAAGCCCACGCAGAGCGGGCCACCATTGACGCAGAGCACCGTGCCGAGCTTGCACGGCGCCTGGTCGTTGGGCGCGGTGAGCACACCGCAGCTCACCCCGAAGACCCCGGGCTGGTTGACCGCGATCTCGTCCTGCTCGTCGATGTCGGCGTCGCAGTCGTTGCTGACGCCGTCGCAGACCTCGGGCATCGGCACGCAGCAGTCGAGCGGCAGGCCGAGGTCGTCTTCGTCGACGAGCCCGTCGCAGTCGTCGTCGAGGCCATTGCAGATCTCGGCGCTCGGAGTCCCGCCGGGGTTCGTGATGACGCACTCGGTGCCCGTGCCGTCGGCCTTGCAGAGGAAGGCCCCGGTGCCGGCGCAGACCCCGAGCAGGCCGTCGTTGCAGGGCAGGCCCTTCTCCGGGAAGTCCTCGTCGATCATCGTGTCGCAGTCGTCGTCGAGGCCGTTGCAGAGCTCGAACTTCTGGTTCTCTCCGATGATCTGCGCGAGCGCGTTGGCGAGCTGCTGCTTCGAGCTCACGAAGAACGCGGCGCCCGTACCGCCGGCGGCGGCGACGGCGTTGAGCTGACCCTGCTCGCTCGGCAGCACGCTGAAGCCGATCACGTAGGTGCGCACAGCCTTGCCAGCGATGCCCGAGTTCAGCGCGGCGGCCGCTGCGATCGGGTCGCCGTCGCAGCTCTCGGCGCCGTCGGTGAGCAAGATCGTCGAGTAGGATCGGCAGTCCTTCGCGCCGTCGCAGGAGACGACCGGCACGAGGTAGTCGTAGGTCGCCTGGAGCGAGCCCGCGAGCGGCGTGGGCCCGGTGCCGCGCAGCTCGCAGTCACCCGTGGCGCAGTGGTTGCCCTCCACGGTGCTCGCGTCGAAGCTCGCGTCGGCGTCCTCGAGGCCGTCGAGCCAGCGCAGGTAGCTGTTGATCGGCCGGTCGAAGCCGACGAGCACCTGTGCGCCGCGGCGTGGCGGCCCGCAGGAGCCCGCGTAGTTGATGCACTCGCTCGTCGCCGGGACCTCGTTCGTCTCGGGCGCCCAGCCGATGGAGATGTTGCCGGTGAAGGCAGGCGTCGCGGGGTAGCCGGCGCCCGGATAGATCTGCGAGAGCACGCAGGTGTTGCCGGGGTAGGTCGCCGGATAGGGCGGCGGCAGGTTGTCGCTCGGGTCGTCGTAGGAGCAGCAGCTCGCGGCGCACTCGAAGTTCGAGGCCGACTGGCAGCTGCGGTTCACGCCCACGTCCTGGTAGTAACGCGCGAGCGCGTAGTCGCTCTCGGGGAAGGCGCTCAGCACCTGCGTGAGCGCCTCCTTCGCGATGAAGAGGCGCGAGTTGTTGCCGGCGATGGCGTCGGCGTCGCTCGCGGTGTCGACGCCGGGGTAGTCCGCCGAGCCGTCGCCGAAGGTCGGGTTGCCCGCGAGGTCGTTGAGCATCGAGCCCGAGGTGTCGACGATCATCGTGAAGCGCGGGCGCGCGTCGCTCGCCTGCACGAGGCAGAGGCTCGGATCCGAGTAGTCGCAGATCTGGGGCACACCGCCGAGGCAGGCCTCGATGAGCGTGCCGTCCGGGCAGAGGATCTGCCCCAGGCCCTCGTCGATCATGCCGTCGAAGTCGTTGTCCCAGCCGTCGCAGATCTCGCCCACGTAAGCGCTGTCGATCTGCAGCTCGCCGGCGCCTCCGCCGGCCTCGCCCGAGCAGATCGGGCAGATGCCACCTGCGGCGCCGCGCACGTCGAAGATCGCCTCCGGGTGGATGTCGCCGAGGCGCGACTGCACGTTGATGATGCCGCCTCCTCCGCCGCCCGCGCAGTCGTCGCAGGTGCCATTGTTCTGCGTGCCGGCGCACTCGCGCTCGTCGTCGCCCGGGTCGAAGGGGGAGCATTGGTTGGAGGCGTCGGCGCAGACGCTGCCGAGGTCACCGCCGAGGTTCCTGCAGGTCTGCCCGAGCAGCGAGTTGCACTGCGCGTTCGAGGTGCACGGCGTGCAGTTGCAGGGGCCGCAGCGGCCGGCCTGGCAGGTCTGGCCGGCCTGGCATTGCGCGTTGCTCGTGCAGGGCAGGCACTTGGGCTGCGAGTCGCCTCCACGCCCGCCGTGCGCAGTCACGCGCGCGGTGGGCAGCACCTCGACCTGATCTCCGACGATGAGCACGCTGCCTCCCGCGCCGCCGCCCGCGGAGTCGTTGCCGCTCGAGCAGCCTCGGTGCCCGTCGGCGACGACGCGACCCGCGATGCTGATCGCGCCGGTCTGCGAGGCGTTGGCCGCGAAGAGCACGATGCGCCCACCGCCTCGGCCGGAGCGCAGCGCGGAGTCGAAACCGTCGCGGCAGCCCTTGTCGCCTCCGGCGGCGCCGAACTCCGCCTCGTAGACGCTGTGGCGGAAGGAGATGCCGGCCACGGTGGGCAGCCCGTCGCCCGCGCCGTTGGGGCTGTTCGTCGTGCCGTAGCAGACGGCGTTGTTCGGGTCGGCGATGCTCACGCAGGCGTTGCCCGCTGCGTTGAGCGCGCCGCAGTTCTCCTCCCACTCCTGGGGGAACTGGCAGGAGGTCGCCGGAGCGACGAGGAAACAATCCTTGGTGCCGCGACCACCTCCACCGAAGTGCGCGCCGCCGCCGCCGGAGTCGAGCACCGCGCAGCCGCCTCGCCCCCCCGAGAGCGGCTGCGTCGCGGGGCCTTCACCGTTGTCGCAGACGCGCGCGCGGTAGCCGGCCCCCTTCGCCGTGACGCGGCTCGTCGCGTCGACGCTGATCGTCGACAGCGAGCGCAGCACCAGGTTGCCGGTGTTGAGCTTGTCCGTCCCGTCGAACGGCGTGACACACAGGGTCGCCCCGTTCTGCAGGGTGACCGAGTCGAAGGTGTGCGTGCCGCCGTAGCGACACCCGCGGTTCAGCGAGGCCGTCGCGTTGACCTGGCAGCTCGCGTCGACCGGCGTGCCCCCGCCGGGGCAGACGGCAGGGCCCGCGACGCTGCCGTCGATGAGCAGCGGGGCGGCGAGCGCTCGGCCCGGCCCGAGCAGGAAGGTCGCGAGACCGAAGACCCAGGCGAGCAGCGTGCGTAGCGGCATCGCGTGTCATCGTAATGTTGCGCTGGCACCGCACGCAATCGAGCCGACGTCAGCGAACGCTGTTCAAGGGCCCCACCAGAGCAGCTCCTGCGACACCATGCGACCTCCGACGCTCGCGGTGACCACGAGCTTCTCGCCGCTCTCCTCCACGCGGTGCTCGGGCACACCGTCGGCCTCGAGGAACATCGCCTTCGAGAAGCCCTGCGCGGTGACCCAGAAGAGGTGCAGACCGCCCTTCTTCGTGGGGCCGTGGAGCAGGAGCGCGCGCCCACCACCCACGAGCCGGCCCTCGAGCCACTCGAAGCCTAGCTCCTCGAAGCGCTCGGCCGAGGGGAAGTCGGCGCCGAGGTCGCGCAGCTCGGGTAGGTGCGCCTTCAACCATTTGTAGAGCATGTCGTAGCGCACGCGCCCGAGGCGCGGCAGCCTGCGCTCCGGCGGCGCGAGCACCGGCCAGGACTCGGTGTCTTCGGTCGGGACCTCGACGTAGGAGCGATAGCGGTCGGCGAGCACGTGCCTGCCGACGCCGTCGTCCGACAGCGCGCGCAGCCACCACGAGAAGGGCGCGAGCTCGGCCTCGCCGGCGCGAGACGCGAGGCGCACGCGCGTCTCCCAGAGCGGGTTTCGCACCATCCACTCGCCCCCGTGATGGTCCACGATGCAGGCCGCCAGGTAGGCCGTGCCGTGGAGCACCACGTGCACGAGCAAGGGTGGCTCACCGGGCGACTTCGCCACGAGCAGTCGGTCGCGCGCCTCGCGCGTGAGCGCGGCGCTGAGGCGGTGCACCGAGGCGTCGGTGCCGTCGAGCTCGAGCCCGGGCGCGCCGAGCGCCTCGGGCGCGAGCCTCGCGAAGACGCGCGCGGTCTCGTGGAGCGCGGCGAGCACGTTCGGGTTCTTCGCCGGGTTCGCGTCGGTGCGCCTCAGACGCTCGAGCTCCACGCCCGGTGGATAGAGCGGCAGGAAGAGCTCGGTGAAGAGGCGCTCGGCGTCGAGCGGCGTCTCCTTGAAGACGGGCAGCGCGCGCTTCGCCACGGTCAGAACATCTTCTTGCGCTTGCTCGACGACAGGATGCCCAGCATCTCGCGGTACTTCGCGACGGTGCGGCGCGCGATGCGGATGCCGTCGCGATCCTCGAGCATCTTCACGATCGTCTGGTCGCTGAGCGGGTTGCCCTTGTCTTCTTCGGCGATGATCTTCTTGATCGCCTGCTTCACGCTCTCGGAGGCGATGTCTTCGTCGGCGACGCGCGAGATGCTCGAGTTGAAGAAGTACTTCAGCTCGAAGAGGCCCTGCGGCGTGTGCACGTACTTGTTGCTCGTGACACGTGAGATCGTCGACTCGTGCATGCCCACCGAGGCCGCGACGTCTCGGAGGATCATCGGCTTGAGGTAGGCGACGCCCTTCTCGAGGAACTCGCGCTGCTTCTCGACGATGCACTCGGTCACGCGGATGATCGTGCGCCGGCGCTGCTCGATCGCGCGGATCAGCCACTGGGCGTTCTTCAGCTTCTCGCTGATGAACTCCTTGGCCTTCGGGTCCTTCAGCATGCGCTGGGCGAGCTGCTCGTTGATGTAGAGCCGCTGCATGCCCTTGTCGTTGTCGGCGACGACGAACTTGTCGCCGTCCTTGAAGACGTAGACGTCGGGCGTGATGGCGATCTGCTTGTCGTCGACCTCGGCGAAGTTGCGCGCCGGGATGCTCTCGAGCTTCTGGATCTCCTGGACGGCCTCGTAGACCTCGTCGAGCTCGATCTTCAGCGCCTTCGCGATCGCCTGGAAGTTGCGGCGCTCGACGTTGTGGAGGTGGTCGTTGATGATCGCCATCTCGACCTCGTCGAAACCGAGCACCTCGGCCTGCACGCGCAGGCACTCGCGCAGATCGCGCGCGGCCACGCCGACCGGATCGAAGCGCTGGATGAGCGCGAGCACCTCTTCGGCGTCCTCCGGGTCGAGGCCGGCCTCGCGGGCGAGGTCCTCGATCGTGAGATCGGGCACCTTGTTGCCGTGGCCGTCTTCGCCGCCCTCGAGGTCGAGGTAGCCGCGCTCGTCGATGTTGCCGATGACGAGCGTCGCGAAGTTGCGCTCGTTCTCGACCATGTCGCTCATCTGCAGCTGCCACATGAGGTGGTCGCGCAGGCTCGTGGCCTTCGTCAGCGACTGCTCGATGGGCGGCAGCTCGTCGAAGCCGCTGCGCGTGGCGGTGGTCGGCGTCTGCAGCTGGCGGTTCTCGAGGAACTGCTCCCAGTCGACCTCGGCCACCTTCTTGTCGACCTCGCGGGCCGCGAGGTCGGTGTTCGGCTCGACGCGCTCGGTCACGCCGATGCGCTCTTCGAGCGGGGCGTCGCCTACGCGGGACTGGATGCCGTCCTTCGGGGAGGCGGTGGCGCGCGGGTCGATGATGTCGTCCGCGAGCACCGGGTTGGCGTCGAGCTCCTTGCGGACCTCGTCGACCAGCTCCATGCGCGACAGCTGGAGCAGGCGGATCGCCTGGACCAACTGGGGCGTCATCACCAGCTGCTGGGCCAGCTTGAACTGGAGCTTCATCTCCATGCCCATCGCAGCTCCTCCTCCCGTCTTTCCTCTGCGCGGGACCCGTGGGTCCGCTTCCTCTCGCTCGGCTCCACCCACACCGTGCGGCGTGGAGCCAGGGCTCCGTCACTGCGGCCGGGCCGCATGACTGGAGGCTACCACAGCCCGACCGAACGTCGGCCCAAGTCTTGCTTGGCCACTTCCGCCCCCGAGATCAAGGGCGCCGCTGGCTCAGCGCTTCTCGGGCGCCGCCGGGGCCTCGCCCACCTCGAGCCTGGCCTCTCCGAAGCGCACGACCATCGTATCGTCGCTCGCGAGCCTGACCTCGAGGGAGCGGGCGCGCACCACGGTGTCGTCGCCGACCTTGCCCGAGAGGCGCACGACCTCGGCCTCGAGCTCGCCCGCCACGATCCCGGTCGACTCGATGAGCCCTGCCCTGACCTGGCCGCTCACCGAGCCCTGGGGCGCGACGCTGAGCGCCGGGCAGGTCACCTCGCCGTGCACCGCGCCCCGCACGAGCAGGGGGAAGCCCGAGCTCAGCGCGCCTCGCAGCTCCGTGCCCTCTTCGATGATGCTGAGCTTCGGCGTGCCCATCTCGGTGGTCTTGTTGTCCATGTTCAGGCCTCCGCCGTCGACTTGGTGATGCGCACCGAGAGGCGTGCGCCTGGCTCGATGGCGAAGATCGTCCCCTTCGGGTGCTGTTCGATGGTCGCGCGCACGATGCCCTTCTGCGACACGACCAGCGAGCGCGCGCCGCGCACCGCCGGCGAGCTCGAGTCCTCGAAGAGCTGGCCGTGCACCGTGAGCCTGCCGGGACCGCTCACCTGACAGCCGAGCAAGAGACCCGGCTCCCCGACGACGAGCTCCGTGCCGAGCCCGAGCTGGATCGTGCAGTGCTCGAAGTGGCTCTCCACCACGACCACCGAGCCCTCGGAGAACTCGAGCGAGGCGTTGCGCAGCACGTCGCCCCGGCCGAAGTATCGCTGGTTCGGCGGCAAGACCTGTGCGCCGACCCGCCCGGTGAGCGCCGCGAGCGCGTCGGCGCCGGAGACCAGGCGCCCACCATCGGCCGACGCCGTCGTGTCGAGCGCCTCGAGCTCCACGTCGA
Organism: uncultured Polyangiaceae bacterium; assembly: GCA_938004785.1. Classification (GTDB taxonomy): domain Bacteria; phylum Myxococcota_A; class Polyangia; order Polyangiales; family Polyangiaceae; genus CALKVW01. Next base: position 51,615 of record CALKVW010000001.1, read on the forward strand.
CGAGCACCGCGCTCGTGGCGACGAGGGCGTGGATCTTCGCGCCGCGCAGCACGGCGGCGCGCAGGTTCGCCTCGACGAGCACCGCGCGGCGCAGGTCCGCGCCGACGAAGCGCCCGCCCTCGAGCAGCGCGCCGGTGAGGTTCGTCTGCTGGAGCGACGCGCCGGAGAAGTCGGCCCGGCGCGCCAAGAGGCCGGTGAGGTCCGCGCCGTCGAGCGTCGCCCCCTGGAACGAGGCCTCCTCGGCCTGCGCGCCTTGCAGGCTCGCGCCGCGCAGATCGGCTCCGGCGAGCCTCGCACCGCCGAGGTAGGCCTCGTTGAGGCTCGCGTGCGAGAGCTGCGCGCCCGAGAGCTGCGCCTGCGTCAGCTCCGCGGAGTCGAGCTCGGCGTTGGTGAGCCTCGCCGACTCGAGGTTCGCGTGCGCGAGCTTGGCGCCCTCGAGGTTCGCGCGCGTGAGGTTCGCGCCGACCAGCGTCGCGCGCTCGAGGTTCGCCGAGTCGAGCTCGGCTTTGTCGAGGTTCGCGTCGGACAGATCCGCGCCCACCAGGTAGGCCTCACGCAGGCTCGCGTTGCGCAGCGAGGCGCCTCGCAGCTTGGCCCCGGCGAGGTTGGTGCCGGTGAGGTCGGAGCGCGAGAGGTCGGCCTCCTCGAGCATCAGCCCCGAGAGGTCGAGCCCACGCAGGTCACGCCGCGCCAAGCCTTGGCCCTCGGCGAGCAGTCGCACCACGTCGTCGCGTGTCAGGTCGGCCATCGGTCGCTCCGGCTGGGTTTCGTCGCTGCTCGTGACTCGCTCATCGCTGTCCTCACCTGCCCACCGTCGTCCGCCCGGGTAGCTGACCCGCCGCGCGCCGCTCGAGGTCCTCGAGCACCGACGACAAGAGCTCGAGCTTCACCTCGTAGGGGCGCGTCTCGAGCGCGCGGAGCTCCTCGGAGCGCCCCAAGCGCGCGAGCCACAGCGAGGCCGCTGCGAGCGCGGCGCGCCTCCTCCTCCGCGCCTCGCGACGACCGCTCGAACAAGGCTCGGTGGCCTCGTAGTCGCGGTGGGCGCGCTCGAGCGCCGCCACTGCGCGCGCGAGGCGCTCCCGCTCCGAGAGGCGGGCGCCCTCGGGCAGGAGCGTCCACACCTCACGGCGGTACGCGCTCAGCCGGCCCGCGAGGCGCTCGGCGAGCTCCGGCTCGATGCGCGCCTGCTCGACGAGCTCGGCGGGGCGGGAGGCGTAGAGCGTGGCGAGCGAGGCGAGCCCGCTCGCGCGCACGCGCTCCACGGCCAGCCCTCGCTCGCCGAGCGCTTGCTCGAGCAGGGCCGTGACGATGCCGGCCTCTCGACGATCGCTCTCGGCCTCGAGCGCGAAGGCGTCGGGCAAGAAGACGATGAGCTCGGCGTAGGCGTCCACGAGCGCTCCCCGCGCTGGATCACGCACGGGCACCGAGGCCTGCTCGGCGCGGGGCTCGCCCTCGAGCAGGCCCTGCGTGCGCGCCTTGGTCTCGTCGAGCGCGTCGGCGAAGCTGCGCAGGCGCGTGACGAGCTCGGCGTGCCCCATGCCCTCGGCCGAGCGCAGGATCGCGCGGATGCTCGGCCTCACGTAGTCGATCCACGCGACGTTCGGCTCGCCGAGGCGCAGCTCGATCATGAAGTCGCGGATGTCGCGGGCGTTGGCCACGACCAGCTCCTGGAAGAGCTGCTTGGCCTGCTGCTCGTCGAAGACGTTCTCGGCCGTGGGCGCCAGCGCAGGATCGTCCGGCGCTTGCCCGCTGAGGATGGCCTCGAAGCCCGTCTCGACCTCGTCGAGCAAGCGCTGGAACTCGCTGTTCTCGGGCGGGCTCTCCGCCACCGAGTCGCCGTCACGCGCGGCCTTGGCGAGGGCCTCGATGCGCCGCCGCGTCGCCGGGTCGAGCGCGGGGTTGGTGCGCTCGTCGTCGTCGGTGTAGCGCGGAGGGCGAGGCCGCTCGGCCGCAGCGCGGGCGCGCGCGTCGACCTCGGCGGGCGCGACGCCGGCGAGCGTGGTCTTCACGGCGCTCTGCGCCGGCCTGGCTTCGCCGCGCCGGGTGTCTCGACCGCGCGCGCCCTTCGCCTGGCCGCCTCGGCCCCTGCCCGAGACAGGCCCCAGGTCGCTGCTCAGCTCGCGGGTCTTGGCTCGGGCCGGCGCGCCGCACTCACCGCAGAAGCGGCAGCCCTCGTCGATCTTCGCGCCGCACTCGTCACAGAGCATCCGAGCGCGGCTACGCTACCAGAGGGTCGGGGGCTCGCCCAGCACGCGCAAGCTTTGCGCGACTACGGGAGAAATGCGTGCTGCTGGGCGCTCCTCGGAGGCATTGTGCGTCTGGCACGGACGATGCTGGGCGCAGGAAGCTAGAGGCGGCAGGCGCGCCGCGAGCCCCGCGCGCCAGCGAGAGGATCCCATGACGAAGAACATCTACCGGTTCGGCCGAGGCGAGAGCCAAGGCGACTCCAGCATGAAGAACCTGCTCGGAGGCAAGGGAGCCAACCTCGCCGAGATGGCGCGCGCGGGCCTGCCGGTGCCGCCCGGGTTCACGATCAGCACCGAGGTCTGCGGTCGCGCGGCCGCGCAGGGCGGCGAGCTGCCCGAGGAGCTGCGCGGGGAGCTCGCCGAGAGCATCGCCTGGCTGGAGAAGGCCATGGGCTCGCGCTTCGGCGATCCCTCGAACCCGCTGCTCGTCTCGGTGCGCTCGGGCGCGGCCGTGAGCATGCCCGGCATGATGGACACCGTCTTGAACCTCGGCCTCAACGACGAGGTGGCGAGCTCGCTCGCGAGCGATCCACCCCGCGCGCGCTGGGTCTGGGATTCCTACCGGCGCTTCGTGGAGATGTTCGGCTCGGTGGTGATGGGTGTGTCGCACGACGCCTTCGACGAGGCGATGAACGCCCTGAAGAAGGAGCGCGGCGCCGCGACGGATCACGACCTCGACGCCGAGGCGCTGCGCGAGCTCGTCAACCGTTTCAAGGCCGTCTACCGCCAAGGCACCGGGCGCATGTTCCCGAGCGATCCACGCGAGCAGCTCGACCGGGCGATCGCGGCCGTGTTCAGGTCGTGGAACAGCGAGCGCGCGATCAAGTATCGCGAGGTGCAGAAGATCCGCGGCCTCGCCGGCACCGCGGTGAACGTGCAGGCGATGGTCTTCGGCAACCGCGGCCCGTCGAGCGGCACCGGCGTGTGCTTCACGCGCAACCCCGCGACGGGCGAGAAGGGCCTCTACGGCGAGTACCTCATCGACGCGCAGGGCGAAGACGTCGTCGCGGGCACACGCACACCGGAGCCCATCGCCAGGCTCTCGGAGCAGATGCCCTCGGTGCACGGCGAGCTCGTCGAGCTCTGCGATCGGCTCGAGCGGCGCTTCCGCAACGTGCAGGACATCGAGTTCACCGTGCAGGAAGGGCGCCTCTACATGCTGCAGACGCGCCACGGAAAACGCACGGGCGCGGCAGCGCTGAAGATCGCCGTCGACCTCGTGGAGGAGGGCATCGTGACGAAGGCCGAGGCCGTCGCGAACCTCGTCGAGCCCAGGCACATCGATCAGATGCTGCACCCCCACCTCGCCGACGAGACCGGCTACCGCAAGGGCGGTCGCGTCTTCGCCAAGGGCCTGCCCGCCTCGCCCGGCGCCGCCGTCGGGCGGCTCGTCTTCAACGCCGAGGACGCCGAGTCCTGGCACGCGCGCGGGGAGAAGGTCGTGCTCGCGCGCATCGAGACGAGCCCCGAGGACGTGGGTGGCATGCACGCCGCCGAGGGCATCGTCACCACGCGCGGCGGCATGACCTCGCACGCGGCCGTGGTCGCACGCGGCTGGGGCAAACCCTGCGTCGCGGGCTGCGGGAGCATCATCGTCGACTACGCGACGAAGACGATGACCAACGGCCTCAAGACGATCGCCGAGGGCGACTGGGTGAGCCTCAACGGCACGACCGGCGAGGTCATCTCGGGCAAGGAGCTGCTCGCCGACGCGCGCCTCAGCGACGACTTCAAGGTCTTCATGGGCTGGGTCGACGAGCTGCGCCGCCTCGAGGTGCGCGCCAACGCCGACACACCGCGCGACGCCAAGGTGGCGCGCGATCTCGGCGCGCAGGGCATCGGCCTCTGCCGCACCGAGCACATGTTCTTCGAGTCGGAGCGCATCCTCGCCATGCGCGAGATGATCCTCTCGGACGACGGCGCCGGGCGCAGGCGTGCGATCGAGCGCCTCTTGCCCTTCCAGCGCGGCGACTTCCGGGGGATCTTCGAAGCGATGGAGGGGCTGCCGGTGACGATCCGCCTGCTCGATCCTCCGCTCCACGAGTTCCTCCCGCAGGAGGCCGTGCAACAAGAGCAGGTCGCCCGCGCGCTGGGCATCACCGCGGAGCGGCTGCGCGCGAGGCTGCGCTCGCTGAGCGAGCAGAACCCGATGCTCGGCCACCGAGGCTGCCGCCTGGGCATCACGCACCCCGAGCTCACCGAGATGCAGGCGCGCGCCATCTTCGAGGCCGCGGCCGAGCTCGTCGCCGAGGGCAAGCGCGTGCACCCGGAGATCATGGTGCCGCTGGTCGTCGACGAGCGCGAGCTCGTGAACCAGGCCACGCTCGTACGCAGGGTGGCCGAGCAGGTGATGTCGGAGAAGGGCATCCGCTTCCCCTACGCGATCGGCACGATGATCGAGACGCCGCGCGCCGCCTTGCTCGCAGACACGATCGCGGCCCACGCCGAGTTTTTCAGTTTTGGCACCAACGATCTCACGCAGATGACGCTCGGCTTCAGCCGCGACGACTCGGGCACCTTCCTGCCCCACTACGTGAGCGAGCACATCTTCGACGACGACCCCTTCCAGACGCTCGACACCGTCGGCGTCGGCAAGCTCGTCGCGACCGCCGTGGAGAAGGGGCGCGGAGCTCGCCCCGACCTGCACCTCGGCATCTGCGGCGAGCACGGCGGCGACCCGAAGAGCATCGACTTCTTCGACGAGGTCGGGCTCGACTACGTGAGCTGCTCACCGCTGCGTGTGCCCGTCGCCAGGCTCGCGGCGGCGCAGGCGACGCTCGCGAGGCGCGGCGACGTGAAGGGCAAGGAGGGCGAGTCCTGAGGGACGGGCCAGGGGGTGCCGCGCCACGTGCGGCGCCCCTGCCGGAAGCGCGGTGCACGAGAGAGGACTCGAACCTCCAAGCCTTGCGGCGCCGGAACCTAAACCCGGTGCGTATACCAATTCCGCCACTCGTGCAGGCGGGGGACGCTAGCACGACGAAGCTATGCGTCGCACGCGCGAGGTGCGCGGCGCCGCTTCGACTAGCCCCGGCGCTGTGGCCGCGAGGCGCGCTGACGGATGAGCCGCTCGCGCAGGGCGCGTAGATCCTTCGCGAGCTCGGCGCAGCTCTGGATGCGCCGCTCGGGCTGCTTCTCGAGCAGCTGCAGGATGATGAACTCGAGCTCGTCCGGGATCGTCGGCTCGTGCACGCTCGGAGCCTCCGGCTGCTCGTTGAGGTGCTTGATGAGGATGGCGGTCGCCTGCTCGCTCTCGAAGGGCAAGACGCCGGTGAACATCAGGTAGGCGATGACGCCGATCGAATACAGATCCGCGAGGTGGGTGGCGGAGCCGAAGTCTTGGATCTGCTCGGGCGCCATGTAGGCCGGGGTGCCGGCGATGAAGCCTCGCTGCGTGAGGTTGCCCTCTGCGCTCCGGCGCTTGGCGATGCCGAAGTCCATGAGTTTGGCGACGCCTTCCTGGGTGATGAAGACGTTCTCAGGCTTCATGTCGCGGTGGACGACGCCCTGATCGTGCACCGCCTGCAGCGCGTCGCAGACCTGCGCGAGGTAGTCGAGATCGCGGGTGAGCTCGCGGGATTCGGCGAGCACGTCGCTGAGATCGTGCCCACTCAGGAGCTCCATCGTGATGAAGCGCACGTCGCCGTGCGTGCCGATGTCGTAGAGCCGGATGACGTTCGGGTGCGTGACCTTGCGGCAGAGCGCGAGCTCCTGCTTGAAGCGGGAGAGCAGCGAAGGGTCGCCGGCCGCCGAGGAGACGAGCTTGATCGCGATCGTCTCGTCGAGCTCGAGATCGCGCGCGCGGTAGACGGCGGCCATGCCACCCACGCCGAGCTGGCGCTCGATGCGGTAGCGGTCGGCCACGATGAAGCCCGCGGGGATCTCGAAGACGTTGGCGATCGCGTGGAGGATCGGGCCCGCGGTGGCCGGCGCCGCGGCAGGCGTCGGCGGGGCGGGGCTGGGCGCTGCGAGGGTCGGCGCCTCGCGCGAGCGGGCGCGACTCGGCTCGACCTCGGCGGGGGGCGGCAGCGATCGCGCTCTGGACGAGGGCACGGGCGAGCTCCGACCCGAAGGGGGCGGCTGGGACGAGGGGCGCCGCTGCGGAGGGGCGATGCTCGCGCGGGATCGAGAGGGGCGGTCCGGCAGCTCGGGCAGCTCGGGGAAACCACCGTCGGCGTCGAGGGCGCGCCCGGCCCAGGACACCCGCTCCTGGCTCGCCTCTCGGAAGGCGAGGTCTTCGTCGACCACGCGAGCGAAGTCCGCGTTCGAGCCCCGACGCGCGGCGCTCAGCTTCTCGTAGCGAGGGCGCGCGTCGCGAAAGCCGGGTCGCGCCTCGAGCAGCACCCGCAGCACCTCGCAGGCGTTCTCCGCGAAGCCCTGGCGCTCGTAGAGGCCGGCGACCTCGTAGAAGGCCTCTGCCTGGTTGTCGTCGGCGGGTGGTGTGCCCAAGAAGCGCGCGATGAACTGGTCGAAGTCGAAGTCGACCCGATCGACCGCCACGGCGAGGCGGATCGCGAGCACCGCGGCGTCGGCGTAGTGGGCGGCGGCCTTCGAGATGCGCAGCACGCTGTGGAGCGCGTTGTCGAGCTCACCGGCAGCGTAGAAGCAGCGCGTCGCCGCCTCGTAGGCGCCGATCTCCAGGAACATGCGGCCTGCCTCGGCGCGGCGCCCCGCGCGCTCGGCCTCCGCGGCGGCCTGCTCCGAGCGCTCCCGGACCTGCGCCGAGATGGCGGAAGGCCTCGCCGAGGGCGGCGGCATGCTCGGCGAGCTCGCGCGCGGAGCTGGTATCGCCATGCCGCTCCGCCCCTGCGGTGGGCCCGCGCTCACCGCGAGGCGCGCCGAGGAGCCGGCCGGGACACGCGCCGAGGGAGGCGGAGGCGCCGAGCTGCCCGCCGACGCCGG
>CALKVW010000002.1 GCA_938004785.1 uncultured Polyangiaceae bacterium
TCGTACAACGCCTGCCACGTGGGGAGCAGTCGATGGTGAAGCGTTCCAAGGCTCGGGATTCATACGGAGAGTTGCCTCCCTTGAGGAGCGCTCCGAAGAGCGGAAGCTACCCGATCGGGATCATCTCCGACCCCCTGGCCGTCGAAATCGCGCCCGTCTCGGACGACGGCACGGAGTGCCTGCTCTGGGCCGCTCGCCGGCAGGCCGTGCTCACGCGCTCGGCCGAGCGCGCGCGCCGCGAGCAGGCGGTAGGGGCCCGGCTCCTCGAGGCGGCGCGCCGCGACCTGCGCGAGTCGCTCGGTGACCGAGGGCGGCACGTGGTCGAGCCTCGCCGGCGCGAACAGCGCCTCCGGCACCGGCGCGGTCGCGACACCTCCTTCGGCGAGCGCGAGCAAGGCCACCAGGGTCTCCTCGCGGAGCTTCTTCGCCTGCCCGGCGAGATCACCCAGACCCAGGGCAGCGGCCCTCGCCCGCACGCCGCCGGCGCCGAGCCAGGCTGCGAGGGTGGGCTCCGAGGTGCTCGCCGCACAGCGCCCGATCGCCCTGGCGATCGCCTCACCCGCGAGCTCCCAGTCGGCGTCGCTCTGGAGCGTGAGCGCGTGCGCCACGAGGGCCGCGACGTCGTGCTCGCGCTGCTCCCCGCAAGACTGCCCGAGTCCGTAGGCAGCCCAGCTCGACACGGCCGGATCGTCGTCCGAGAGCAGCTCGAGCAGCCCGGGCCTCGCCGCAGGGCCTGCGATGCGGGAGAGCGCGCGCGCAGCGGCTCGGCGGAGCTCGGGCTCGCGCGCCGACCAGAGCTCCGGTGGCACGTCCTCGGCCGCACGCCGTTGCTCGGCCTCGCGCAGGGAGAGCATGCGCGCATCCGTCGGCTCGACGCGCGGCGCGGAGCTCCCCGAGGCGCTCGGAGCGGGGTCCGACGGGGCGCGATCTCCGCAGGCCGGAGCGGCGAGGGCGAGCGCGAGCAAGAGGCGCCAGCGAGGTGTGGCGCTCACGGCTTCTCCCTGGCCGAGGCCTGGTCGAAGGCTCGCCGGAAGGGATGCCGAGCGCCGCCTCGCGCCGCGCGCGCGACGACCTTCGCGTCGAGCCTCCCGCTGAGCCATTCACGCAGAGCACGCCTCCGCCGCTCCTTCTCGGGCAGCTCGGGACTGGGCGCGGCGATCGCCACGCAGCTCAAGCCGACGTCGGTGAAGCTCGCCATCGCGCGCGGCAGGTGCCAGTCGCAGGTGACGACGCCGATCGTGCCGAGGCGGTGCCGCGCCGCGAGCTCCGCCACGAACATCGCGTTCTCCACGGTGGTGAGCGAGAGCCGCTCGAGCAGGATGCGCTCGCGCGACACGCCGCGCTCGACGAGCCAGCGCGCGATCGCGTCGGCCTCGACGTGCTCGCCCCAGGCCCGCCCGCCGGAGGCGACGAGACGGGTCGTCAGCCCCGAGCGGAGCAGCTCGAGCGCCCTCGCGGCGCGCCGCTCGAGCGCGCACGAGGGCGCTCCGTTCGTCTCCACACGGCAACCGAGGATCACCGCCGCGTCGAGGGCCTCGCTCATCGCGAGGCGAGCCTAGCATCGCGCGCGCTCGGCTGGGCCGAGGCCTCGCGCGCGCCGCCGTCTCCGGGTCAGGCGGCCTGCGGGGTCGGACTCACCAGGGCCTCGATGCGCGAGCGCATGCGCTTCTTGGCGCGCTCCTCGAGCTGACGCACGCGCTCCTTGCTGATGCCGAACTGGTGTCCGACCTGCTCGAGCGTGAGCGGAGACTCGGTGAGCCAGCGCGACCGGACGATCTGCTGCTCGCGCGGGCTCAGCTCGGACACCGCGGTCTCGAGCGCCTCGACGTACTTGGAGCTCTCCTGCTTCGAGGCCACCTCGTCCTCGGGGCTGCCCCCGGGCGACGCGAGGCGCTCACCGGGCGAGAGCCCGGCGTCGTCCTGGGCGTCGATCTGGACGTCGCGCGCCATCAGCACGGGCAGGAGCATCTCGGCCCGCTCCACCGACAATCCACTCTCCTGGGCGAGCGTCTCGGGGTCGCGCTCACGCGACTTGCGGTAGTGGCGGAGCGCGCGCCGCTCGCTCTTCGACGAGCCCAGCCGCACGATCCGGTAGGCGCGCACGACGTAGTCGCGGATCTCCGCGCGGATCCAGTAGGCCGCGTAGGTCACCAGCCTGCAGCCCCGGGTGGGGTCGAAGCGCGCGGCGGCCTTGAGCAGCCCGATGTTGCCCTCCTGGACGATGTCGTCGGTGGGCAGGCCCCAGCGGCGATACTCGAGCGCGATCGTCATGACGAACGGCAGGCAGGCCTCGACGATGCGGCTGCCAGCCACCCGGTCGCCCGCCCTCCAGCGCTCGACCAGCTCGATCTCGAGCTCCGGCGCGAGCGCTTTCCGAGTGGCGATCTCGGATCGGTAGGTCGAAAGTGCACTGCGTTCGTGGCTTGCGGTCATGGCGCCTCCTGCGGGTGTGGTCGTTGCCGCTCGGGGACCCGCAGTGCATGCGCCGTGCCGCAGTGATTGCGCCCTCAGGAGGTGCGAAAGCGCGAAAAGCTTTCGTTGCGGCACGTCCAGCTCGCACAGGCTTGCGCGTTCACCCGAACCCACCGAGCCAGGCTTCGAGCGGCACCTCACCCCGGCGCCGTCGAGCGCGGGAGGGAGCCGAGTCCGCCGGCTGCGAGCCCGGAGCCCGAGCGCGCCTCGACGCCACGAGGTCCGTCCGCCGTTCGCTCGGCAGTCGCGCGCTCGAGGTGCTAGATTTCGGCGCTCGTGATCCTGCGTCGACGAGCCTCGCTCTACGCCTTCGGTGCGGCCGTCGCGGTCGGGGGCGGTCTCGCCGGCGGCGTGCCCAGCCTGGAGCTGGGGCAGCTGGGCGAGCTCACGCCCTGGCTGGCGTGGACGTCTGGCGCGAGCTCCCACGGCTTCCAGGCACTGAGGCGCTGGCCACCCGCCACGTGGAGAGCGGAGCTCGAGCAGCTCGCAGAGGCCGACGAGGCGCGGTGCGAGGCCACACGCGGGTTCCGCGTGCCCTCCGGTGAGCCTCCGCGGCTGGGCTGCGACGAAGCGAGGGCCGTGGTGGCGCAGGCGCGCGCATCGCTGGCGGTACCCGCCGAGCCCATCGAAGAAGCGCGCTTCGCGCTGATCACCTCCGACTGGCTCGACCCACACGGCCTCTGGTCCGTCGCGCCGGACTCGCCCGTCGGCGCGCAGCTGCGCTCGCGCACGGCGGCGCTGCTCAAGGAGCTCGAAGCACCACCTGGGTCCGGTGCCTGCGTGGCGGCGGTCGAGATCGGCTCGGCGCTCTCCGGCTGGTCGACGGAGCTCCGCGGGCTCGCGCTCGAGAGCCGCGCCGCCCCGCAGCACCGAGGGCTCGCGCGCGGCAAGGCCTGGGAGCTCGTGTCCAGCACGCCCTTCGAGGACGGCAAGGTGACCCGCCCGGCGCGCGAGCTCGCGCGCCTCTTGGGGCGCTCCGCAGGCGCCGCGGAGGCGAGCTACGGCGACGCGCTCAGGCGCCACGCCGACGCGCTGATGGAGCGCAGCCTGCCAGAGAGGTCGGCGGAGAGCTGGGCGGAGGTCGTGCTCGCCGCCGCGGTGCGCGCGTACATCCCGCAGATCGATCCCCACGGCGCGTGGGCGCCGGTCGACGAAGAGACGAGCATCTACGATCTCGACCTCGAGGTGGATCCACCTCCGCGCCTGTGGTCGGACATGACCCGAACCGCGCTGGGTATCCGCATCGACCGCGGCGCTCACCCACCTCTGGCCGACGGCGACGTCGTGCTCAGCGTGGGGAAGCTCGCGCTCGCGGGCATGAGCGTCGAGCAGCTCACGCAGGTCGCCGTGCTCGACGAACAATGGCAAGCCGCAGAGAAGCCTCCTGTCGAAGTGGAGCTCTTGCGAGCGGGCGCGAGCGAGCCCGTGCGTCGCTGGATCGGGGCGGACCTCGCGCTCGACGGGGGGGAGACCGCGCCGCCCGAGCTGGAGCTCCAGACGAGCGACGTCCGCTACGGCGATGGTCGGGTGCTCGTCATCCGGATCCCCGACGTGCCCGACGATCTGGGCGACCGCGTGGCCGACGTCGTCGCCCGAGCGCGCGAGGGTGAGCCGCCCTTGGGCATCCTGCTCGATCTGCGTGGCAACGGAGGAGGCTCGACCGACGGCGCGCTGAGCACGCTCGGCCTCTTCCTGCCGGGCGCGGCGCTCTTCCCGATGCGTCGCCGCGGCGGCGACATCGAGATCGACCGCGCGCCGACGCCTGCCCCGGAGCAGGCGTGGAGCGGACCGGTCGCCGCGCTCGTCGACGGCGACTCGGCGAGCGCGGCGGAGATGATCGCCGGTGCGCTCGCCTCCTATCGGCGGGGCCCGGTGCTGGGCTCGCGCACCTACGGCAAGGGCTGCGCGCAGGAGTACCTCGACGACGACGCCAAACGCGGCGTGCTGCGCCTCACGACGCTCGTCTTCAGCCTGCCCGACGGCTCACCGCTGCAGCGGGTCGGTGTCGTGCCGCAGGTGATGCTCGGCCAAGAGCTCGCCTCCGAGCGTGAAGAGCTGCTCCCGAGGGCGCCGCTCGCCTGGCGAGGCCCCGACGTGCGTGATCCTCACCTCGTGCGCGACGTGCCCTGGCCGAACAGCGGCGGGCGCGTCGGCCAGGCGAGCGACCCCACGATCGCGCGCGCGCTGCGTGCGATCGGCACCACCCGCGCCGCGTCGCGCTGAGCCTCGCGAGCGAGCCGCGTCACCGAGGCCGACGCGCGGGCCGGCGCGGCCGCCGTCCTGCTCACTTCTTGAAGAACTTGCCGATGCCGAGCGGCCCGGCTTGCTCCTTCGCCTTCTTTTCGCGACGCATCTGGAAGAGGCGCAGCTCGCGCACGGCGTCGATGTTCTTCGGGTTGATCTGCACGACCATGCGGTAGTCGCGGATGGCCTTCTCTTCTTGCCCGGAGCGCTTGAGCAGGGTGGCGCGATAGAAGAGCGCCCGCTCGTACATGGCGTCGGTGCGCAGGATGTCGTCGAAGATCGCGATGACGTCGTTGTAGAAGCTCGAGGTCTTGCCCTCGGGCAGCACCGGGGGATCGCCGCGCCGGAGCGCGCTGATCCAAGCGAGCATGCAGCGGTACTCGGGCTGCTCCGGATCGGCCTCGGCCGCGCGTCGCGCAAAGGCCTCGGCCTGGTTGAGATCCCCCTTCTTCAGGAGGACCTCGGCCTTCTGGAACTCGAGCGCGGCGTCGACCACACGCGCGACCTGCTCCGCCTCCGCGGACGAGCCTCCGCCCTGCTCGACGACCTTCAGGTAGTCGGTGCGTTTGACCGGGTCGCTGAGCGTGTTGAACGCCTCGTTGCAGCGCGTGAACACCTTCGACACCAGGCCACGCAGCGGCCCGAGCTCGCCGGGGAGCTTGTCAGGATGCCAGGCCTTGGCGAGCTGGAAGTACGCGGCTTGGATCGCGGGCGGAGGGGCACTGCGCTCCACGCCGAGCACCTGGAAGAAGTCCTCGCCGTCGATGGCGGCGGCCTTCGCCTGGATCTCCTTCCACCGCTTGACGAGCGGCTCGGCGAGCTCCGGCGGAGGCGGCATCGAGGAGGGGTCGTCGGGAGCCCCCGCCTGCGCCGCCGGGGCCTGCGGCTTGGGCGGAGGAGGCGCTTGGCTCACCTGAGCCTGCGGCGGCGGCGCGCTCGGCGCAGGTTGTCCGGTGAACGCCCCAGGAGGCGCCGAGAAGAGGTGGGCCTGAGCGCCTCCGAAGCCCATCGCGGGTGCTGGCGGCGGCGGCGGCGCGGCCTGCGGCGCATAGGGTGCTGCAGGCGCAGGCGAGAAGGGTGCAGGCGGCGGCGGCGCGGCCTGCGCTGCGTAGGCGGCTGGCGCCTGCGCGAAGGGCGCCGGCGGCGGCGGCGCGGCCTGCGGCGCGTACGGGGCTGGCGCCTGCGCGAAGGGCG
>CALKVW010000003.1 GCA_938004785.1 uncultured Polyangiaceae bacterium
GCTCGGTTCTTTCACCCCTCCTGGAAGAACCGAGCCCGCCCGTTGGGGAAGACGATGGAGAGAGACGCGTTGGCTGGAGAGCACGGAGCGTCCGCAGGAGACGTGACGGCCGAGGCGCCGAAGGCGGCATCGCGCGCGGCGCGACCTCGGCTGGCGCGGCTCCTGCAGCGGAGGGCGCGGAGGACAACGCGTCTCTCTCACTGCTCGCGCTTCGAGCGCGAGACCGCTTTCCTGAACCATGGGCTCCTGCGAATCTAGTTGGGCCGTGAGGTGCACGCGCTTGGCGAAACGCTGGCGAGCAGCAGCCGTGCTGTCTCGGTTCCTACAACCCCCTCCTACTCCTCCTCTCCACTCCCCTTTCGGGAAGCAAGAACGCTCGAGGTCATCGCCGCGCAGCGGAGGTCCCCCCACGGATCGTGGGGGACCGAAGCGAGCGGCAACCGTTCGAACGGCGAGGGGCAGGCCGCCGAGAGCGAGGGCAGCGCGGACCGCGTGACGGCCGATTGCTCCGAGGACGTGCTCATGATGCGTCGTGCAGGCCGGCGCGCGGTTCGCGCCCGAGCCGGCGGCCGGTTACTCGCCTGAGGACGTTCCGTGGCAGCATGGGAAAGGCGGGAGTCCGTGCCAGGCAAAACCTGAGGCTCAACCGCGGGACTCGGGTCAGACGACCGAATCCCAGAGACGCTGAAGCCGAACGCACAAGCCGCTGCGTGGGTCGAGCATCGGGAACGGCGCGTGGCCACCTTCGGAGTCGCGCTCGAATGCGTCCACGATCGCCCAGGCTTCGGCCTCGGTGAGGTCGTTGTCGCCTGCTTCGAGCGTTCGGATGGCTTGGGACCAGCAGTAGCGGTCTCCCACGAAGGCGATGGTGCTCACGTCGTCTTCGTCGAGCCACAGTCGGTAGCCGCTCATGCGCGGCCTTCCGGTGCTGGCGTTTTCCACGCAGCTGGGTGGAAGCCACCTCGTCGCAGCCACTCGTCGAGAGCGAGCATCGTCTCGGCGAGTTCCGTCGCGAGCGTGACCAATCGGTCCCACTCGAACTGCTCGGGGTCGCCCTGAACCACGCGGTTCGCCAGTTCGGTCAGCCGCCTCAGTGCGCGGTCAGGGTCCATCGGCATCCACCTCTGGCTCGCGCAGGATGAAGCCAACCTTGGTGAGCTCTTGAGCGATGGCTTGCAGCGTGTCTGCGCTCCAAGTCTTGCCATCCATGAGGCGATGGATGGAGTGCAGTGCATCTGTCGTCGCCGCCATGCGGTAGCCGTCGTACGGCACCTCGTTGCGGCGCACCTGCTCACCCAACGGGCTCAGATACTCGGCTGCCCGGACCTCGACCAGCGCATGGCGTTGTTCGAGGACGCTCGGGCCTACGTGGTTCTCGCGGTTGCAGCGCACGCCGAAGGCCTTCAGAACCAGGCGTGCACGAGCACGTCCGCGTGTCGAGAACACCAGGCTGTCCCAAGCTGCCTGCTTGCCGGAGTGTGGCCCTTCGGCGACGACCAGTCGGAGACTCCATCGCTCGTCGCCAGCTGTCGTAGTTCCGACGCGGACTTCGGCGACCTGGCAAAGGTAGGCTCCAGGAGGCACGGTGCCGACGGACTGTGCGTCCGGTCCACGCGCCTCCCGCCAAAGCACCGGGAGAGAACCGCCAGCTCGGAGACCGGCATCCAGCTCCAGCAGTTGTTCGGCCAGTTCCCAGGACGACTCGACGAAAGCGTCGACATCGAGCGAGTCAGTCTCCGCGTCGAGCACGACTCGGGCAAGCTCGCACGAACGGTGCAGGGTCTTGTCGGGGTCCATCATGGCGCCTCCTTCCGGACGAGCACGTTGGTCGCACACTTCGGGCACCAACCCTTGTCGCTGTCCTTCTCAGGTGATGCTTCGATGTCCAGGTCCCAGAGTTCGCGGTTGTCAATGTCGTTGGCGAGCACCCACACCGGAAACGACAGCTGCACTTCCGGTGAGCTGCACCGCGGGCAGCGGTAGGGCGTTGGGTTGCACACGGCCGTCGGCCCGGAGCGAGTGGCTTCCAGGATCGTCTGCACCTGCTCGGCGACGAACCGGCATCGTTCGGCCAATGCACGCGCGCCGCTTCGGAGCGGTCCGCGTTCTTCCTCTTCGATGCGCCCGGTGCTGCAGAGCAGTTCGATCCAGCGGTCCCCTTCAGGGTTGACCGTCAAGATGCCGGGCTGTTGCGCGATGTTGATGAATAGCTTGGTTGCGAGTCGCACGACGTTCGCGTCGCTCGCTTGACGGTTGCGCGACGCGCTCTCCGTCTCGTGGTTGCGTTGCATTCGTTGCCTCCTTGTTGAGTTGGGGGCGCTCCGCCGCGGTGGCGGCAGACCAAACCCGACTCGACCCAGAGGCAGAGACCCCGACGCAATCGGGTGCGCGCGCTGCGTTGCCGCGACGCGCAAGAACCTTCATGGCACGGACTACCCACGTGATGCTGCGCGCGCAGCGAGTTGAAGGAACGAAGTTGGCCAGTTCCCGGGGGTGCTCTGCAGCAGAACACTTGGAACGTCGAACGGGAACCCTGCGCAAGCAGGGTTACCAGACCTCAGTCAGGGGACGTGGCTTTCCGCCAAGCCTCCCTGAGCGCTTCTGCCATGACGAGGAGGTCTCCTGCGCCAAGGCTCTGCGTCTCCTTCCATTCACCGTCGTCGGTCTTGTAGATCCGCACGGGGACGAAGTTCAGCATGGTGCCGTTCTTGGTCTCGTTGGACCAGACCACCACCTTGCAGGCACCGAAGCGGATCTCGTCCACTGGACG
Organism: uncultured Polyangiaceae bacterium; assembly: GCA_938004785.1. Lineage (GTDB taxonomy): Bacteria > Myxococcota_A > Polyangia > Polyangiales > Polyangiaceae > CALKVW01. Next base: position 2,771 of record CALKVW010000003.1, read on the forward strand.
TGGCTTCGCTGCCTCTGCGGTTGCACGGCTTTCGCCGGCGTTGTTGTTCTTGTAACCCATGAGTCACCTCTCTTCTGGTTGTTGACCAAAGCTGAGGAGTCCCACAGGAACTAGCCATCGAGGGTTATGGCGCGGAGGCCACGCTCCGTCTCCTTGGCGGATGCCTCAAGAACCGGCGGCGGGACGGCCTCATGATAACTGGTCAGAACGGCACAGGATTATCGCCGTCCTCGTGCGACCTGCCCTGGTTGGAGGCGCTGTTCGCGGACCATGCATCTTCGGCCTTCTTGAGGCGCCGGTAGATCATGAAGTGGAAGTTCCCAGCGAGGTCGTCGCAGTTCGAGTGGCGACTGGCTTCGTAGAGTTCGTCCACCGTGGAGCTGCGGACCGCAAGCGCTTCGGCCACGGCGATGACGGGCTGCAGGTCGGCTTCGCATCGTTTCTCGTGTTGCTCCCACCACGCCTTGGCAACCGCGGACGTTGCGGTCCACTCGAGACGCAAGAGCTTGATGCTCTCCAGGGCGGATCGCTTGCTCTGCGTGGGACCCTTGCTTGCATCCGTGGCAACTCTGCGGGCCGACACGGCGAACCGCTCCAAGGAGATCGGGGCCGTCATCGCCTCCTCGCGCAGCGCTTCGAGGAACGGGTCGGCTGCCCAGCAGCCGGCATACGAGTAGCTGGGGCGCCGGCGTCCGCGCGCGGCAGCCTCGGTGATCAGCACGCGACGCACGGCCCTGGTCGACTGGACGATGTGCCACTCGATGGGGCGCAGGATCTCGGCCATGACCCGATCCAAGCCTCGTGCGCCCGTCCGATGGGCCAAGGCGCGCTCTGCGATCGCACGCATCGCAGGCGGCGAGATGTCGAGTCGCACCCCGTGCACTTGAAAGAAGTCCCGCGCCCTGGCGAGCGCGGATCCGTGGACCGCGGTGAGGTCTTGCAGGTCGTCGACCGTGAACGGCTCGAGTGTCGCCAGCGCCGAGAACCGGCCCACCAGCTCTGGGATGAAGCCGAACTCCTCGAGGTCCTGCGTCTCCACCATGGTGAGCGGGTGGTCGGCATCGGTCGGTCGAGGAGCACCGAAGCCGAGGGCGTGGCGTCCGGCGATGCGCCTCCGAACGATCTCGTCGAGACCAACGAAGGTGCCAGCCGCGATGAACAGCATGCCGCTGGTGTTGACTCGCGTCGGCTGCTCGCGAGGCGTGACGTTCACCTCGATGCCGGTGAGCAGCGGTAGCAGCGCGTTCTGAACCCCCTCACCGGAGATGTCGCGCCCCCCGCCGATGGTCCGGCGCAACTTGTCGATCTCGTCGATGAAGACGATGCCACGCTCGGCTCGTGCAGTCGATCCGCCGGCTGCGAGTAGGAGGTTGCGGACCATCGCTTCCACGGGTTCCCCCACGTAGCCGGTCTCGACCAGGCTGGTGGCAGAGGCGAAGGCGACCGGGATGCCGAGGCAGGACGCCGCTTCGCGAACCAGTAGCGTCTTGCCGGTGCCTGTAGGTCCGATCAGCAGGAGATGCTGCCGCCCGAACGCGGGCGCTTGTGCCGCTGAGGCATTGGCGGCGATCCCCAGGAAGTGCTTGTAGATGGCCAACGACACCGCGCGCTTGGCGTTGGCCTGTCCGAAGACGCAAGTGTCCAGGTGCTTCACGAGCTCCTGTGGCGTCGCCAGACGCTGGATGCTCGGAACTACCACGAGTGCACCCCCATTCGCTGAATGTGGGCCGCAGCCTGCAGGATGTCTTCCGCGATGCTGTCCCTGTGCGCCTGTGTGCCCGCGCGGCGCGGAAGGGTCGTGAAGTTGTAGCCAACAGCCCCGTCTTCGAAGTCCCGGAACGCTTGTGACCGCGGCATGCGGTAGAAGTCGAGAGGAATGCCGTGTGAGGCCAAGCCGCGAGCCAGCGCAGTCCCAGGCAGGACCGTCATGATGTTCGGGTAGAAGCCGGCGACAGGCACCTCGGCCGCGAGGATGCGATCGGCCATCTCCACGGTGGCGGCGATCGTGGCCTGGGTCTCGAAGAGCTCGCCGCTGCTGCCGAGGACGCCGAACATCAAGGACACGCCGACCTGCACTCCACAGTCTCGGGCCCACGCAAGGCGCTCGAGCGCGAGGTCCTCGCTCAGGTTGTGCTTGCCAACGGCGGCCAGGATGGCGGGATCCGCCGCCTCCAGTCCGGTGTAGATGTAGCTGCAGCCGTTGCTCGCGAGCTTCTGCAAGAACGCCCTAGTGAGGGTGGGCAAGTAGACCTGGCATCCCCATGGCCGGTCGAGTTCGCGGAGCATCGGCAGTAACCGTTGTTCCACGGTGGCTCCTGCCGGCAGGATGCTGTCCTGAAGGTAGATGGCGGCGTTCGGTCGTATTGCAGCAAGCTCGTGGACCCAGGCGAACTCGCTGTGCATGAGGAACGCGTCGCGGTTCGGTTCGGCACAGAACGCGCAGCGGCCGTAGGGGCAACCCCGGGTGACCATGATGGGCAGTGTTTCGCGATCCTGGAACACCGAGAACGAGACGCGCTTGCTGGTCCAGACCGGTGGCGCCAGGTCGCTGGGCGAGAGCCGGGGGAGATTCAGGGTGATGGAACCGCACGTTGGACCAGACACGATGACCCGCCCACCTCGGAGTGGTTGACGCGGCAGGTCGACGGCAAGCGTCGCGACGAAGTCGCGCGGCGCTTCATCGCGCATCAAGTACGTGTGAAGGACGAAGTCGAGGACTTGCTCGGCGTCGCCAGCGATCGACAAGTCGATGCCCGGCAACCGCTCCGCGGTCTTGAGTTCGCAGTCGTCCTCGTGCGGCCCGCCGACAACGATGAGCAGTTCATCGCCACGAAGCGAACGGGCAAGATCAATCGCGCGCGCGAGTTCGTCGCCAGCCGCGGTCGAACTCGAGATGCAGAGGACCCGCAGATTCGGCGATGTGAGGGCGTGCGCCAGAGTGCTGCGGTAGGCGTCGTCCGCTGTGCCCGGGTCGAGGATGCCGAGTTGGTCAAGCGCCCCGGAAGCGAGGAGCCGGTGCGCCAACGGCGCGATGGCGTGGAGCAGGCTGCTGGGCATGCCGTTGAACTTCAGCTTGCCGGGGTAGGGAGCGTGCAGGAGCAGCACCGTCGTTGCGGGGGACGGGTCCGAGATGATGGGGATAGGCATGGCTAGGGTCCTGAGTCCTAGATACTCATAGTCGACATGCCCTAGCCTGTGGATCCCCTCCCGCCTGTTACTCATCGTCGGTAGACTCATGGTCGACAAGGCCGTGAGCTTGAGAGGCATGGTCTCCGAGAAGTCCGCCCCCTTCCGTAAGGCGTTCGGTGCAGCCGTGCGGCAATTCCGCGAACGGTGCGGGCTCAGCCAGGAGAGGTTCGCCTTCGAGAGTGGGCTCGACCGCACGTACATCAGCGGGGTGGAATGCGGGGTGCGGAACCCCACGATCGAGGTGGTGCAGCGCCTTGCGCAGGCGCTGGGCACGACACCCAGCAAGCTGATGGCGGCCGCCGAAAAGCTCGACGCCAAGAAGTAGCGCATGCGTCCGCGGTCACGCGGCATCGCCAAGCAACCTCTTCGGCTCCGCAAGCAGCAAGGCGAGCTCACCCACTTCGCGGAGCGGGTATCCAGTCCCCCATGCGTCCTCGTGCATGCGGAGGAACGCCGCGGCCACGGCAGGGTCATCGACGACGAGAAGGTGCCGCAGAACCATGTGGTCCGCGTAGGGTCGGTTGTCTGTGGGGCTCCAGCCCGGCACCGAAAGGACGACCTTGCGTTCGTCGATGACCGCGAAGCTGAAGGGCAGCATGGATCGTTGTGCAGGGATGACGAGGCGCTGCTGCAGGTTGGCGTGGTTGCCGAACTCGGCGATCCACAGGAAGCCTGCGGGCGACGCTTCAGGTCGTAGGAAGATCGTGCGGCGCACCTGCACGCCGGCGTCGAGCAGACGCCGGTAGAGCTGCAGCAGCTCTGGGCCTGGCGGGTCGTCATCGAGGTGCATCAGAAACAGAGAGCGGCGTGCTCCTTGGAAGTGGCGCACGTAGCCGGCACCGGCCAGCCCCCCACCGGGAAGCAGCGTCAGGCAGCGGTTCGCGCGGCCGGCGTGGACGAGTAGTCCGGCAAGGTAGGCAGCCGCGGCGTAGAGCAGGGAGCCCCCGGCCAGCAGCGCTGCGGGCAGACCAACGAACGCGAGAGTCGTGGCCGCGAAGCCGTAGAGGCCGAGTACGACCTGCAACTCTTCAGAACTGAAAGGGAACCACGGACTCATGCGCCGCTCGTCTTCCATCACCATCACCTCGATGGGTGTTATGGCAGCGGCGCGAGTCGGCGTGCTGTTGGGCTCGTCAGGCCGACGCCGGCGCCTCGAAGCCCTTCAACTTCCACCCCTTCATGCGGCCCAGGTTCTCGACGATGGAAGCACTCTCCAGGTCTCGAAGCACCGTGGTCAGGGTCTCGTTGCGGACCTGCAGGGCCTTTCGGATCGAAACCTGTGAGACGGGCTCGCTCGACCTGCGAAGTAAATGGATGACGCGGTCGCGGAGCGACGTCGCGGAAGCAGCCCTCGGTGTCGGCACCCTGGGGCCATCATCATCCTCGCTCGCCGGCGTGATGTCCGAGAGGTCGAACGTCGTGGCTCCACCTGGCTTGGAGAGGATGCGGAACGTCAAGGGCTCGGGCGATGGCGCCGAGCGATGCTCGAGCGCCAAGACCAGGCTCCCATCCTCCTGACGTTGCAACGTGGCACCATGGTCGTAGGCGGCATGGATGTCGCCAGACCCGCGCATGGCCTGGCCTGGCTGAGCGGTGCTTGAGCGGTTCTTCGCGACGTGGTGGGTGAGCAGGATGGCGAGCTGGAACCGACGTTGCAGAGCACGCAGGTAGCGGAAGAGCTCAGCCACGTGGCCGACGTAGCTCTCGGCACCGGCATGTAGGCGGACCAGCGGGTCGAGGACGAGGAACTTCGGTCGCAGGTGCTCGAGCAGTTCCTCGAGCTGTTCACGGTGCGCGGCGTCATCGAGTCGGAGCGCATCAGCGGTGATGACGTGGATGGGAAGCCCTTCGAAGGCGACACGTTGTCCGAGGCAGATCGACTCGATGCGCTCCCGGATGGCGCGCGGGTCGTCTTCGGCGGGAAAGAGCAGCACCGGTCCGGGCGACGAAACGTGGAACCGCCCGAGTGCCGGGGTACCGGAGGCCACCGCAACGGCGAGCGCCAAAGCCACCCAGGTCTTGCCGGCCTTGGGAGTGGACGCGAGCACGGTGATGCTGGCCGCGGCGAGGAAGCCATCGACGAGCCACCTCTCCCCCGCCGGCAGGCGGGCGATGTCGGTGATGGTCGCGAACGGCAGGCGCGGCCGGGCGGCCGGTGCCGGGCTGAGGTTGGGCGTGGGGTGGTCTTCCGTCATCATCAGGTGCGCCGACCGGCTGTTCCCGAACATGTTCCACTCCCGCCACCCCGCCCGGAAGGAACAACTCGGGAACATGCTGTCGCACCTTGGTGTGCCGGGACACCGGGACTCAGCGACGACCGTCCTCGGCCTCGTCGACGTGGGCCTGACGGTAGAAGTCGAGAGCCTCCTGCGGGTGGTGCTCGATGAAGTGACGGCCGACGGCGCGCAGGAACGCCTTCTTGAGGTCGGCGATGAACGCCCGAGCGGTTGGGCTCCCCCACTGCCCGCGGCGATTCACGTGCGTGAAGTCCTGGTGATGCCTCGACTCATCCGCGAGCTGGATGATGGCGCGAGCGAACTCGGACGCCGTCACGTCCTTCTGCGGAGTCTTCTCCTGCAGGTCGGAGACGATGCGGTCGATCATCCGCGAAGTTTCGGCATCGATACTGAGCTCGCGGCGCTCGGCGCGCCGCTGCGCCGGAGGCGGTGCCCGTCGAGGTGACTCGAGTCGTGGGCGTGGACGCTCGAGCTCTGGTGGCAGTTCGCGTCGGTCTGGCCGTTCCACGGCTGCCACCGCTTCTTCGCGACGGTCCGCCCGCGGTGGCTCCGGAAGCGGCTGCGCCGTACGCGACTCCACCTTGGGTTTTGCGGGTTGCGTCGGGGTTGCTGCCGGCGATGGGACGGGGGCAGTAGGGCGAAAAGCGCGGTCCAGGTAGTCGGGCACGTGTGCCGGCTGGCCGAAGGCCCCTTCGTCGACCTCGAGTTGGAACTCGCTCTGGAGGCCTGGCTTCTTAGCCATTGCTCACCTCCCCTACCGTCTCGACCGCACCCTGTTCCTGGTTGCTGGCCGCGGGCACTCGGACCGGCTCAGGGGCCGAGGTCTCGAGTTTCAGGGCCTTGGTGACTCGGGCGAGCACCTCGGCGGTGAACTCCTCGAACTGGTTGGCGGTCTGGTGGCCCGGTGCGTGCTCGAAGATCGTCTTCTTCTCAAAGGTCGCCTCACCGTGCTTCACGCTGCGATGGATCGCGGTCTCGAAGAAGTGCTCCTTGAACTTGGCGCGCAGAGTCTCGCGGATCTGCTTGTGCAGAGTGGTCGCTGCTTCGTAGCTCCCGAGGACGAGTCCGAGGAGCTGCAGCGCAGGGTTCACGCGCGCCCGGATCTTCTTGACCGTCTGCGTGAGCCTGGTCACACCATCGGTGTCGTAGCGGGAAGCGAACACCGGGATGAGGTACCAGTCGGCCGCGAGTAGGGCGGTGGTGAGTTCGAATCCGAGTCGCGGCGGCGTGTCGATCAGGATGAAGTCGCGCTTGTCGGTGAGCGTTGCCAGCGACTTGCGGAGCCGCATCCGCGACTCGTTCCGCACGTCGTCCTCTTCAAGCGGCGACAACCCCTCCTCGACCGAACGGCTCTTGAGCTTCGCTTCGAGGCTCGCCTCCGCCTGGTCCAAGGACCGATGGCCGGGGATCAGAGTCAGGTTGCCGGCGAATCGCTCGCCGAAGTCGACTTCGATGGCCGACGCCGGCGCGCTCTTGACGTAGGCATCAAGAATCGTCGGACGCCCGTGGGAGTGGAGCTCCTCCGGGTCGATGCCGAAGCTGGTTGTGCTGTTGCACTGGGGGTCGAGATCGACGAGGCAAACCTGGTATCCGGCCTTCGCGAGGCCAGCCGCTAGGTTCACCGCCGTCGTGGACTTGCCGCAACCACCCTTCTGGTTGGCAAGAACGATGGTCTGTGCGGACGGTAGCCGCATGGTGTAGCCCTCCCTTGAAAGAGAACGAAAAGTAACCGCGCCTGAGACCGGTATACCGGGACACCGGCAACCGAGGCAAGAGGGAATCGTGGACCCGCCGGTGTGCCGGCATGCCGGCTCTGTCACGACCCAAGTATGCCGGGACACCGGCACTCCCGCCGCCCCGGCTTCCGCATGGTGCACCGGTATACCGGCACTTCAGAGCCAGGGCGGTCGCGCTGCCGGCACACCGGGATGCCGGTGGACAACCGAAAGACGCCGCCAACTGACGTTGGTCCGGACATGCAAGGGCACCGGAGCTCCCGGTCGAAGCGGGGCTCTGGGAAGCGGCACCCTCCGGAGGTAGGCGGATGCCGAGATCGCGGCTTGGCGGGGCCGCCACGGCCCTACAATCGGCCTCTGGCGTGGCGACCCCGAGATTTTACAATCCACAGGATCGACTTCTGTGTGCCGGCATACCGGATGATTGGCGATCCGGCATGCCGGCATACCGGCACATCAAACCAGTCTTTCCGAGTGCCCGGTATACCGGCTAACTGTTATACCGGCATACCGGCATGCATTTGAACTCCGCGCCGAGTGGTGGGGCCCACTTCTCTCAGGAGGATCCGGCTTCTCCGGGACACCGGCACCCGGTATGCCGGTGTCCCGGACCGCCGGCATACCGGCGTGCCGCGACACTGCGGCCCACGCCAGGCCAGAGCCCCGTCCGGTGTGCCGGCATACAGGCAACGCATTGTCCCGGTGTGCCGGCATACCGGTATTGCGTGGTGCCGTTTTGATCTTGCGGGCGCATCGCGACAGTGGTTGAAGATCATCTCAGTCTGTGCATCCGAGGCATCCTCGGTGCGCGGTTTGTGCTGAGTGGCTTCAGGAGGTCAGACCTGGGCTGCCGGCGGGTGGTTTAGAAACTCGGAGGGCTCGAACAGAGCAGCGATACGACCCCAGAAACGCAAAGACCCAACCTTGCCGGGCTGGGTCTTGCAGGCGGCAACATGTGAATGCTGGCCACCGGACTAACGTTCCCCTGAAGGTAGCTTCCTTCGGGCCTCCGGTCAAGCATCCGAGTGTCGTCGCCCAGGGATAGTCTTGCCTGATGTCGGCGAGCCCTCCGGCTTGAGCTGGAGGGAACATGTCTCAGATTGCGCCGGTCGATGGCCGGAAGGTGTTGCCAGGTGGCTTCGTGCTGCCGGCTGTGTGGCAGCTCGTCGCTGCCTGGTGGTGTTACCGCAGCGGGGCGATGCCCCTTCGCGCGCTGCGCACGTGGTTCGCCCTGTGGGAGGTCGCAGCGCGTCGCAGCCACATGGCGGAAGGGCGTCGGCCGCGCTTCCGGCTCGAGGAGCTGCAAAAGCTGGTCGGCGGCGTGGGAGGGCGACACCTTCGAAGCGACCTACGGAAGCTGCGGCGCCTGCATCTGGTCTCCTTCGAGTCGGGTCGCATTTGCTTCCCGACCTCGCCCGAGCAACTCGCTGTCGAAGACCTGGCGCCCTTCTGGAGCTTGCTCGAAGCAGTCGCGAACCACGCGCGTCGCGTCCCGCTACCACGACGGGTGCTCCGCTACCTGGCTGGCTGTTCCAAGCGTGTGCTCCTGGCCACGGTGCTCGGGGAGGCCATGCGCCTGCTCTACTTCAAGAGCGGGGAGGTGCTGTCCCGGGGCCGGTGCAAGGCTTCCTGGGTCGGCGAGGTGTTCTCGGTTGACCTCCGAGGGGTCAAGCGTGCACGACAACACCTGCTCGACATCGGACTACTTGTTCCGGTGGGGGAGGGGAGTTCCCGGGAACGAGTCTTCGAACGGAAGTGGGGGAAGGTGTGTGTCTGGAATCTGGACTGGAACGAGGGCACCGAGTTGCCACCCGTGTCGGCCGATTCGACAACCGAGTTGCCACCCGTTGAATCAGACAACAACCCTCCTTCGGAGATCCAGAACAACCAGAACCCCGCCCTTTGCGGGCCGGCTTCTGGTTCTTTCAAGAAGGCGGATCCAATCCCGGAGCCGTGCATCCGCGACATCCGCGAAGAGGACCTGTCCGAGGACCATCGTTCCTTCGAGCTCTACCGTGACGCCATCGGCCGTGAGCTCGTCGACGACAGCGAAGCAGGCCGACTGCGGTTCTTCGGGTTGCTCGAACACGCCAGGCGCTACGGCACTCGCAACCGCCCGGGCTTGTTCCGTTCGTTGCTCGAGCATCAACGCTGGCACTTCATCACGCAGGACGATGAGGACCTGGCTCGGCGGCGGCTTGTGCAGGCGATCGCCCCGCGAGCGCCGCGGAGCGAAGCGCAACGACCGGCTCGCGCACCACTGAGCGATGATGCGAAGTTCGTGCGGCTCCTGCAGCTCGACCTTCGGCGCTGTGGTTTCCACGGCGATCCGTTCGGCGAATTGCAGCGGCGCCGACCGGAGTGGACGCATACCCGTTGGCAGGCGGCGGTTGCCGAGCTGCATGGGGGAGTGCCGGTCGTTCGCGAGCCGCAGTCCGTGTCGAGCCTGCTCGAGAGTCTTCTGCAAGGGGCCCGGAATGGAGCCTGACTTCTCGAACAACCTCGCCTGGTTAGAACGCTGTTTTACAAGTGGGCGCGAAGTGTGCTATCACCGCAGTGCAGGCGTAGAGCCTGTGGTCGCCAGACCTGGAAACACGGCCTGGCGTTGCCTCGAAGTGGCGCAGCACTACCTGGCAAACCCGATTCGCTATCGGGCTAAGGGGGCAGAGTTCACCGCTGCCATGGTGCTGGCTCGTAGCGCTGGATGCACGGAGACGTGCTCGTCCAGTGCGAGGGAGGCTTGAGCGACTAACACGTCCATTCGTGTTCTTGGACAAGGAGGCATTCGCGCTCTCGGGTCGGTTCCGGTGGGCACGTTGCCCTCCCCCGAGTTCTTGGACGTCAATCCGCTCACTCTATCCCATGACGTTCCGCAGGCGGTGGCGGGACGACCGAGACAGACCGTGCGGTGCAACTCCGCGCGGCCGTGAAGAGCAAAGTCGGTGAAGTAGAGACGACACTTGATCGCTGTGTGCCCTGCTCGAGGCTCAGCCTCTGGCATGCAATGTTCGTCCGTCGTGATGAACGTGGACTGCGCACATGGGGATGACGAGTGCTCTGCTGAATCCACCCGTGGGGTTCGATCCGGTGTGGCTGCAAGGCAGCACCGGTTCGTTCAACGCGAGCCAGCGTGGGGAGCATGGCTTCGGCGACGAAGACCATCCGGGACCAGCATCCCGGCGACCAGTGGCAAGTCCGCTGGCGGTGAAAAGTTCAACCACGAAAGGCCCGCAAGGGCTTGCTGGTGAGAGACAAGGGAGACGGTGCCGAACCGTGAACGCACCCATCCGGTCAGTAAGGCAGAGCTTCTGCATTCTGCTGCCTGAAAGCCCGCAGGCTTCGGCCTCGGGGTGAGTGTTGCAGGCCGGGAGGCACGCAACACGGATGCGTGCCGCGAGGTGAAACCTCGCTAGCGACGTGACCCATGTCTCGATGCACTTCACTAATCGGGGAAGGACTCGCGCTTCCGGAGTGGTTCTCCGGTGCCTGGTACGTGAAGCCAGGTGCTTCAAGCGCGCGAGTTCGGGAGCGGGCTGCAAGTAGGAAGTCGGACGGGAGTCCGAGCGGTGGCGCGGTCGAAGGATCGCGATGGAGTGTTCGTGCTCTCCATCCTGGCAAGGCAGTCAGGACCCGTGTTCGTGCTCATCGGTAGCGCCGATGGGTGTCAACGACGACGAAAGCAGCGACGAGCAGATAGTCACTCGAGGTGACGGTTACTGGGAAGCACGGCTGTGGCTGAAGGGGGTGTTCATGCGCGGGAGCGCGTGCCCCTTTCGGCGACAGAATGGCGACGGACGCTTGGGGTTTATCCAGCGGCCGTCGCGAGAGGTTCTGCGCAACATGTATGGATTGGTGCACCCTATGGGCGCGCGATCAGGAATGTGGGGCGCAGGGGTTTCGAAAGGAGGTGATTGAAGAGGTTGTGCGATGGCCGCGAGGCAGAAGGCTTTGCGGCTTGGAGCGTGCCCGAACAAGAACGCTCCGCACTTTGTCCGCTCGTGCGCGAGCGGAGAAACAACGATGGGAGGAACGATGGTGTACCGGTGTGAGGCGGCGAGTGCCGCTGGCTTCGTGCAGCAGCTTGCCTGCAGCTACTTGTCCAACGGCTACCACTACTACGTGGTCGGGGAGATCCCCGAGCGCAAGGATCCACGCGCAGTAGACGCCGCGATGCTCGAGCGCTACGGCCCCGAGCTGTCGCGCTTTCAACGGGCACGTCGGAAGCGGGCCGGCCACGCGAACGTGCAGTACCTGAGGTTCCGGCGCTTCTTCGTGCTGCTGGCTACCGGGCCCCGTGGTGCGCATCCGTTCTACGACGAACACAGTCCCGCACAGGTCCGGCACATCCGGGAACAACCGATCACGTTCAGTGGCTATTCGATCGGCTACCACCGCGGGGTCGACCGCAAGTGGCACGTGTCGGTGCGCATCCACCCCGACCGCTACCGCACGCTTCGGGCGTTCCTGCTCGAACAAGCTGTGCGTCGCTCCGAGGGCGAGCTTGCGTTGGCCTTCGCGAAGCTGCCCTTCGAGCCCTACGCCCCGGTCCGCAGGCAGTTTCTCGCCATGCTCCGGGCGGTGAACGAGGTGCGCTCGAGAGTTGGCCTGGAACGGCTGGACGTTGCTGTTCTGCGGCTGCGGCGGCGAATCGTGCGCCCGTTCGTGGAAGAGGGACCAGGAGTCACAACAGAGAGGAGAGAAGATGGAACAACGACGCGAACGATGGGAACGCGGAGTGCGCTACTTCGCGAGGAATGGCGGGCGGCTGCTGACGGATGGGGAGTTCCGCTTCTACCAAGCCCTGCGTGAGGCAGTCGGCGAGGACTTATCCGTGCTCATGAAGGTGCGGGTGGGGGACGTCGTCACCTGCTCGGATGAAGAATGGGCCACTGGCCTGGGGGAGCGCCTAGCCAAGATGCACGTCGATTTCGTGCTGGTGCGGCCGCGGTCAGGTTTGGTCGTGGCGGGGGTCGAGCTCGATGATCGGAGCCACCGGCTTCTTGCCCGCCGGCGACGGGATCGGTTCCTGAACGAAGTGTTCCGGTCGGCCTGGCTCCCTCTGCTGCGGTTTCGAGCCGTGCATCGGTACGACGTAGCCAGGATTCGATGGGCTATCCAGCGCGTGGATCGGAAGGCTCGTGCTCCCGTGCCCGCGAACATGGACGGTAGCGACGGGCAGAGGGGGCGCGCATACTCCTACGAGCATCACGCCGAGGAAAAGCATGGCCACGTTCTTGGACACGACCGGAGGCTCCTACCATCTCGAACAGATCATCAAGGGGGCGACGGAACGCCTGGTGATCATCAGTCCGTATCTGCGCACGAACGAGCGCATCCGTGAGTTCCTCGACGACCGTGAACGGCTGAAGATCGACATCCGTGTTGTCTACGGGAAGACCGACTTGGCACCGGACGAGATGGGATGGCTTCGGAGCAAGCCTGGGATCAGGACGAGCTTCTGCAAGAACCTGCACGCGAAGTGCTACGTGAACGAGAAGGCTGCACTCATCACGTCGATGAACCTCTACGAGTTCTCCCAGGCCAACAACAACGAGATGGGGATCCTCGTGGAGCGGGAGAAGGAGCCCGATCTCTACGGGGCAATATGGACCGAGGTGCAGCGATTGATCCGCATCAGCGAAGAAATCCGGGTCTCAGTGGAACGAGTGCCGGCGGAGGAATTGGCAACCGACAGCAAGCGAGAGCGGGGCGAGAAGGCGTCTCCTCGCTCGGATGCGAAGGACGCAACGGGGTTCTGCATCGGCTGCAGGAAGTCGCTACCGCTCGACCCGACACATCCGTACTGCAAGGAGTGCTACACGAGCTGGAAGACCAAGCGGGATGAGAAGCAGGAAGAGAAGCACTGCCACGTCTGTGGCGTCGCCAACAAGTCGAGCTTGAGCCGTCCTGCTTGCTACGACTGCTACCGAAAGCACAAGGGCAAGCTGACGTTTGCCGGGGAATGACCCGCCGCGGTCAGGGCTTGCTGCAGGAGTTCAGAACGTCATCGACGGTGCGTGCGACGACATACCGTGCCGGAGCTTCGCGGACGTGGAGCGCGCCGAAGTGCACCTTGCCGCACTCGATCTTGAGGCGTTCCTGGTCGCGGAGGCCTTCGAGGAACAGCTCGCTCTTGGTTTCGACGACGAAGTAGAGGCGTTCGCCTTCTTCGGTGTCGATGAGGATGGCCCAGTCGGGGTTGTAGCTCCCGAGCGGCGTGGGAACGTGAAACCACCCAGGCAGCTTCGCGTAGACCTTGATCGCCGAGTTCTTCTCGAGCTGGTCGGCGAACGCGGCCTCGGTGCCCAGGTCGTAGACGACGTGCTCGTAGACCGACTTCTTGGTGTCGAGCAGCATGTTCTTCAGGTAGCCGGTCAGCTCTTCCTTCTCGAACAGCTCCTGCGCGTAGTAGTGCTCGTCGCCAAGCCGCTGGTACTTGATGCCGTCGACGAGAGCCTTGCGCTTGCACTGGTTGATCGCGTGGCCAACCAGTTCGATGAACTGCTGCGGGTTGCGCTGGAAGTCGTCGAGGCGCCCGCTCTCGGTGAGGATGCGGGCGATGCTCCGGCGGGTGAGCTGCGTGCGGTCCTGCAGCTCGGTGAGGACGTCGGGCAACTCGATGTCAGCCTCCTCGATGGTCACCGTCTGGGCGCCTTCGCGCTCGGAGGCCTCGACGCCGGCCTTGCCGATCGCGATGTCGGCCTTCCGCCACTGAAGCCGGGTCTTCGGAATGGCAGGGGCGTCCTGGACGGCGCGGATGCAGCTTGCGAGGAGCTTCTCGTTGTCGAAGTGGACGCGGTAGGTGGTCTTGTGCTTGATGCGGTCCCAGAGGGCCTTGAACTCTGGGCTGTGGAGGACCGCTTGCCGCGGACGGACTGGGCGTCGTTCGTCAGCGTTCTTGATCTCGAGTCGGCCAGCCAGCTTCCTGAGAACGTCGGTGATCTGGCCGAGCTGGGCCACGAACTGGTCTGGCACCGTTAGCGTGCCATCCTTGATGGCGGTGCGCAGAGAGTCCTGCACGCGACCCTTCGCGTCGATGTGGCCCTCGGCCTTGAGATGGCCCCAAAGCGTCTTCGAGTTCTCGAGTCCGAGCGGTTGGACGTTACCGTCTTTGCCGCGGACCGAGATGCCGGCGAACTGGTGTTCCTCAACGATGCCGAAGCGGATGCCAGTGTCTTCTTCGATCTCCTTCTGCAGGTTCTCGGCGAACTGCTCGTAGTTCTCCGTCGCGATCACGGTGAGCGTGTTGACCTCGAAACCACGCAGGCGCTCCCCCTGCTGGTTGACGCAGAGGCGAAGGCCGCGACCGATGGTTTGCCGGCGTTCGCGCTCGGTCTGGATGTCGCGCAGGGCGCAAATCTGGAAGACGTTCGGGTTGTCCCAGCCCTCCCGGAGCGCTGAGTGAGAGAATATGAACTTGAGGGGGCTCTCGAAGCTCAGCAGCTTCTCCTTCTCCTTCATGATCAGGTTGTAGGCCCGCTCGGCGTTGTCGCGGCTCGACTGGTTGCTCTCGTTGGTGTCGGTCCAACCGCCCTTCTTGTCGATCGAGAAGTAGCCGTCGTGAACTTCCTCCGCGGCGCGGGTGAGGTCGACCTCGCGGAACAACGTCTGGTAGTCGGGGAGCCGTGCTGCCCGCCGGTACTCCTCCTCGAAGATTGTCGCGTAGATGCCCCTTACCGGTTTCCCGTCAGCGTCGTAGCTGCGGTAGCGGTCGACGGCGTCGATGAAGAACAGGGAGAGCACCTTGATGCCGAGTGGGCGCAGCCGCATCTCCTTGTCGAGGTGTTCCTTGATGGTGCGGCGGATCATCTGGCGCTGGATGGCCAGAGGGTCGACTGCGCCCCAGGGCTCACCCTGCTTGAGGAACGCCTCGCCGCCAGGCACGCGGAGCTCGAGGAACTCACTTCCCTTCTTGGTCTGGATCTCGCCGATGCGGCAGTCCCGGTAGACCGGCCGCTTCGTTGTCTGCTCAAGGTCGTCACCATCTTGAACGGTGACTTCCCTGCGTTGCACGCCGGTTGCGGTCTCGACGTCGAGCTCGACCTTCGCGCTGATGGCGCCGCGCCTGTTGGCGACCGAGATCAGCCGGACGTACGGCTTGTTGTGTGCGTCCTCGATGGTTGCCGAGGCCACCTCGATCTGCTTCACGAGCTTGCGCTCGTAGGCATCGACGGCGTCGAGCCGGAAGACCATGTGGTGCTTGTCGATGTGCGTCGCCGAGTAGCGCAGCGTGCAGAGCGGGTTCATCGCCCCCAGTGCTTCTTTGCCTCGCCCTTCGAGACCACCGTCCACGCTCTGGGGCTCGTCGACGATGACGATGGGTCGGGTAGCCTTGATCAGGTCGATGGGCTTCGCGTCCTGGAGCTTCTCGTTCTCCTTGTAGAGGTTGTTGACGTCCTTCTTGTTGATGGCGCCAACGGTGACCACCATCACCTGGATGTGCGGGCTCGTGGCGAAGTTGCGGACCTGGCCGAGCTTCGAGGAGTCGTAGAGGAAGTAGTTGTTGTCTTTGGTGAAGGGGACGCCGGCGTAGAGGCTGCGGAAGTGGTCCTCCGTGATCTGCAGGGTCTTGTAGACGCCCTCCTTGATCGCGACGGAGGGAACGACGATCACGAACTTAGTGAAGCCGAAGCGCTTGTTCAGCTCGAAGATGGTACGTAGGTAGACGTAGGTCTTTCCGGTGCCCGTCTCCATCTCGACGGTGAAGTCGCCGGACGCCAGGGATGCGGACAGCTTGAGGCCTTGGTTGAGCTGGCCATCGTTTAGGTTCTTCAGGATCTCGTCGTCGAGCAGAGTCAGTCGGTTACCGATGCCCAGGTCGGTCTCCATGGTGGGGAGGTAGGCACCGTCAGCCGTGCTCTTCGTGACGGTGAACTCGGTCTTGCAGACCTCCTGACCACGGAAGAGGTTGCAGACCGCTTCGACAGCCTGGAGCTGGTAGTCAAGGTCGGGCTCGAAGTGGAGCTTCATCGAGTTGCCTACAGGCTGCGGACGTTGGTGAGACCGTGCTGCTGTAGGATCGCGACGAGGTTGCTCTTGGCAACGTCGTTGTCGAAGGCACTGTCTCGGAATACCACGGTTGTTGGCGTGGCTGGACTGAGCTCTGAATGCCATGTCGACAATCCCATGGCGATAGTTTCGACCTCATGTACGCTGATGCTAGTGGCGAGGCACGCGAGGATCGTCCCGGCGCCGATTGAGTGCGCCTGCTTGCCCCCGATAATCCGCGATATAATGGGTGTCGAAAGGTCGACGTTGAGCTTCAGCAGAAGTTCATGGAGCACGTCGGACTCCGTTCGGCCTGGCTCCAGGTGGTCGAGGGACTCAAGAAGTGCCTGCCCGATGTTCTCGGGCCGCGGGTTCCACGCCCTCAGATTTGAAGTGTCCAGCTTGAAGACCTTGAAACCCAGGTCGCCCGCAAATAGCGGGTTCGCGGCCTTGATCGCTTTCGACGCGCGTCGCAACCTTTCCTTGGTCAGTTCAGCAATGTTCGTAGGTCGCCCCAGCTCGCGGCAGGCAGCGACAGCAGCGGCGTGGTCTCGCTCTTCAGGATTCAATGGTTCCGGAAGTTGCACAAGAATAAACCTGCGCTGCACGGAATCAGACGCACACTGCTCCCACAGCCCGTGTGCTGTCGTTCCAGAGCCGGCGAAGAAGTCCATGACGATCGGGGCCTCCGACGATGTTTGTGTCGGGGTGGCAAGCAAAGAAACAAGGCGCGCCATCAACTGGGGAGGCTTAGGGTATGAGAACACATCCTTGGATCCGAACAGATCCCGTATCGCTATGCCACCAGCCTTGGTCGTGCCGTACTTCTGCTCAATGAGCGTGCTGGGCTTGGTTCCGGCTTGCTCATCCGCCAAGAACGACTTGATGTATGGTACGCGGCGTTCGCCAACGAAGACCTTGCCGACTCGGATGTAGCCGTCGATCGTGGACTGGGGACAGTAAGAGTCCCACTCCAGCACGGAGCCGTCTTTGAGGGGGATGCGCACGCGATAGTCTTTCTGCTTGCTCAGATTGATGAGTTGGAATTCATCCCCGTCACGATAAACCGTCTCGCCGTCGACGACCAGGTTCGCTTCCGGAAGCGCTGTCATATGGCGCGACGTATCCTTGGCGTCTAGAGCGATACGTCGAGTCGCCAGCGAAGGGTTCGCAGCATAACAGGCGACATACTCATGATGCTGACCGAAGCCGGCGTTATCGTTGCCGCCCTCCCGACCCTTTTGCCAAATCAAGAGAGCCACAAAGGATTCCTCGCCGAATATCTCGTCGCAGAGCAATCGAAGGCGGGGAAGCTCAACGTCGCTTATCGAAACAAGCAAGAAGCCGTCTGGTCGCAGTAGGGTCTTCGCGACTCGGAGGCGTGGATACATCATGTTCAGCCAATTGGTGTGGAAGCGACCGGATGCCTCCGTATTCGATGTGAGACGCTTGCCTTCTGCATCGGCTTGCTGAGTCTGTCGGATGTAGTTAGCGATACTGGCATGAAAACTATCATGATAGACGAAGTCGCCGCCTGTATTGTAAGGCGGGTCGATGTATATCAGGGATACAGAGCTGGCGTAGGGCTTCTGAAGAAGCTTGAGCACTTCAAGATTGTCGCCTTCAAGAAAGAGGTTCCGGGTCGTGTCCCAGTCAATGCTCTCCTCTGGGCAGGGCCGGAGCGTCCCGTTGCTCGGAGTAAGGGCCAGTTGGCGAGCCATTCGTTTTCCGTGCCAGTTCAGCCCGTACTTCTCGTCGCCGGTCTCCACCGCGCCACCGAGGAGCTGCTTCAGGGCCTCGAAGTCCACCTTGCCCTCAACGAAGGCATCCGGGAACAGGGCCTTCAGCCGGTCGAGGTTCTCCTGAACCAGGTCAGCGGAGCGGGTCTCCGGGTCGTTGGGCTTAATCTGCTTCATGGTGTTCAGAGCCGAGTGCGTGCAGCCGCCAGTGTGTCGAGCAGCCGGCGGAGTTCGAGGTTGAGCTGGACTTGGCGGGGGACTTGCTTCTCCCGTGACGCGGCGGCTCGAAGGGTAGCGATCGCCACTTCGAGACGGGAGCACTCTTCGAGAGCCACAGCACGGGCCGCGGCCTGGGCCGGCGACGCCGCCGGCGAGAACGCTCCGGTGCGCTGTGCGGCTTGGAGTGCGAGGAGCACGTCGAGCCAGGCTTGGTAGAGCGCGTGGAGGGATGTGCGCGGCTGGTTCGCTAGTGGCAGAGCACGAAGGCAGTGCTCGATGGCTTCTGTGGTGGGCGAGAGCGTCGCGTCGATGACCTTCCCATCGAGCACGACGGCGTCCGCCTTGCCCTCGGATCGCCGCTTGTGAGCGAGGCTGACGGAGAGTTCTGGACCGTGTTCGAGGATGAGGAAGACCGGGTAGGGGATCGCGCGATGGACGAGCTCGCCGAGGCGTGAGCGCTTGGCGTCACCGCGCAGCAGGAGTGTCAGGACGGCGACCTCGGCGTAGTCGCGAGAAGCATCGCTGAAGGCGGGGATGCCGACGGTCGTCGGCTTCAACGCAGCGACCCAGCGAAGCTCTTCGATGTTGTCCTGGATCTGGCGCTTGTCGCTTGGCGTTGGCGCGCCGTTCTCGACCAGCAGCGTCTTCGGGACGCGGAGATCGACACGGGCGTTGGCCGGGAGGCCGAGGGCATCGACCACATCCGATGCCCTCACGCAGCATCTCCCGGGAGAACGACCAGGAAGGCAACCACCTCGAAGTCGTTGCTGCCGGCGAACTCGCCTTGCAGGGCGTGCGTGCCGCCGGGTGTGAAGAGGCTCGCGACAGCGCGCTCTTCGTTCTTGCCGACGAGGGAGGCTACGGCCGAAGCGAGTTGGCGTTGAGCCGTTCGCATGTCCTCGCCGTGGCGAGTCTGCTCGTCGAAGACTGCGCACGCTGCGGCGTCCGGCAGGTCTCGTCCGATGCTCAGGCGCTTCAATCGGTCGAGGATCTGCTTGGCCTGGGTGTAGGGCAGCAGCACCGAGCCGTCGTCGCCGACGTGCACCAGGTAGTGCGGCGCCAGTGGGTAACCCTGGTCGAGCACGCGCTTGCCGGTCCCTTCGGCGCGCAAGCAGAAGATGATGCCGGGAGGAACGTCGGCTTCGGCGGACGTGGTTACGGCGCACGAACCGAGCGGCAGCGACTCAAGGAGGCCTGGGTGAGCTTTGAGGTGCTGCGCCAGGTCGATCCGGAAGTCGGTCAGCGTCAGGTCAGCGATCGAAACGCCTGTCGACAGGTCCTCGAGGTCGATGACGGCGTCCTGGAGCTTGAGGAGCTGCTTGCGCCGGTACTCAAGGTCGTTCATCTGGTTCCCCGAGTCTTGCTCGATCAGGTTCTCCTCACCGGTCGCCGAGATGTCGAGGAGCACCATGCGGCCGCTCACGCGCTGCTCGAGGTTGATGTACTCCTCGAGCTCCATGTTCGGCCAGAAGTTGGCGAGCTGGATCTTGGCGTTTGGGGAACCGATGCGGTCGATGCGGCCGAACCGCTGGATGATGCGGACCGGGTTCCAGTGGATGTCGTAGTTGATGAGCCAGTCGCAGTCTTGCAGGTTCTGGCCCTCGGAGATGCAGTCCGTCGCGATCAAGAGGTCGAGTTCGCCGTCGCCGGCGAGGTCGTCCGGCCGTTCCTTCGCGCGCGGCGCGAACGCCGTGAGTATCGAGGCCAGGTCCTTGCGAAGACCAGGGAGCGTGGACTGGTTCGCGCCCGAGCCGGTGACCAGTGCGCAGTCGAGGCCGAGCTGTTGCTTCGCCCAGCCAGCGAGCTCGCCGTACAGGTAGTTGGCGGTGTCGGCGAATGCCGTGAAGACGATCACCTTGCGGTTGCCCGGGTTGATCGGGTTCTTGACCTTGTGCTCGATCATCTCGCGCAGCGCGTGAAGCTTGGCGTCGCGGGCAGCGGTCACTTGCTGTGCGGCGGCGTGGAGCGTCGCGAGGCGGTTGCGGTCCTCGAGCAAGTCTTGCTTCCAACGGACCAGGTCGACGTCCTTCAGCAGCACCTTGACCTTGCGGCCGACGAGGAGGCTCTCGAAAGCCGGGTCGTCGAGGTCGACGTCCTCGATGTCGATCTCCTCGACGTCTTCGCCGCGTGACTCGATGCGAGCGAGAATGGCCTCGACGTCACGAAGCTGTCGACGGACGGTGAGCGCGAAGGACGTGACGGCACTCTCCATGCGCTTGAGCACGTTGACGCGGAGCAGGTGGATCAGGCTCTCTTCGCGATCGACCTGACGGAAGAAGCCCTCGCCGCCACGAACCTCGGTGCTGTACTTCTTGTCGTAGGCCTCCTGCTTGTGCGGCAGCACGTAGCGCAGCGGGGCGTACGCGGCGAGGTTGAGGCGTCGGATCTCAAGGTTGATGTCGCGGATGGAACTGAAGGCGCCGGCGCTGTCGACGTCGCGCTTGATGTTGATGGGCTTCAGGCGCTCGGGAAAACGACCGGTCTCGCTGGTGCCGTAGTACTTCTCGATGTGGCGGCGGGAGCGAGCGATGGTCAGCAGGTCGAGGAGTGTGAAGTAGTCGAAGCCCAGCATCTCGATCAGGCGAGACGGGGATCGTTCGGCCTCGTCGAGGTCGAGCCAGCGGTTGAACTGCTTCTGCGCGAGCCGAGTCGTGCCGTCGATGCTGGTGATGCCGTGCTCGAGGAGGGCGGTGTCGTCGCCCTCGGTTGCGAACGCGATCTGGTTGCGCAGGTCGGCGAGGCGGTTGTTCACCGGCGTCGCGGAGAGCATCAGGACGCGCGTCTTCACGCCTTCCTTGATGATTCGCCGCATCAGGCGGTCGTAGCGGGTCTCGCCACCTTGGCGTGGCGTCCGCTTGTTCCGGAAGTTGTGCGACTCGTCGATGACGACGAGGTCGTAGTTGCCCCAGTTGACGTGCGAGAGGTCGAGGTCGCCAGACAGGCCGGCGTCGCGCGAGAGGTCGGTGTGGTTGAGGACGTCGTAGTTGAAGCGGTCGGCAGCGAGGACGTTGCGGCGGTCGTTGGCCTTGTAGAGCGTCCAGTTGTCGCGCAGTCGCTTGGGGCACAACACGAGCACGCGATCGTTGCGCAGCTCGTGGTACTTGATGATGGCGAGGGCCTCGAAGGTCTTACCGAGGCCGACGCTGTCGGCGATGATGCAACCGCCGAACCGCGCGAGCTTGTCGATGGCGCCGACGACGCCGTCGCGCTGGAACTTGAAGAGCTTCTTCCAGACCACGGTGTTCCGGATGCCTGTGGCAGACTTGACGATGCGGTCCTCGTCCATGTCTTCGCCGCGGCCGGCGAACAGGTGGTGCAAGATCAGCGTGTAGACGGTGAATGGGTCGCGGTGTGCCGCGAGCGACTGCAGTTGCCGGATGAGTTGCTGGCGACCTGCTTGGTCTTGTTGGAGGCCGGTCCACTGGGCATCGAACCAAGCGCACAACAGGCGACTCTCTTCGGGGGTCTCGGAAGCCTGGATCAGGCTGAGCGGGTTGCCGGGGGTGATGCCTAGGCCGTCGGTGCTGAACGAGAAGGAGCCGAGGACGACCTGCTCTGGGTCGGCGGTCTGGTTGCGCACGACGATGGCGCCTTGCGGCACCTTGCTCTGGGCTGAGCGCAGGTCGACCTTCTGTTCGATCCAGGTGGCGCAGCGCCTGGCGAGCCAGCGAGTCTGAAGTCGGTTGCGAGCCGCGCGGTCTGCCGGCGAACCGAGAAGCGCCATGTCCTCACCTGGCGGCGGCAGCACGAGGCGCGCCTTGGCGAGCTGGCCGAGGTCGTCGAGGAGTTCGCCAAAGGCGAAGAGCGAGAAAGTCGGCGTCACGAGGTCGACCTGAGCACCCTTCCGCAGCCAGGGTCGGACGAGGTCGACGACGCGTTCGGTGCCGGTGTTGCGCAGAAGCTTCATGGCGTGCCCTTCTCCGTAGCCGACTTGTAGGCGGGACGGCTCGAGCGGACGTTCTTCCCGCGTGCCCTGCGACGGCTGGTGGCGAGGGCTTTGATGATGTCGGTGACGCGCGCTTGGTCGGCCGCGCTCAACTCCGTCAGCTGCTGAAGGACGGCGTCGGCAGCGGGCCCGGCGGCGGTTGGCTTGCGGCTTCGGCCGAGCAGGTAGTCGGCGCTCACGCAGAGGGCATCGGCGAGCAGGCGCAGGTTGTCGACGGATGGAAGACGGCGTCCGGTTTCGAAGTGCGAAACGGCGGAGGGCTGCAGGTCCGCCAGCTTGGCGAGCGCCGACTGGGAGAGTGCGCGGGCCTTTCGAGAAGCTCGAAGGCGGTCGGCGATCGCAATGGTGGAATGAGTCGGCATCCTCTGGGCGACGGTGCGGCGGCTTCGAGAACCCTAGACGGATGCGTAGTGGAGAGCAATACGAACGGCAGGGATGGCGCCCGCGGAGGGCGGGATGCTGCGGAAAGGCGAGCTGCAACGAGGCGAAGAACCGAGTCAAGAACCTGGGAGGGACGAAGACGCCTAGGTGGCGTCTTCGTCGGCGTGGTTGGCGAGGTCGATGGCTGCCTGGTCGCGATGGGCGAGCACGAAGTCCGCCGCTCGCTGCGCGAAGGAGGACGCTCGGAACAGTGCTCGCTTGTCACCCTTGAAGGCGGCGAGCCAGTTCGCGAGGTACTCCGGATGCCGAAGCTCCCCAAGGACGCCGAGAGCGGCGCACAAGTAGGCCGATCCGAGCTCCGCGACGAGCTCCTCGGCGGCGTAGCCGAGGGTGCCGAAGCGGTGACGCACGTCGCGGTCGAGGCGGGTGCTGTGTCCGGTCCAGTGCGTGAGCTCGTGCAGCATCGTGCCCCAGTACGCTTCTTCGGTGATGAAGGCCGCGAGATGGGGCATCTGGATCCGGTCCGTCGTTGGGGAGTAGAAGGCCATGTCGCCGCCGTGATGAACGGACGCGGTGGTCCGTTCGAGCAGGCGCTGGAGGTCGAGGTACCGCGTCTCGGCCGGCACGGTCGGCGGCGCCGGCAGGGCAGGGATTCCCTCGCACTGTGACGCGTTGAAGACCGGGTAGGCACGAAGCATCGGCACCGTCTTCTCGGAGCGGACTCCGGTGGTCGGGTCCTCATCCTTGATCGTGAGGTCGCGCCAGAAGGCCACGAGCGTGGCCTTCTCTCCCTTCTTCACTCGCGCGCCGAGCAGGCTTGCCTGTCGGAACGTGAACCATCGCGGGTCGTCGCAGCTCATGTTCGCTGCGCTCATCGCGAGCACCCAGACGTTGACCCCGCGGTAGGGTCGCTTGGTGTAGCCGTTGTGGGGGAGGCCCCCTGCATCGCCGAGGATGCGCCACGGGCGTACCCAGGGCGCGACACCTCGCTCGAGTTCGGCCACGACGTGGTCAGTGACCTGTTGGTAGAGATCGACTCTCGCCATCGCACACTTCTCCATGTGAAAGAACTGCGTGTTGAAAACTGGCCCCGTTGCCAGCTCGTGCGATGGCGCCCGTGCGCGAACGCGCAGGGCTCCATGGATGGTTATGGGTAGAAGGCGTCGGTGTGTTGCATGCGGCCGCCGTGGCTCGCCCGGCGAAGGTGGAAGGGCGGGACGTGTGCGACGGCGCTCGGGAGGCGCGACTCCTACGGGAGCTCGCGCATGCCCGCGCTCATCGCGAAGAACCTTCGTCCCGGTCCGACCACCAACGCGTCGAGAACCGCGATGCCGAGGACTTCGCCAGCTTGGCGGAGTCGTGCGGTCAGTTCGTGGTCCTCAGTGGACGGCGTGACGTCGCCGGACGGATGGTTGTGTCCGACGATCACGGCCGTCGCGTTCGCCAGGATCGCGGCCTTGAACACTTCCCGTGGATGGGCCAGCGTGCTCGTCGTCGTCCCGATGGAGACGACATGCGCGTGGGTGACCTTGTGCTTGGCATCGAGGCACAGGGCGACGAAGTGCTCGCGGTCAGCGCGACCGACGAGGCGCTGCAGCAGGTGGGCCGCCTCGTCCGGAGAGTTGGCGGCGTAGCTGCAGCGCGGCTCGCGCACCGACAGCTTCGTCGAGACGAGCCGGATGCGGGGCGAGTCGAACGGGGATGGGGGATGCGACACGGGGCTCCTTGCGTTGGACATGGGTGGAGCCAGGCGCTGGCGTGCAGCGCCCGAGTCCACCCAGGCCGCGCTTGGAGGAACCAAGCCCGCGTCCTCGCCCTTCCGGTAGGGTTATGGTCGGCGACGTCCGACGCGTGCTCTTTGTCAGGCTGCCGCCATGTCCCCGCTCGCCTAGATCCGCTGCACGAGGAGCCAGAAGCAGGACTTCCCAGTGGATCGGACAGGGGGGAAGGTCTCGCCGCGGGAGAGTGGGATCTCGCGCTCCTCGGGCCGCGGTGAGGGGGAAGTCGTACCGTCGGTGTAGCCGTCGAAGCGGTAGCGGCCAGAAGCCTCGCACTTCTGGCCTGTCTTGTATCGGGTGCCTACTGTGGTCATGCCTGTCCTCCCACGGTTGTGGGGCCGGAGTGGATGTCCCCTGGGCCGCCCGGCAGAGAGCCTAGGGTGGCTGGCGTCATGCCGGCCACCATGGATACTGGGGGACGTTTCCGCAGGCTCGAGGACGACCAAGGTGGCGGTGAGAGGAAACGCCTACGGGTAATGCGAGAAAGGGGGTTCCCCGAGTGACGAACAAACAAGACCAGAAGGCCGCCGAGGTGTCGGAGGAGGACATCGCGCTCCGGATGATGGAGCGCGAGGAGCTCGGACTGCGCCTGCTACTCCTCAAGTACGGCGGCAAGGTGAAGTCGTTCCTGCGGTGGAAGTACGGTGGTCAGCTTGACCGAGAAGATCGCGAGGACCTCCTCTATCAGGCGGCCTTCAGGGCCTGGAAGTACATCGACTCGTTCGATGACGCGAAGGGCTCTCTTGGTGCCTGGTTCGTTGGCATCGCACAGAACGTGACCATCGACTTCCTCAAGAGGGAACGGCTGCCGGTAGGGGTGGTGGATTACGACCCACCAGAGCACGTCGACGAAACTGAGATGGACCCCGAACGGAGGAGGTTGTTCGAAGACCTGGACAGGGTCATTGAACAACTGCCTCGAATGCAGCAGCTGGTCGCCAAAGAAGACCTGCGAAGCGGAGGCGAAGCCGATGGGCCAGCCTTGGCCAAGAACCTCGGAACGAGTGCGAACGCGGTGCGGGTCGCACGGTCGAAAGGCCGTGCAACCATCGCCGAGAATCTGAAGAAGCTAGGGCACAATTTGGGAGGTGACGCATGAACGAGAAGCACGACAAGGCCTGGAACGACCTCGCGAAGCGAGCCCGCGCAGGCGAGCGTCACGTAGTTGGCGGTAAGGATGCAGAACGCCTACTTCGCGAACTCCCAGACGAACGGATGAGTGAGACCGAGGTGGACGCCATCGTCCGGGGGGTGGTTGCCGGGCAGACTATGCGGGAGAAGGCGGATGTCCAGGATGTGAACCAGCCTAGTCCAACGTCGACGGCTGGAGTGGAGGAGGACGTCTTGCAGCTCAACCGGAACAAGGGCGGGGAGGACGCCGATGCCGAGTCGTTGCTCGATGAGCTGAGGCGCGAAGCTCTGGAGGACGACGACGATGAGGAGGACGAGGACCGTGAACCGCGAGACTGAGAGAAACCGTGTCGAACGGGCGACCGCGGTGGCGGAAGACTTCGTCGCCGCCCTTCGCATCACGAAGGCACCCATCGACCCGCTTTTGATCGCAGCGGGAGAGTACCCGTTCCTAGTAGCGAAGGGCGGGAACCTGGGCGGGCTATTCGATGGACAGCTCGAGTTCCACCGTAAGAAGGAGCGCTTCCTACTCTTCTTCAACACCAAGTATGACCGGGAGTCGGGCCGACATCATCCGCGAACCAGGTTTTCCATCGGGCACGAGCTCGGCCATTTCTACATCCCAGAGCATCGCGCCTATCTGCAAGGTGGTGGCGAGTCGCACCGCTCCCGCGGCGAGTTCACGGCAGATTCCGGAGTCGAACGCGAGGCGGATGCGTTCGCTTCGGGACTCCTTCTCCCTCGCCAGCTCCTCAGGCCCATGGTGAGTGGTCGCGAGCTCACTGTGCGATTGCTGGACAAGATTGCAGGTGAGTTTCAAGCATCGCGTGTCGCAAGCGCCATCCGATGCGTCGAGACAACGGACCAGCCGTGCGCCGTGTTTGGAATCCGGGAGGGCCGCATCGCGTGGAAGCGAGTTTCAGATATGGCGATAAGGGCCGGGTGCTATCCGCGGAAGGACTCAAGCCTGCGGTCTGCCGGAGCGCGCGACATATGGGAGGCCCTCGCCCGCGGCGTAGCCAGCGAGGGCGAGAAGGAAACGTCGCTAGGTAGTTGGTTCGAGACCTACGACCGGGGCAACTTGGACGAGGTGCTCGTGACAGAGCAGTTCATCCCGATCCCCGTGATGGAGACACTGCTTGTCCTCATCACGATGGACGAGGACGACGTGTTCGACAACGAAGCCTAGAGCGGCCAAGGATCCGAGAGCACATGACCCAGAAGGACAACCCACCAAACTACTGGGTGACCCAGGCGGCCGGTGTTTTGCGCATTGGCTACAAGGCCACCCGCGGGAACTCGACACGTCGGAAAGTGAAGAAAATCGCGTTCCGCCGGGCCCCGCGCTGGCCTATCTACCAAAAGATGAGGTCCATCCTCTACTTCCTGAAGATGTTGGCCGACCTGCTGCTGCAGGTCGCCGGCCGCGCCATGGAGCGGCTCCGCGCCAGCGGCAGGAAGACCTCTCGCTGCGTTCAGCAGGCCATCGGTTGGGTTGTTGGCGCCATTTCGGGCGGATGCGAGCGGTTGTGGAAGCTCGACTTGCGTGCGTGCGTTCAGTGGGTGCGTGTTCGTGAAGAGCAGCGTGCCCTGCAGGCCGCGCTGGTTCGATTTGAGCAGCTCGTCGGCTGGCGCCTGGGTGGCGCGCAGATGAGCGAGTCGCACGTGCTGGCCGCCTGATCGGCGGCCCCTTCCTGGGGTCCTGGGCCGCGCTGACGCGGCTGGACGACTCGGTCTTCGGAAGCACGTGAGGCATTGATGGACATTCCCGAGCACATTCGAAGCGCGCTCCACAACTTCGACCGGACTGCGTGGCGGCGTCAGAGACGTTGGGAACGTCGCGTCCCGGCGCGCTTCCTCGACGACCTTGAGGACCCGCCGCCGGGTGGTTGTGGGGTGCCGTGGTCACAAGCACGCGCACCCGAAGCCGACGACCCAGAGCTGCGAGCTGTGCTGGAGGAGTTCGAAGAGAAGCACCGGGACTTGTTGGAGCGCTTCAGACGCATGCCGACGTGCGAGAAGCGGAGGAGAAGGGTGTTGAAGAAGGAGCTGGCGCACCACCTGAAGTGCGCGGGGCTGATCAGCTCGGAAGTGTGCAACGAAATCTGCGGGGAAGGCGACGCCATTCGGCGAATGGCTTCCACGCAGCGGCACCGGCGCAACGTCGCGACGGTGAGTTTCTGCAACCAACGTGTGGCCCAAGGAGGCTACTGCAATGACGGATAGCAACGACAAGAAGGACAAGATGGTCAACATCAAGATCGCCGACCGACTCTTTCAAGTGCGCAAGGGAACGCACCTGGTCGCCGAGCTGAAGGCTCTCGCGGGGCTCAGCCCTAACGACAACCTCGAACAGCTCGTCAACGGTCGCATCAAGCCGCTCGACGACAACGGCAAGGTCGAGATCCACGGCGACGAGTCGTTCGTCGTCTGCGGGACGGGGGCGGCGTCGTGACCGCCCTCGAGCTCGCTCCCGAGGACCCGGCGCTCATCGACTTGAGGCGGCTGTGTCCACGCACACAGCGCCTCGAGGAGGGCGGGCACGTCTACTACCTTCTACCCGACTTGTTCCTCGGGGATTCCGTCAACCCGAAGCAGTGCGACGCGCTGCTTCGGGTGGGTGGTGGAGACGGATACTCGTCGCGGCTGTTACTGGCAGCCAAGGTCGAAGGGCGTCAGCTCAACTGGAATTGCGAGGCGTTCATCCTGCAGCGGCGCTGGTTCGCCTTTTCCTGGAAGGCGCAGGACGGGCTCACGGGCACACGGCTTCTTTCCGCTCACCTGAGGGCCTTCCGATGAAGTGGACGCTGCGGATCCCTCGGGTGCTGCACGATGAAATCCGACTCGACCTCGCGCGACGTCACGCGTTTGCGGCTGAGCGCGTCGGGTTCCTTCTCACCAAACTCGGCAACCGTGAGAGTCAGGTCGAGCAGGTGGTGCTTGCGTCAGGCTACTGGCCCGTCCCGGACGGCGCCTACATCGACGACCCGAGCGTGGGTGCTCGCTACGAGGCGTCGGTGCACCGGGGTCTCTTCGAGCGCGCGATCGTCGAGAACGTGGGGGTGTTCCATGTTCACGTGCACGAGCATCGCGGATGCCCTGGGTTCAGTGGTGTCGATGTCGATTGCATTCGGAAGCTGGTTCCATCGCTTCGAACCGTGCAACCGGGGCAGGCGCATGGCGGCTTGTTGCTCAGCATGGATGCGATGACGGCGGCGTGCTGGCTGCCCGCTGCGACGGCGCCGCTGCCTGGGCGTATCGTGGTCGTGGGGCGGCCATTCGCGGTTTTCGACGTGGAGGTGAACCATGCGCGGTAGCTACCACTCGCGGCAGAGCTTCCTCGGAGCTGGGTTGCCCGATCTTCTTGCGGCGGTTCGCGTCGGGGTTGTGGGAGTGAGCGGCGGTGGCTCGCACGTCGTGCAACAGCTCGCGCATGTCGGGTTCCAGCGCTTTGCGCTGTTCGACGACGACGTCATCGAGGAGGGGAACCTGCACCGATTCGTTGGAGCCACCAGAGCGGACGTCGAGAAGCAAGTGGCGAAGGTCGCAATCGGCGAGAGGTTGGTCCGGAGCCTCTGGCCGGACGCGGCGGTCGGAGTGTTCCAGGCGAAGTGGCAAGACAAGGTCGAGGAGCTGCGTACCGTCGATATCGTGTTCGGTTGCCTCGATGGCATCAGAGCACGTCTCGACCTCGAGACGACGGCTCGTCGATACCTGGTGCCGCTCATCGACATCGGCCTTGGCATGAGAGGGGAAACGGAGAAGATCATGGTGGGGCAGGTCGCCTTATCGCTTCCCGGGGGGCCGTGCTTGCGTTGCCTTGGGTTGCTCACCGAAAGCGAACTGACGGAAGAATCTGCCCACTCAGGCAACTACCCTGGATTTGGGCCAGCACCACAGGTGGTGTGGGCGAACGGGGTGCTGGCATCGACGGCCGTGGGGGTGGCGCTGGACCTGCTCACGGGGTGGAGCACGTTGGCGACGCCGTTGCCGCGGCTGCAGTACTTCGGGAACGCCTGCCTAGTTGAGCCTTACGAGAAAGCTGCACCAGCCTCCTGTCCGCACTTCTCGCGACTGGAACTCGGGGACCATTGGTAGATGATCTCCGCAGGAGCCGAGTCAGAGTTCGTTCATCATCAGCAACAGGAGTCAGAAGGAATGGCCAAGCTGCCGAAGTTCACTCTCAGCAAGGACGAGAAGCGTGACAATTGGAAGCTCACGAACGACGCAACGGACCGCGTACAGAAGCGGTTCGATACCAAAGGCGATGCAACCAAGGGTGGCGCGCTCGAGAAGGCGGTCGGGGCGGACGGTGGTTCCGTCAAGATCCAGAAGGAAAACGGGCGCATTCAGGAGGAGCGAACCTACCCGCGCGAGAAAGACCCGAAGAAGTCGAAGGGTTAGCGGAAAGAAGGTAGTCACCAGTCTGCTCCCACACCTGCACCGCGTCCTGCGACCGGGTGGGGCACTGGTGGTTGCCGACTGGAAGACTGGGAGCGCCCAGTCGGAGCGACCTACAGCGGCACTTCGTGGCTCGCACTCTTCCTCGTGTCGTGCCCGAGCTTGATGTAGGTCTGCGTGACTCGGATGTCGCGGTGGCCGAGGAGGTCCTGGATCTTCTTGATGCCAACCCCGGCCTCGTCGAGGAGCGTCGCCGTCGTTGCGCGAAGCGAGTGGGGGGTGTAGCGGCAGCGCTTCGTGCCGTCCGTTTCCTCAACCATCGCACCTGGCACGCGCTCGAGGTAGTCCATCAGGATCCGGTACATCGAGACCTGGGCGATGGGGCGGTCGGAGAGTTTCTCGGAGCGTGCTGCAGCTCGCGCACGGAACAGCGGGCCGCCAGAGAGCTCGGCGGTTCGCAGGTAGTCGCGGACGGCTTCGGCGGCGATGAAGTTGATGCCGATCGCGCGCTTCGACTTGCCACGCCCCTTCTCCTCGATGAGCAGCTTTGGGTCGTCGGAATCGTCGACGAAGTCGGCGACCGCAAGGCGGCAGGCGGTGCCGATGCGGATGCCCGTGTAGAGGAACACCTTCAGGATGGCGCGGTCGCGGGCCTCGAAGACGTCGCCACCGGCCGGCAGGGCCATGAGCTTCCTGGCCTTGGAGAGCCCGAGCGGCAGCGTCGGGTCGACTGGGTCTGGACTCTCGCGTCCGATGAACTGCGCGTGCGCTGGGTTCGGGACCTGGATGG
Organism: uncultured Polyangiaceae bacterium; assembly: GCA_938004785.1. Taxonomy (GTDB): domain Bacteria; phylum Myxococcota_A; class Polyangia; order Polyangiales; family Polyangiaceae; genus CALKVW01. The sequence goes on from CALKVW010000003.1 coordinate 33,306, forward strand.
GCAACTTGAGCTCGGTCGCCGCGGTTTCGCGGAGGAACCGGTAGAAGCCCGATAGGGCCGACAGGCGCGCGTTGAGAGTTGCGCCGGCCTTGCTGTCGGTTTGCATCTCATCGCGCCAGGCACGAACGTCGGCGACCGAAGCCTGCAAGAGTCGCCATGAGTCGTCTGGAGGCGACTCGGCCGCGAGCGAGCCGTCTTCGTTGAAGGTTGGCCAGGAGAGCCCAAGGAACTCGATGAAGGCCAGCACCGAGCGCCGGTAGGTCCGCTGGGTGTTCGGGTTCGAGGAGCGCTTCAGCCAAGCCTCGAACATCATGGCGACGCTTCGGTAGAAGCTTCCTACTTGAGCAGCGACCTCGGGCGTTGCTCGGCCGAGGAGAACCGGGGGCAAAGATCCATCCGGAGCCAGCGCAGGCTCGTTCGGACCGTCTGGAGACGGCAGACTCAGGTCGCGAGTGGCATCCGGAGAACGGTTCATGGGTACGGCCAAGGAACCTCCTGGAAGCGTCTTGAGGATCGCAACATGCGCGAGTACCCCATCAGCTTCGGCGGCTTCTGAAAGAATGATAACCCATTTTATCAGTCGTGTAAAGTCTCGGTGGGGGACGGAAGTGCCAGCGCTGGCGCCGATTGCCTTGTGGCACAAGTTGACACAATGCGCCAAGGAGTCGATACTACCCTCATGGCTCGGACTCAAAACTCAGACCCAGGACGGGCGACGCTCAACGTCTCCCTCACTCCAGAGCTTGCGCGGTTCGTCGACGGCCAGGTCCAGGGCGGCCTCTACAGCACGGCGAGCGAAGTCGTGCGCGAAGGCCTCCGCATTCTCGCGGAACGCGAGAAGCTACGGGAGCTGCGCCACGAGGAGATTCGCAAGAAGGTCAAGGACGGTATCGACGAGCTCGACCGCGGCGAGGGTCTCGACGGTGACGCAGTGTTCGACGAGCTCGAGCGCGGCCTTGATGAACTCGAGAAGCGCCAGGGCAAGACGTGACGCGCTTCATCCTGGCCCCGCTCGCGAAGCGGGATCTTCAGGACATCCGGGACTACATCGCGAAGGACAGCACGACGGCTGCGCGTCGCGTCGTGCGGGAACTCCGTGCCGCGATGGAGCGCTTGGCTGAGATGCCCGGCAAGGGGCACCTGCGCGAAGACCTCTGCGACGAGGCTCTTCGAGTCTGGGTGGTCTACTCGTACCTCATCATCTACCGACCAGAGCCGAAGCCCCTGCAGATCGTGCGCGTGGTCAGCGGTTACCGCGACGTACCGAAGGTGCTCGGGTAGCACTCCACAACCTCGGGGCCGAGTCCCTTTCGAAGGTCCGAACGGTCACGCCGGCCGCGGCCACACCTGCGTGGCGACACCAAGCAGGTGACGTCCCCGTTCGAGGATGGCCGACTCGGACCATTCGGCATGGGTCTGGAACCACGTGTTGAGGCGGAGCTCACTCTGCTCGGCAATCTCCGATCTCTTCCGGGCGTACGGTCCGTTGCTGACGGCACTGTTGAGTTCGCGGGTGAGCAGCGTGAGGTTGCCGAACGTGTGAAGCAGGCGCTCTCGACGCCAACGCGGATCTCCCCCATCTTGCGGCGCCGTTGGCTTGTCGGTTGGCATGGGCCAGTGGGCTGACCAGTCTTGGGGCATCACGTGTTCGACGGTCAGCACAGGCAAGGTGAGTCCTTCCTGTTTGCTGGTTCGCATGTGCCGCTCGATCGCCTCGAGCACCATGGCCGTGCGCTCCCAACCTAGGTCCTCGTAGGACGGCGTTTCCATCCATGCGCGTTCGAAGGTCCGGTCATCTGGCCACGCGCTGTCGCCGGTAGCACCAGAAAGGTACGAGCGGACCACGCTGTGGCTGAGGCCGGCTGGGCCGCGAACGTGCGCGAGAAGGGCGATGAAGAACCGATTGTAGTTCTTCGTCGTGGCGCCGGTGATCATCCTCCGCACGAGGTAGGACGCGATGTCGGTTAGGATGCCGCTGAGTTCGCTCGCCGGCAGGCTCTCCCGTGGCTGCGTGAGCAAGAACAGCGCCAGTGGATAGACGGTGCTCGTGTCCAACACCCTGAGTCGACGGGCGAACGTCGCCTCGGCCGTGTTGCCGGAAGGAGCGAAAAGACTGACGAAGACGTCGCTGTGGCGTCGCAGCTCGCGAAGCTCATTCTCGACATCGCGGTCGCCGCCGGGCCCCTCGGCCCACCACTCTCGGAACTCCTTGTAGAGGTGCCCGATGGCCACCTCGCGACTTCGAGTGAGTTGCAGGTAGTGGAAGAGGAACAGGTCCAGGCGAGGTCTTCGCAGTCGGCCCTGTCGTTCCTCGCGCTTCCAGAATCGCTTCTCCGTCGTGCCATCGTCCTCGGCGGCGCGCTCGTCGTAGTCGCGCCAGTGGGCCTCGTAGATGGCGGCGACGTCCTTGTCCTGCCGCGCTGCGCGGAGGAACAAGAAGTTCCGGATCAAGTCGGACGGCAGAAGAGGTTCGCCTCGGGCGTTCAGGGTCTCGAAGATGACTTGGGGGTCATCATCGTCGTCCAGGTCGATGTGTACGAGCTGGATGTGGCGCCGTATGGCTTCGAAAAGGGCGTCGGCACGCTCCGGCGAGAACTGGGCTACCCCTTCAGCGCCGGCGACTGCGCAGAACTCAGAGATCGCTTCGTGGAAGCAGAGGTAGGCCTCCACCAGCGGTGGCCTTGGGTCCGGCTTGCGTTGCCACTTTCGTCGCAGGAGCGGGAACTGCTTGGCAAGTGATTCTGCAGACCTCGCGGCCATCACGGCACTGAAGGTCGGCCGGTCCGCGTTCGTCGGCCAAACCTTGTGCCGTTCTTCCTCGTTCGCCATCACTCCGGCGTTCTGCGTGAGGCGCTCAAGCGTGTCGTGTAGTGGCGTGTCCTTGTCGGCCACGAAGTCTCGGAAGGCAGCGAGAAGCACCTGCAGGGTCGTGAGCCTCTGTTGGCCGTCGATCACTTCCCGCTTGTCGATCTCGCGGCCGTAGGTGCGGACCTGGCTCGTCACGATGGCGCCGAGGAAGTGAGGCGGAATCGGACGTCGGTCCCCCGTTTGCTTCTGCTCGAGGACGGCGATGGCGCGGTCGGCGATGTCGTCCCACAGGGGTTCCCACTGCTTCTCGCGACTCCAGACGTAGGGCCGCTGGAACAGCGGAACCACGTGCAGTCGTTGGTGGTCGAAGAGTTCCGAGAGAGTCTTCTTGTGTGGTTGCACGCGAGGTTCAGGGTGAGCACGCGACGACGCCGAAGCGAACGCCGTGCTTGGTGATGGCGACCAAGGGTAGCTGCGTCGTTCCGGCGGACGACGTCGACGCCGGCAGCCAGTCGAGTGTGGCTGGTGCGTTTGCCCGAAGGATGTGCAGCACGAAGTTCCGAGGGGCAACTCCCAGGAACCCACGACCTTGGAAGCTCTGACCGGTGACCTTCTCGAGAGCTTCACGCATGGTCGTGGCCTCGGATGCATCTGCCTCGAGGATGAGGCCAACGACCTGCAGCATCGGGTTCACCTGAAGGAGTTCACGCGCATCGGCAGCGAGGACCTGACGGTGTTCTTCGAGGAGTTCGTAGGAGCGTTGCTGCTCGCCGAAGTTCGCGAAGGGGTCCTGTTCCATGGCGCCGCGCTCCCCCATCACTCGCTACAGCACCTGCGCGATCACCTGTGCGACCTTCTCGAGCGTCGTGCGCAACCGAAGGCGTTCTTGTTCGTTCCGCTGCACGACCGCGACGATTTGGTCGAGGACCTTCGGCGTCCACGACCCGGCGGTCTGAGGGGGCTGCGGAGACGCCGCCGGCTTCCCCATTCGCGACTTGACGTTGTAAACGAGGCCGACGGTGCAGCCGACCTGGCGCGCGATGTCGCCGGCGGGCAGACCCTTGGCGAGAAGGAGCCGGACCTTCGCGGACTTGGAGTCGGGTTGGTTTGGCATCTGCGAAGCGCCTAGGACGAAAAGGAAAGAGCCGGGGGGAGCTTCGGGAAAAGGGGAAGAAGGAGAGTCAAGCTTTCACGTCCGTGCGGACAACCCCGGCGTGGAGTGCGGTTAGCGGCGAAGGCGAAGCAGGTCGGCCCCTTCCCTCGCCGCCAAAAGGCTGGCGCAATCTGATCGCTTGGCGTAGGCCCCGTCAAGCCGGGATGCCGGTCCTCGGAGTCACTTGAACAGTTGGAGGAGTTCATCCTGCAGCTTCCCAGCGGGAACGGATACGCAGATGGCACCCACCATGTTGTGGTCTCGTCGCTTGGCGATCGTACGGAGTGCTGCGAGCAACCAGGCCGGGCGGCGTTGCAGTTGCTTGAGCAGCGAGATGAAGTCGGATGGTGATGAGGTGTGCGCGTCCCACAGCTCCGCTTCGTATGCGAACAGATCCAAGCGGTAGTCCCACCAGCGGTAGCCGTCCCCCTTCTTGCCACGCAGTTCCTTGTCCAGGGCGCGCAGCCACTCGGTGTACGGATGCGGCAGAACTTCGCAGAAGTCTGCGACGAACGCGCGACCAGGGTTTTCTTCGCGGTAGCTGACCACGACCTTTCGGAAATCTCTCGGGTAGTTGGCAGGTGTATTCGCCGGCTGGGCGTCGGCGCCTGCCAGGAGCACGACCAACTTCTCACAGGTCGCAGCGACCTTCTGCTCCTCGGCTGCGATGCGGCTCTTGGTCTCGGCGTCTTCGGGCTTGTTCGCGAGCTGCTGTCTCAACGTTGCCAGCGCCTGGGCCGATGTTCGAAGTGCTGTGTAGGTTCTGAAGTCAGCAGCGGCCGGCCCGTCGGTTGCCGTGTCGTCGCGGCCGGCGCTAGCCGGCGTGGCTCCTTCTTGCGGCAGCGGCGGAAGGACTTGCCCCGGACGTGTGACGTTGCCGGACGGGATTCGCTGCCCGGTGGACTCGGTCAGGTTGCGTGCATGGGTTGGCGGTGCGAAGTAGAGGCTGAGGTGATTCATCAGCTTCGCGTCCTGCCCGTGCCATGACTCGTACTGTTGCCCAATGGTTGCAACGACACGTTCGTTCCACTGCTCCGTGGTCCGGACAGCTGACGGGATTGCTGAAGGCGATGTGTCGTGGGGCTCGCGGTCCGTGGGTTCGAACACGTAGTGCCGCCATGTAACGACCTGTGCGAACTCCTCGTGAAGAGCTCGTGTCTTGGGGGCCTCTTTCGGCCACTTGGCGGGGTCTAGCCGACGATCGCTGCCGGCGTACCACGTCTCGTCCGTGGCCCAGCGGTACCAGAAGTCGAAGTCCTTCGCCGCCTGGAACAGTTCCTTGCAGATGGGCCAGGTGAACTTCGTGCTGTTCCACCCCTGAAGTGGGCCCGCCGGCGCTGACGGGATCCACCAATCCAGCCATGCCAAGTCCTGCTCGAAGACGCTGGTGCGTTCCTTCATGGCGTAGCGGTGGCGGTCGTTCATGCCGACCTCGCGTCCCAACTCATCGTGCCAGACGACTAGGGACTCCAGTTTGCGCTCCTGGAAGAAGGAAACGGCCTTCTCGCGGGCGCGTACCGATCCCTGGATGCCTTCGACCACGTGCAGGTCGCCGGCCATGGTGCTCTCCATGGTCTGAGCCCAGTCGGCGAGAGGCGTTAGTTCCTTGTTGAGTTCGATGGTCAGGGATTCGAGTTCGCCTCGCTTGGTCTTGTCCATCCGCACGCGTTCTGCCATGTCGCGCCAGTCGGCCTCGATGTCGTCGTACTTCTTGCGCTTCTCGACGAGAGCCCGTGCCTTCTCGAGGTGCGCCCGGAAGTCCACGAGGTCGTTGCGTCTGCGGATCTCCAGCCACTGCGCGCGGAGGGGTTCGGGGTTCCACAGAACGCGCGAGAGGGTCTCGAGCTGCGCCGCCGGCAGTTTCGGTCCTGGGATCTGCAGCTTCGCGATGGCTCCCGAGTCTACGGGGCTGCGCAGTGGGTCGTAGCCGTCGGCAGCGTCTGGTGCTGCGAGGATCCAGGGGTTCTGGATGAAGAACTCGTCTGCACGGGGCTGGACGTTGCGGAGCGCGGTCACGTAGTCCGCGTAGCCCTTCTCGAGCTGGACGATCTTCCGCGGCAGCGCGTCGATGGTCTGCGCAGTCAACCGTGCGCTGGCCACGAGGCTGGCTGCGGCGTCTTGGGGCGGTTGTTGCTGGGGCAGCACCGCGGTGCCACACAGGAGCAAGAAGGAGAGCATGGGACCTCGCGACGGACTGTTCCGCAGCTCGAAGAGGTGCTCGGCGACGTCTTCGGCGAAGCGGAGGGCTACGGCGCGCGACGATACCAAGTCCCGCGCTCGAACCGGAACGTCAGCTCCTCGCCCTTGGCCGTTCGGACTGTGAGTGGCTTCCCAGCACCGGACTCCTTCTCAACGGCGATGCCGTTGAAGTTCGTGTTCCGGAGCTCGGCGTCCTGGCCAAAGCGCATCATGCCACCGATCCGGAAGGTGCCGTCCTGGTTCAAGACCAAGCCACCAAGGTCGAGGCTTGGTCCGATGCTCTGCCATGCTCCAGCGCCAGGACTCGATGTAGGTGAGTCGGGGACCTTGTCGAGCGAGCGGGGTTGAGGGCGGCTCGGAGCAACAGCAAGCGGAGTGCTCGAAGGCTCAGGCATGGTGCGAAGACCGGAGCTGGTTCCCGCTGGAGCCGATTCCTCCTTCTTCTTCGGCAACCTCAGCCGTTCGTGGTCGGCGTCGGTCCATGGGACGCGGGCTTGGTCGGCTGCGGGCCGCGGCGCGAAGCCTGGGTCCTTCGTCTTGGTTCCTCGATTGGCATCGATGAAGGCTGGAAGGATCCGACAGCGCCAAGCGCCTACGGCTGGTGTTCCGTAGACGCCGGTGAGCCCGTTCTGCTTGGTGGTCGGCGGAAACAGTCGGAACTCCTGGGGAGTGATGGCCAGGCGCTTGTCGAGAGTGAAGTTCTCGGAGCTCGAAGTCCCATGCTCTGGGTGGTAGCTCTGGCCGGTTGAAGTCTTGATGTACTCGTATTCGCCGAAGTACTTGGATGCCCATTCTTGCGTGTTGGGGTTGCTCAGGCGCAGCACGGCCATGTTGGCGCAGAGCCCGACGATTTCGTCGGCACCCCGCGGCCCGTAGACGTCGCGGAACCCCTCGAGGTCCTGAAACCCGAGCACTACATGGGCGCTCTTCGTGCGCCCATTCGTGACGAGGCCTCGGAGACCATCGAGCTTGCCTGCTTCCCGCGCTTCATCGAAGAAGATCCAAGTTTCGTCAGGTGGGTACTCCTCAGGCCGACTGAGAATCCTCTCGCTGGCGAACTTGAAGAGGACACGGTTCATGGCGTCCAAGACCGTGCGATGACTTTCGTCGCACCCAAGCAGGAGCACTCCGGTCCCATGGAACCATGCGTCGATCGAGATGCTGGACTCGGCCCTCGCCCACAGTCTTGCGACGATCTCGTAGTTCGCGATCTTCGTCCGAATCGTCGAGAAGATGTTCCCGCCGGTGGACTCGACCTTCCGAAGGTGCTGGTCGATGCGGTCCCTGCCGTCCGCCGTGAGTGACAGCACGGCCTCCAGGCGCTCCTGACGACTCATTGCTTCCATCACGTCGTTCAAGGTCCAGTTGCCTGGTGCGACCTCCTGGAAGACGGTCATGACAGCCGTGAGGAGGTCGCGCGCCGCGTCGCTGAAGTACGGCTGGGTCTCCTTCTCGTTGGGCGGGATTAGGATGGTGGCCATCTCCTTGGCAGCCGCAGGCGTGGTGACGTCTGCGGCGATATCCCAAGCCGTGCTGCGCTGGTCGAATGGCTGCAACACCATGATGCGGTCACGCGGGATGCCCATTCCCAGGAGGACCGGCAACATCTCGCGCTTGGGGTCGTAGACAATGGATCGGTGGCGAAGCCCGTAGCGAGGATGCGGCAGCACCGCGTTCATCAGCATCTCGAGAGTGATGGTCTTGCCACTGCCGGACTCGCCGATCACGGCATAGTGCTGCGCCAGCATGTCCGCTGGGATCTGCAATCCGCCCCAGAGGTAGGTATCCCTTGGCGGGCCGGACTTTGGGTTCTGCGTTACCGCCCGTTGCACTTCGCCGACCGACCGCAGGGTAGATCCGCGCACGATGTTCGTCCCAGCGACGGCAGGTCGGGACCATCCGACCAAGTCGCGGACCACGTTCAGCAAGAACAAGGTGAGGAAGAAGGCCGCACCAAGCACGACGGGGCTCAGTTCGAACGCCGAGAGCTGGCCACTGTCGTCGATGCGAAACCCGAGTGGGGTGCCGAAGGCAACGCCATGCATTACCGCGAACGCGACGACGAGCGCGAAGCCGTGGCTGGCGATCTCGCGAATGGCGCCGCGAAGGAACGGCCCGACACCGGTGAACCCGTATTCCCCGAACCACCGTTGCGTGCGGTGCTGGAGGGTGAGGACCAAGATGACGCCGAGTATTCCCAGAGCCAGCAGGTACGACGTGCTGGCCTCGCCTTGGTCCCAGCGATCGACGCGTTCGTAGTCGATGTCGAAGCCAACTTGCCGTAGCCAGTAGTTGAGCTTGTACGCGTTGTCGAACAGGAGGAACGCCAAGCCGGCTAGTGGAGCAACGACGACCGCGGTGTAGAGCCAAGACGCGAGTGTGAGAGCGTGGTACATGGGTCTCAACGTTCGTGGAGGTGCTGCGTCTCGTGGGAGAACGGCCGTTGGATGTGGTCGTGAGCCAAGTCCTTTTGCCGGGGCCGCGACATCGCGCGCGCAAGCTCGACGAGGTCTTCACCGGCTGTGCCCTCATCGACGAACAACCGGGTCTCTTCGCGGGCACGCGACATCTGGACGTAGGCCTGCTCGCGGTCCTGCATGTCGCCGCCGGCGAGGACGAACGCACGCTCGACGGTCATCCCCTGGGCCTTGTGCGTGGTGAGGGCGTAGCCCAACTCGAAGTCGCCGTAGTCCCGCGTGGTGAAGGTCACGCGAAGCGGCTTCGAGTTCTCAAGGTTCTCTCGGTCGAGCCGCACAGTGAGCTCTGCCTTCCATGGCACCAGCGGGGATCGGATCTTCTCGATGGTCCCGAGGTCTCCGTTGAAGACGCCAAGACTGCGGTCGTTCTGCGTGAAGACGATCCTGTCGCCTTCTTGGTATTGGTCCCCACGGTGCGAATAGCCACCACGAGCCTTCAACTCCCCGAGCTTCCTTCGTGCAGCCTGGGCAGCGCGGTTGAGTTTGCGCACCTCGTCGTTGGTTGATCCAAGGATGACCGAATCAGGCAGGTGCTGCGTCCGGCGTGTGGCCCACTCGCTGATCAACCTGCGCACCGCTGCATCTCGGTCCCTCTCGATGTGGAGGCGCTCCGCGAGGGCGTATTGCGTCAGACCACCGCGTGCATCGCCATCGGCGAACTGGCGAACCGCGTCGCGCATCCATTCTTCGTACTGGCGCTCGATGACGGTGAGTCGCGCTGCTCCAAGTCGCTGAGTCAATGCCCGGAACGGTCCACCCGCCTCGATGGGTTGGAGCTGGCGGTCGTCGCCAACCAGCACAACCTTCGCGCCTCGACGCTCGAGAAGGTCGACGAGCTTCTGCAGCATCCGGGTCCCGACCATGCCGGCTTCGTCGACCACGAGGATCGTGCGGTCATCGATGGGGAGCTTGGTGATGCGGGATGTCGGCTTCTTCACGGCCGCCAGTGCCACCTGCTTTGCGTGGTGGACGAGGTCCGAAGCGAGAGAGCGTCCGAGAAGAAACAGCAGGCTCGCAATCGTCCGACTCTTGATGCCGGCCCCCTTCTCGAGCTCTCGCGCGGCCTTGGCGGCAAGAGCAGCGCCGACAACCTTGTAGCCGGCACCCTCCCAGACCTCACGCGCGGCACGAAGCATGAACGTCTTCCCGGTCCCTGCCATCCCGATGACGCATTGGATGGACCCAGGGCCGGTGGTGATTCGCGCAAGCGCTGCTCGCTGGTCGTCGCGAATGGTCGGGTACCGTCGCACGACTTCAGAGAGGACACGTTCCGAGACCCGATGTGCCTCCGAGCCGCGGGATCGGTCGGCGGCGTCGAACAAGAGCTGCTCCGCGTCGAGCATCTCCTTCGTGGTGTAGCGGAAGTAGCCGCCCTCCTCGTCCAGCCGCACAAGGTCTGGCGAGTGGGTGAGCCGAAACCGGACCTCTCCAAGAAGGGTGTCGGTGGAGATCCCGGTCGCCTGCAGAGACTCCGCGAGCGCTCGGACGAGGTCTCGCTCGCAGAACGTGCTCTCGCTTGCCAGGGTGCGCTTCACCGCAGCATCGGCGGTCCGGCCGACGAGGCGAAGGTCTCCCTTCAGGTCGCGCTCGATCCCGGTGCGCCCGAGGGTGGCCAGCACCTGCTCTTTGCTGAAGCCCAGCTCCTCCCCCACCTTCCTCCAGTGTGCGAGCAAGTCGCTCCGCGCTACGTGCTGCTTCTTGCCCCTGGTGGACAACGCGAGGATCTCCTTCGCGCGGGCACTCGAGAATCCGCCCTCGGAGAAAGCCTTCTCGATCTCCGCTCGACGGGTTGAGAAGGCCTCGAGGAGGGCGTTGGGTACACCCACCACTTCAAACCATCGCTCCTTGGGCGCGAGGGTGAGGCCGAGCGTCGCCTGCAGCTGGTGGGCGAGCTCCGTGCGATAGAGGGCACCCGCCGCCATCTTGTGCTGGTAGAGGTCGCGACTCCGAAGAGTCCCGAACGTCCGGTCGGGCCGGCCGGCGACGTTGAGCACCAGGGCGTGCGTGTGCAGTTGCGGGTCCTGGGCGCGGCTGGTGCCATGCTCGAAGGTGGCCACGACCAGGCCGGCGCGGTCGAGGTCCTGCCCGCCCTTGCCGCGCCGGCTGAAGGCGGCTGCCTGCTCGAGGTAGGCCAGCGCCTTCTGGACCGCGGCGAAGTGCGCCCGCTCGATGACCCGTCGTTCAGACGCGCCGATCTGACTCCACAGGACGGAGACACTCTTGGGTGCTGAGAAGGTCAGGTCCCAGCCAGGTTGCCGGGTCCGGTCCGGTGTCCGCTGTTGCTGGACCAGGGGACGAGAGCCGTCCGGGGCGAACCCGAGGAAGAGGTTCCGAAGTGCCGTCTTGGTCACGTCGCCGACGAGGCCAAGCGCCTCAGCGCCGCGACCCAGCCACCTGCCGACCGGCTCGCCGCCGTTGACGTAGTAGTCCTCCGCAGCGAGCGACAGGTAGTAGTTCTCCTGACCACCGGCCATCGCTGCGACGCTGAGCATGGGGAGCCTACCTCCGGAGGTTGTTGGTGACCCAGTCGCGAACCTGATCCGCGCTGACGTCCTTGCCGACGTTCAGCAGGATCATCTCCAACGAGGTGGCAACGTCCGAGCGGAGGCGGTCAAGTTGCTCACGAACACCCTGCACCTCCTCAAGGACGCGGAGGCGATCTTCGTCTTGAAGAACGGCAGTCACCAGCTCTCGTGCCTTCTCGCCGACGCTGACTCCTTCTGCTTCCGCGAGTGCCGCCAGCCGATCCAAAAGTGCTCCCGACAGGCGGAAGCTCAGCGACTTCGATGTGCGTGCGGATGGTCGTGGCACGGGAAGAGCCGTCTACAACGGAAGTGGTGAAGTATGCACACGATGGGCCGATCCAGCAGCCCCACCGTCTACAGGATCGTAGACGCTCCAGCACGCGCACTGCCATGAAGTTGCGACGGTTCACCCTGCCTCCTGTGTGCATCCGTAGGTGCATCGGGTGTGCTCCGAATCGGACCGGTAACGTCGGTCGAGGGCGGCAGGGGGAGAGCAAGACGGCTGGCAGGGACGAGGCGGGGAGCCGTCGCGTGCCGAGGCCTGGCATGCGGGCAATGGCATCAGCGTTCCATCTCACGCTCTCGCTGCAGCGCAGCTTCGCGCTTCAGCTGTTCCTGCTGGTAGGCGCGCTCGTCGATGTCGAGCTTGAGCGTCCGGCTTGAAGTGTCGAGGGAGAGCGGCAGGTCGGCGCGCGGGTTCTTGTCGACGAGTTGGGCGAGCCTCTCGCTCACGACCGCGTCCCGCACGTCCTCCGCCGTGTCGATGCCGTCGCAGTGGACGCGGAAGGTGGTTCCCTGAGGGGTCTCCTTCTCGATGGCCACTGGCCAAAGGTCCATCGAGTATTCCGCCTTCTTGAGTTGCTCGGGCAACGCGATGCCCGTGACCGCTTTGCTCAAGGAGCCGAGGTCGGATTCGTTCTGCGCGCGGGCGAGCGCCTCGATGTACCCAGCGCGGTCCACCGTTGGCGATGGCTCCTGTTCGAGGATGGTCCGCACCTGCGCCTCAAGGAGCGCCCGCCCCGTGCGCCCGTTCCCGTCATGGAAAGGGTGGATGCGCTCGAACTGCGCGTGGCAGAGGGATACGAGCTGCGCCTTCTGCTCCTGGCCCTTGACCCTCTCAAGGGCTTTGTCGACGAAGGCGCGGAGGCGCTCGAGCTCAGGCTTCACGCGGGAGTGGAAGGCGGCGTCCCAGTTCTCCTGTCCCACCGCGGGCTCTTGGCCAGGTTGCCGGAACTCGCCGGCGAACTCGTAGACGCGCGCGAAGATGAGTTCGTGCGTCCGCTGGATGGTCTCGAGCGTGAAGAGCTCGTGCTGCGCTCTCGTCTCAAGATAGGCCTCGGCATCCCTCAAGCCATGCTTGACGCGGCGCTCGTACTCCTGGGGGTCGTCGCGAATCTCAGGGAAGACGAGGTCACGCGTGCGCGCCCAGTCCCGCTTCTTGTTCTCGTACAAGCGCGCCTGCCTAGCTCTTCCTGCGGTGGTAGGACGGCGGTCCGAAGTGCTCCCGGAAGACCTCCTTCTCGGGGCGGCCCTCGGCGCGTGCCTTCTCTACCAGGCGCCTTATCGTCTCCCGGCTGCCGTCGGGGGCATCCGCCTCCAGGATGATGGCCGCCATCTCTTCGTCCGAGATGAGGTCGTAGCCCTCGATGGCCGAGCTGGCCTGGATGCGCCGAAGGCTCGCGAGCTGTTCCTTGGTCAGTTGGTCAAGTATGGCCATGTCAGTGATCCTCCTGTTCATAAACTAGCATGGGCGGCATTCGCGGCCCACGGCGGCCAGCGCCGCGCGTGCCGAGTGGCCGCTTTGCCTCCCGCAGGTTGCGGAGGCGAAGCGGGCCGAGGTCGAGCGGCGACGCAGAGGAATGGGGGCGCTCGGCGCCCCCAGGGATGAGGTCTACTGTCTCTGCGTTCGGATGAACGAGTGAGCTTCCTCGATGGCCTTGGTGAGGCCCGGCAGGTCCTCCTCGCGGAACGATGAGGTTCGCTTCCAGGCATCGCCGGCTCGGTAGGACCGGCTCAGGCTGACGGTGAACATCGCACCGCGCTTCGTCTCGTTCAGCCAGATGCTGACGCTGAGGCCTCCGGAGCGGATCATCCGCAGCGGGCTTCGGCTCTTGGTTTGTGGTGCCTCGCTTGGCGCTTCGGGGGCGACGAGTGCAGCCTGGGTTTCTGGTGTTGTGCTCATGGTTTTCTCCTTCTGTTGTGCCCTGACCTTGCCGGGAAACTCTTTCCCGGAGGCGAAGGGCGTTCTTTCACTGCGTCTGAAGAACGCCCTTCGCCTCCGGGGAAGAGACTGCGTCGCCCGCGCCGGGAGCCGCGGAGGAGCGGTCGCACGGCGAGTGCCGGCCGGAGGCTGGCAAGAGACGTGCAGCGCCGACGGGCAACCCAAGCGGGAAGCGACGGTGTCGCGGCATGGTCTTGCTCAGCAGAAGGAGGACCCGGAGACCAACACCGAAACCAAGCCAGGCTCGAGCTACCAGGCGACAGCGCGGTCTACATGCCCAAGCCAAGAGCCCAACGCGGTCGTCAACCGGAGGCTGGGAACATCAGCGGCTGGATGAAGTGCGGGGCGCGGTTGCCTCACCGTAGCCGCCGGCAGGTCGAACCGAGCCGGACTGCCAAGCCAACCGCCATCGAGTCCGAGTAGGACGCGCCCGGGCTGCCAGAGCCAGAGGGAAGCACTCCCCGCCGAACCAAGGCAGGGCCCATCCCTGGGGGCGCCGGGCGCCCCCGACTTCATTCGGTCGGAGGGCTCACTTTCGAAGAGCGGGGAGATGCCCCGTCAGTACTCGTCGGGAAGAAGGACCGTCGTGGCCGACCGGTCCGCTTCGGTGATGACCCAGAACTTGGTTCCATCGGTGGCGGAGTAGACCGACAGAAGCCGGACCCCCTCCAGCAGCGAGAGGTCGTTCTCCCGCCAGTCCTCCTCCTGACATTCCCCCCAGTCCCCCATTGCATGTCGGCTCAGTGCCGTCCGGATGGCCTCCGCGGGCACCAGAGCCAGTACGCCGGGCGTGGCCACGACCACACCCAGCGGAATCGTCTTCATCTTGGTTCCTGCGTTCATGCTGCACCTCCTTCTGCTGGCTTCACCAGGCGCAGGGCCGGAGCCGGTTGGTGCTGGCCAAGAAGCAGGCTTTCAACGAGGCCGTTCGAGGCGGCCGTCACCTCGAACAGTTCCAGCACGTCCGAAGCCGTGCAGAGCGAGAAGCGCATGGGCTCATGGCCAGGAGGTGGCCCGTCGCGGTAAGCCAAGTCGATGATGACGAGGTATCGGCGCCTCCCTTCTGCATCGTCTTCGAAGCGGACATCCGCAACGAACCATCCGAGTGTGGCGGAGAAGCCGCGCGGGTTCTGTTCCTTTCGTGTTTCCATTCCCACCCCCATCACTTCTTGAACACGATGCAGTACTCGTGCTTGATGGGGACGTCCTCCATCGCGGAGTACGTTCGGCGGTCGGAAGCGCAGTTGTGCTGTGCCTTGATGATGACCGACCGCAAGGTGCCGAGCTGTCCGTCGAGGTTCAGGACATCGCGGATGAGTGGGTAGTAGCGTCCCTGCCTTCGGACATCGCCGACCAGAACGGCAAGCCGTCCGTCCGGCGCCAGTGCGTCGAAGCAGTGCCGCAAGCAGGTTCGGAGGCTGCTTACGAAGAGCTCGTAGGTCGGGGCTGCGCTCAGGTCGTTCGGCTGGTCGGAGTAGCGGATGACGTTCCAGTAAGGCGGGTGAATCCACACGAAGTCGAACTGTCGCGGAAGGCACGTCGTGGTTAGGTCGAAGCCCTCGTGCAGGTCGCTTCCCCAGTAGTCGATGCCTGCTTCGTGCCGTGCGTTGAGTCCGGCGACGACGTCCCTGGTCGTTCCGGACCCCACCATCGGGTCGGCGACACGGTGAGGTCGATACCGCATGAGCAGGTTCAGGAAGAGCGTCCCGTCGCAGTTCCCTCGGAACTGCCAGCTTCCCCAGAGGGCGCATCGCTTCGGGTAGGACACGAGCGACGTCATGCCGGCGTCGCCCTCGTAGAGCTCTTCCCCGGGTGCTGTTGGTGGTGTTGTTGCTGTTTGCATGTTGTCTCCTTGTTTTGGAGCCCCACCACTTCGGAGAAGCACTTCCCCGGCGG
>CALKVW010000004.1 GCA_938004785.1 uncultured Polyangiaceae bacterium
CGGCTACGCGCAGGCGCCGCAGCAGGGCGGCTACGCGCAGGCGCCGCAGCAGGGCTACGCGCAGGCGCCGCAGCAGGGCTACGCGCAGGCGCCGCAGGGCTACCCGAACCAAGGCCAAGGCGGCCAGGGCGGCTGGGGCCAGGGCCAGGGCTGAGCGGGAGCGAAGCGCAGGTGACCGACCCGAAGCGCCGCTACTCCGACGACGAGGTGCGCAGCATCCTCGATCGGGCGCTGCGCCACGGTCAGGATCCGGCCCGTGGCATCGCGCACGACGAGCTGGTCGCGGCGGCGAGCGAGGTGGGCATCTCGCCGGCCGCGCTCGACGCCGCGATCCGAGAGTCGGAGGAGCACCGCGCCGAAGCCGAGCTGCGCGACGCGGTGCTCGAGCGCCGCAGGCGCGGCTTCCGCAGCCACCTCACGAGCTTCCTCGCGGTCAACGCGATGCTCGTGGGCATCAACCTGCTCACGAGCTTCCTCTCGGGCGTGTTCGTGCCGTGGGCGCTCTTCCCGATCCTCGGCTGGGGGCTGGGGCTCTTCTTCCACGGCCGCGCGGCCTACGCGAACGAGGTCTCCGAGGGGCAGCTCGCACGCGAACGCGCGGCGCTCGAGCGCCGCGAGCGCAAGCTGGAGAAGGAGCGCCGCAAGGCCCAGGAGGAGGCCGAGAAGCGAGCGCGCCGCGACAAGCTCGAGAAGAACGCCGCCGAGCTCGGCGCGGCGGTCGAGGAGGGCGTGAGCGAGCTGCTCGGCGCGCTCACCAAGGAGATCGGCGGCAAGAAGCCGAAGCGCGGCGAGCGCGAGAAGAAGTCGAAGCCGGGACGCGGCAAGAAGAGCCAGCGGCGCCTGAGGTTCGAGACGGACGAGCAGCGCGAGGACGAGCGAATGCGCGAGGCCGAGTCGGAGCGCGAGGCCGAGTCGGAGCGCGAGCCGGACAGCGACGACGAGCGCCGCGAGCGCAGGCGCCGCTGAACGCCGCGGCTCGCGCCATGTATCCTCGCGCGCCGTGCTCGCCGTCGTCTACGCCCACCCCTACCCCGACCGCTCACGCGCGAACCGCGCGCTGGTCGAGACCCTGCGCGACGTCGAAGGCGCCGAGCTGCGCTCGCTCTACGACCTCTACCCGGACTTCGTGATCGACGTCGAAGCCGAGCGCCGCGCCCTCGAGGCCGCGGAGGTGATCGTGTGGCAGCACCCGATCTACTGGTACACGGCGCCCGCGCTGCTCAAGCTCTGGTTCGAGAAGGTGCTCGGGCGAGGCTGGGCCTATGGTGCGAGGCGCGCGCTCGAGGGAAAACCCTGCCAATGGGTGGTGACGACGGGCAGCCCCACGGAAGGTTATGGCGAAGCCGGCGTGCACGAGCACCCCTTCGAGGTCTACGAGCCCGTCGTGCGTCAGACGGCGCGCTTCTGCGGCATGCGGTGGCTCGCGCCGCTCGTGGTGCACGGCGCGCACGTGATCGACGACGCCACGCTCGCCCGCGAAGCAGCGCGCTACCGCGGGCGCCTCGGCGAGCTCGCGAAGGAGAAGCGAGCCGACCATGCATGAGCGCAGCTGGCTCGTCGACGCGGTGCTCTACCTCGGCGCTGCGGTCGTCTTCGTGCCGCTCGCGGCGCGCGCGCGCCTCGGCTCGGTGCTCGGGTACCTGGCGGCGGGCTGCCTGCTCGGGCCCTCGGCGCTCGGCCTCGTGAAAGACGTCGAGAGCATCCTCCACTTCGCCGAGTTCGGCGTGGTGCTGATGCTCTTCGTCATCGGTCTCGAGCTCGAGCCGAGCCGGCTCTGGCAGATGCGCAGGCGCGTCTTCGGAGGCGGCAGCGCGCAGATGCTGCTCACAGGCGCGCTGCTCTCGCTCGGCGTCTTCGCGCTGGGACTGCCCTGGCGCGCCGCGCTCGTCGCCGGCCTCGCGATCGCGCTCTCGTCGACGGCCATCGCGGTGCAGACGATGAAGGAGCGCGGCCTGCTCGGCACCTCGATGGGTGCTTCGGCCTTCGGCATCCTGCTCTTCCAGGACATCGCGGCCATCCCGCTCATCGGCGTCGTGCCCCTGCTCGCCGTCGGGCACGCCGAGCCAGGCGGCAACCCCTGGCTCGGCGTCGCCAAGGTCGCGGGCGCGATCGTCGGCGTCGTGCTCGTCGGGCACGTCGTCACGCGCCCGGCGATGCGCCTCATCGCGAAGACCGGCCTGCGCGAGGTCTTCACGGCCTTCGCGCTCCTGCTCGTCATCGGCATCGCCTCGCTCATGGAGCTCGCCGGTGTGTCGATGGCGCTCGGCGCCTTCCTCGCCGGCGTCTTGCTCGCGGGCTCGGAGTACCGCCACGCGCTCGAGACCGACATCGAGCCCTTCAAGGGCCTGCTCATGGGCCTCTTCTTCATCGCGGTCGGCATGTCGATCGACTTCGGCCTGCTCGTGGCGCAGCCGGCGCTCGTCGCGCTGCTCGTCGCCGGGCTCGTCGCGATCAAGCTCGGCGCGCTCTTCGCGCTCGGCGGCCCGCTCCAGGTGCCGCGCGAACAGCGGCTCATGTTCGGCGCGCTGCTCTGCCAGGGCGGCGAGTTCGCCTTCGTCGTCTTCGGCGTCGCGCGCTCCGCGCAGGTCCTGCCCGGTGACTGGGACCGCCTGCTCACCTTGGCGGTCGCGCTCTCGATGGCCGCGACGCCCATCGCGGTGCTCGTCGCTGACGCGTTCGCGCGGCGGCTCGCGCGCGGCCCGGAGCGCGAGGCCGACGCGATCGAGCACGACGACGCGCCGGTCATCATCGCGGGCTTCGGCCGCTTCGGTCAGATCGTCGGGCGCCTGCTCTTCGCGAGCGGCCTGCGCGCCACGGTGCTCGAGCACGACCCCGACCAGATCGAGCTCTTGCGGCGCTTCGGCTTCCGCGTCTTCTACGGCGACGCCACGCGCCTCGACCTGCTCGAGCAGGCCGGCGCGGCCAAGGCGAAGCTGCTCGTCAACGCCATCGACGACGTGGCCGCCAACCTGCGCCTCACGGAGCTCGTGCGCCACCACTACCCCGATCTCCGGATCGTCTCTCGCGCGCGCAACGTTCAGCACTGGTACGACCTGCGCGCTCGAGGCGTGGAGTTCGTCGAGCGCGAGCTCTTCGGCTCGGCGATCGAGCTCGGTCGCCGCGCGCTCGAGCTCTGCGGCGTGCGCCCCCACGAGGCGCGCGAGCGCGCGGAGAAGTTCCGGAGGCACAACCTCGGGGCGCTCGAGGCCCTGCGCCTCGAGCCCACCGACGAGCAGAGCCGCATCGCGATGGCGCGCGCCTACCGCGACGAGCTCGAGCGCCAGTTCAAGAAGGACCTCGAAGAGCTCGAGAGGAGCGAGGGCGCCGCGTGGCACCGGCACGAGCGCCCGGCCGAGCGCTGAGCTATGCCCCGCGCGTGCGCGAGCCGCTGCTGACCCCCACCTTCGTCGTGCTCGCGATCGCGCACTTCGCGCACGCGCTCTCGTTCTATCTCTACCTGCACCTGCCGGCCTTCCTCACCGAGCTCGGCGGCAGCGAGCTCTTCGTCGGCGTGCTCTACGGCGCGATGAGCGCGACGGCGATCCTCGCGCGGCCCTTCCTCGGCCGCGTGATGGATCAGCGCGGTCGTCGCCCGATCATGCTCTCCGGCGGCGCGCTCGGCGCCGTCGCCTGCGCCGGCTACCTGCTCGTCGGTTCGCTGGGCCCTTGGATCTGGATCGTGCGCATCTCGCACGGGCTCGCCGAGGCCATGCTCTTCGCTTCGCTCTTCGCGCTCGCGACCGATATCGTGCCCGCCTCGCGGCGCATCGAGGGCATCGGCCTCTTCGGCGTGTCGGGCATGCTGCCGATGGCCGTGGGCGGCTGGCTCGGCGATCGTGTGCTCGCCCTCGGCGGCTACGACTGGCTCTTCGCCGCCTCCGTCGCGCTGAGCCTGCTCGGCCTCGCGCTGTCCTTGCCCGTGCGCGAGCCTGCGCGCGCCGCCGGCGCCCCACCGCGGGGTCTCGCGGCGGCGCTGGTCGATCCGCAGCTCCTGCCGCTCTGGCTCGGCGGGCTCTGCTTCGCCGGCGCGCTCTCGGCGCACTTCACCTTCCTCAAGACCTACCTCCTGCCCACGCCCACGCTCAGCGTGTCGAGCTTCTTCTCGACCTACGCGCTCACCGCCGTGGCGCTGCGCATCTTCGCCGGCCGTCTACCCGAGCGCCTCGGCCCGCGCCGCGTGCTCGTGGGCTCGCTCGTCTTGCTCGCGGGCGGGCTCGCCTTGCTCAGTCTGCCCCCGACCGAGGCGCTGCTCTACGCGGCGGGCGTGATGGCTGGCGCCGGGCACGGCTACGCCTTCCCGGTCTTGCTCGGCCTCGTCGTCACACGCGCGCGCGCGACCGAGCGTGGCGCGGCGCTCGCGCTGTACACCGCGCTCTTCGACTCGGGCACGCTGCTCGGCGGCCCGCTCTTCGGCGCGATCGCCGAGCGCGTGAGCTACTCCGCGATGTTCCTCACGGCCTCCGCGATGGTGCTCGCCGGGCTCGCGATCTTCGCGGTGATGGATCGCCGACTACGCCCCGACGGCGCCCCCCCGACGACGGCCTGAGACCCCACACCGCCGCCGCGCCGATCTCCCCTCGATCGGCGCGCCCCTCCAGGCGGTGAGCGCAGGCTTCAGTCGGCGAGCGGCTTCTGGAAGAGCACGACCTTGTAGGTGTCGGTGCCGTCGATCATCGTGTCGAAGAGGTTCGTGCCGGGGTTCCGGTAGAAGTTCTTCATCGCGAGCTCGGCCTCCAGGCGGCGCTTCTTGCCGATGACCGGGAGCTTGAAGCCTCGGAAGCTCGAGATGCAGTGCTCCACGTAGGCGTCGACGCGGGCCTTGTCGAGCTCGCGCGCGCGGATGGCCTCCTTGGTGACGTCGCGCACCTCGAGCTGCTTCATGCCGATCTTGCCGAGCAGATCGAAGCAGGGCTTCCAGGTCGAGTCGGGGATGGCGTTGCCCCACACGAGGTAGCCCCCCGGCTTGAGCGCGCGGTACATCGTGCGGAAGAAGCGCTCGTCCTCGTCGGTCGCGCGGCCCGACTGCTCGGTCACGTGCGTCT
The DNA here is from genome assembly GCA_938004785.1 of uncultured Polyangiaceae bacterium. Taxonomy (GTDB): domain Bacteria; phylum Myxococcota_A; class Polyangia; order Polyangiales; family Polyangiaceae; genus CALKVW01. Next base: position 5,043 of record CALKVW010000004.1, read on the forward strand.
CGTTGACCGCGACGATGTCGGCGCTGGCGTCGGGGATCGACACCTTGGTCGCGTCGGCCCAGGTCGCCTTCAGGCGGCCTCCGAGCTGGGGCACGAACTTGCGCTTGCAGGTCTCGATCGCCGCCTTCTGCATGTCGACCGCCTCGTAGGTGCACTTGGGCAGCACCTTCGTGCACACGTGGTGCGCGCCGCCACCGGTGCCGCAGCCCAGCTCGACGACGTGGACCTTGCCGTCCTTCGCGGCGACGAGCTCCTTGACGGCGTCGAACTGGTAGAGACCCGTGTAGGCGTTCTGGCCGAAGCGCTGGGGGTCGCGCGGGTCGTTCGGGCAGGGGCCCCAGGCCGCAGGCCAGTCGTAGCCCCAGGTGTTGAAGGTGAGCTCGTAGCGGGCGCCGTCGTCGCTCGGCACCTCGCCCATCGAACGGTAGAGCGAGTAGAAGAGCGAGTAGATCGAGCGCTTGTCGTAGTCGTCCTCGGAGACGTCGCCGTTGGTGCGCGAGATGGGCGCTTCCTTCTCGACGAGCGCGCTGAGCACCCACGCGCCGAGGATGAGCTCGAGCTGGGTCTTGGAGTAGTTGGCAGAGGGATCGAGTGCGGTGAGTACGTTCAAAGGGTCGCCTCCCAGAGGGTGGTTCTGTGCCGCGCGTGCGCGTCCACGGTGCGTGACCACGGACGGCAAGGCGTCGCCACGAGCTCTGGCTTTCGAGACCGACCACGATCCCACGCGAACAGGTCGATTCCTCGAACGCTGACCCACGGCCCCGACGAAGCGGGGCGAGCAAGGAGAGACTAGGTCATCCGGAGGGCGCGCGCCAACTGCACATGCGTCGGCGCGCGCGTTCGCCGAGGGCGCGACGAACCGACCGAGGCGCGCCCTCTCACTCCTCGCCGGCCTCGTCGCTCTCGCCTCGGCCGCCGCCCTTGCCGTCGACCGTCACCTTCGCGCAGTCCTTCATCGAATAGCGCGCGTCGATCTTGGGGCTCTCACCGATGACGTGCCAGAGCTGCTGCTCGCGCCAATCCCATTGGGGGTCGAAGCTGACGCGCACGGTGTCGTCGTCGTCCATCTTCGTCTCCTTGGCGACCTTCTTCATGAGCTCCTTGATCGAGCAGCCGGGCTCGTCGGGTTCCGCGACGCCCTTCCACTCGTTCATCGCGTCCCACTGCTGCGAGTAGTCGACGTTGTTCGGACCGAAGACGAACTTCTTGATGCTGTCCTCGCGCGACTTCTTCGACTTCCTGGTGACGCCGCTCGGCGAGATGTACTCGACGACCGCGCCCTTGCTCACGTCGACCGTTCCGTCGGGGCGCACCGCTTGGAAGTTCACCTCCCACCAGTACGCGTCCTTCTTCCACTTCTTCGCGTAGGAGGCGACGCTCGAGATCATGATGTCGGCGTCGGGCCGTTTCGCGTCGAGCCCGAGCCCGCTGTAGGTGGCCTTGCCCTTCTGGGGAATGAAGCGGTCCCTGAAGAGTCCGAAGGCGATGCCTCCACCGGCGATCGCGATGGCGACGAGCGCGCCGCCGAACATGCGCACCATGCCGAAGCCGCCCGCGCCACCCGCCTGGGGGTAGGCCATCTGCGGCATCGCAGGCATGCCGGGCTGCGCCTGACCGGGCTGGCCGTAGCCGCCGGGCATGTTGGGAATCACCGGGATTTTCGGGGCTGCGCCCTGCGGCTGCCCGGGGGGGCCGCCGGCCTGGCCCGGGCCGAGCTGGTTCTGCATGTGGCACGAAGGGCACACGCCGAAGCCCACCTGCGGGCTGATCCACACGGTGGTACCGCACTGACGACAAGGAATCTGAGCAAAGCCGTGGTTCATGAGCGCCTCGCGCCGGAGGCTACGCGAAGGCCCAGGCGCCGCGACAGGAGCAAGTGCAGAGCAGAACGACCGGTGGAGCGCAGGCCCCGGGGCGGTCGGCGGCGAGGCAGACCCACGCGGCTCTGCGTAAGATGCACCGCGAGCGCACCGCGCCATGCCGATGAAACGCTCTCCCCTGCCACGGACCCTCACGCCGCTCGTCTCGGTGGCGCTGCTCGCGTCCAGCCTGAGCTCCGGGCGGGCGCAGGAGCTGGAGCACGAGGCAGGGGCCTCCGCGCCGCGACCCGACGAGGCGCCCAGCGCGCCGCGTGTGCCGCCCGACTACGACGGACGCGAAGACGCGAGCGACCCCGTCGAGGGCGCGCTCTGGGTGCCTCGCGTGCTGCTCTTCCCGCTCTACGTGGTGAGCGAGTACGTGGTGCGAAGGCCGCTCGGGGCGCTCACCCAGCTCGTCGAGAAGGAGAACATCCTCAGCAAGCTGGAGGACGCCTTCACCTTCGGACCGAACGACAACATCGGCATCATCCCGACCGCCCTCATCGACTTCGGGTTCCACGGCAGCGTAGGCGTGTACTTCTTCTGGAACGACTTCCTCGCGCCGGACAACGATCTGCGCGTGAACGTGTCGACCGGCGGCCACCGCTGGCTCAAGGGCCAGGTCGCCAATCGCATCCCGCTCGGCGGAGGCACCACGCTCCAGCTCGAGGGCCACGCCCTGCAGAGGCCGGACCTGCGCTATTGGGGCACCGGCTACGACAGCGTCGACGAGGCCGAGGGCGCCTTCGAGATCCGAGCCCTGGGCGGCGGCCTGCGATTGCGCGACGAGCTCGCGCAGAAGGGCAGCTTCTTCGAGTCCTGGATCGTGGGGCGCGCGCTCGACTTCGGCAATGGCGAGTGCGAGGACCCGACGGTCTGGGCCGGCGAGCCACCTCGCTTCGGCTGCGAAGAGCCGACGATCCGTGGCGCGGTGCGCACGGGGAAGTACCCGATCCCGCTGGGCTTCGAGGGCTACTCGCTCGTGGAGGCCGGCACACGCCTGGTGCTCGACAGCCGCGCCCCGCGACCCGACCCGGGCAGCGGTGTCGCGCTGGATCTGAACCTGCGCAAGCTCGCGCTGCTCGAGGCTCGCAGCAGCGGCGGATGGCTCGCGTGGGGAGGCAGCGCCGCCGCCTTCCTCGACCTCACGGGCACGCAGCGGGTCTTGTCGCTGACCGTGAGCGCGCAGTTCGTCTCCCCGACGACGGGCGCCACGGAGATCCCCTTCACGGAGCTCGTCGGCGCGCGCCGCCACGACGACCGCCCCGACGCCGATCTGCTGCACGGGTTCCGCCCCGGGCGGGTGCTCGGCGAGAGCGCGACGGTGGCCTCGCTCGAGTATCGCTGGCCCGTGTGGACCTGGGTCGACGGCATCCTGCAGACGGGTGTGGGCAACACCTTCGGTCCCCACCTCGAGGACTTCGCGCCCGAGCGGCTGCGCTTCGCGCTCTCCGGTGGCCTGCGCTCGGCCAACCACCGCGATCACTCGCTCAACGTGCTGCTCGGCTTCGGCACCGAGACCTTCGAGCAAGGCGCCGCGCCGATGGATCTGCGCTTCATGGTGGGCGGCTCGGTCGGCTTCTGAGCGCCGCTTCAGGGCGCGGAGCTCGAGTCGGGCCGCTCGATGCCCACGAGCCGGTGGCCCTCGCTCGGCGCGAGGTCGTAGAAGTGCAGCCGGAGCGGCCCGGGCGCGACCCCATTGGCGAGGTCGAGCACGACGTAGCGCCGAGGGTCGTCCGCGGCGAGCGCCGCGGCCGCGCCGCTGCTCGGCAGGTTCGCGCAGACGCGCCCCGAGCGCTCGACCTCCACTTCCACGGGGCCGTGCTCGCGGAGCTCGGCGCCGAGCCAGGCCCGCGCCCCAGGCCGGAATCGCGAACGGTCCCAGAGCCCGGACTGCGCCGCGAGGTCCGTGGCGCACACGCGTCGGCCCTCGGTGACGACGTCCGTGAGGGGCGACAGCACCGCGAAGTAGCGGCGGAGGATGGCGTCGCGCCGGCGCAGGAGCGTCGCCGTCAGGAAGGCCGAGTGACGCGGCTCCGAGAAATCGCCGGCGCTCACCGCGGCTCGGACCAGCTCGTCCGAGAAGCGCGAGAGTATGCGCGCGGCCCAGGCCGCGTCGCCCTCGCCCATGCGCGCGAAGGCCGGGTTCGGGTAGCCAGTCTTCCAGGCCTCCGGGTCGAGCTCGGCCGAGAAGTACCCGAAGATCTCCTGGCCTGGTTCGATCGCCGCTCGATCCCAGGCGCGAGGCCTCGAGCCCAGACCGAAGAGGTCGGCGACGATCTGCTCGACGTCGAGGTAGTAGGTGTGGTTCAGCCTGCGTGTGAGCACGTCCCATTGCCAGGGCGAGCCGAAGCAGTCGCCGAAATCGAGATAGTGATGGAGCGTGTGGCCCGGTGAGGAGTCCTTGTCCTTCGGATCGCGCGCCATCCAGGTCGTCATCGTGTTCTGCTCGCGCGCGTCGAAATGGCCGACCCAGGCGGCGATGAGCCGCGCGCCTCGCAGATCGCGGCGGTCTTCGTGCGGGATGACGTCGTTGGGGTCGTCCTCTCGCACGCCCTCGTAGCGGAAGGGACCAATCGTGCGGCCGTCGAGCCAGCGCGAGGCGACCATGCGCAGCTTGCCGTCGCGCTGGTTCGCCGCGTCGAGCACCCGGTCGAGCGCGGCTCGATCGAAGTCGCGTTCGACGCCGCTGTTGTCGGCCGTGCGCAGGCCGGGCCGGAGCGAGAGCAGCGCGCGATCGAAATGGACGACGGTCTCGCAGGGCGCGTACCAGCCCGCCGCGTGGTAGAGGCGCGACGCGATCGCCGCGGCCCCCGTGGCACGCTCGCCCTCGCCGACTGGATCGGCCTTGAGCATGAAGCGGCCCACGCCGTCGATGTTCACACGGAAGCCCGGGTTCGCGCCGTCGGGTTTGCCCATGTCGACCACCCACGAGCCGGGCGCCGAGCGCTCGGGATCGATTCGGTTCGACCCGCAGCTGCCTCGCAAGAGCTCCTCGCGCGACATCGGGCGCCTGCCGATGCGGTTGGTGAACCAGCTCGAGTCGGGCACCTCGTCGAGCGCGTTGACGTTCACCGAGGGGCGCACGTACTCGGCCGCGAAGTAGCGCGAGACGGGGCCGAAGAGCGTATTGTCGGCGACGTCCCAGAGGAACGGCGACACGTACGTGGCGGGGCGGCAGAGCCGTCGGCCTGGCTCCTCGGGATCGGGCCTGCATGGCACGTGGACCGGCTCGAGGTCCGTGTCGATCCAGATCGGCTCGCGCCAGATGTACGAGCTGCGCGAGACCATCGTGAG
>CALKVW010000005.1 GCA_938004785.1 uncultured Polyangiaceae bacterium
AGCTGATCCTGCTGAGCTGATCCTGCTGAGCTGATCCTGCTGAGCTGATCCTGCCGAGCTGCCCCTGCCGCCCGCCCTCGCCTCTCGAGGGAGCCTCAGGGTTTGCTGCCGGACTTCACGACGTAACCTTTGCTGTTCCAATAGCCGATGCCCTCGTCGAGCACGGCGACCCGGGTGTAGCCGAGCTTGCGCAGCGCGTCGCGCAGCTTGACGCTCGCGGCGTGCGGGCAGGCGCAGTAGGTCAGGATGTAGCGATCCTTGGGGATCTGCTTCGCGTAGGCCTCGGCCTCGTAGAAGGGCACACTGATCGCGCCGGCGATGTGCTGGCGCGCGTAGTCGCCCGCCGCGCGCGCGTCGGCGATGATCATCGTCGCGCCGCGATCGAGCTCCTGCTTCACGAGATCGACCTTCACGAAGTCCGCCTTCGGGTCGAAGGCCGGCTGCGGCCCCTTGGGGTGGATCACCACGTCGACGAGCTTGCCGGGCTTCGGTGGTAGATCGAGGGCCTCCTCTGGCGCGTGCTTCCAGCTGCGGATGAGCGCGACCAGATCGTCGACCTCGCGTGGCGCGAGCACGGACGCGAAGCCCTGCATGGGTGTGCCTCGCCTGCCGCGCTCGATCGTGGTCGCGAGGAAGCCGTCGCTCGCGAGGCGCAAGAGCTCCGAGTTCGCCAGCTGCGCGTACCTGCCGCCCGCGCCGCGCTCTCCGTGGCAGCTCTGGCAGTGCTTCGCGTACACCGGCTCGCCGCGCTTCGCGTCGCCAGCGAGCGTGCGCGCGTGTACGTCTTCGTTCGAGCTCGTCTGCCAGCTGCGCAGGTGCGCGATGACGTCGCTCACGTCGGCCGCTTCGAGCGGCCCGCCGCGCGCCTTGCCCCAGGCGCTCATCGTCGTGCCGGGGCGCCCTCGCAGGATCGTCTCGCGCAGGTAGGTGTCGGTCGCGACCGAGAGGAAGTCGTCGCTCGCGAGCTTGGGCGCCTCGTCGGCCACGTAGCCCTCGCCGGCGTCGCCGTGACAGAAGCCGCAGTAGACCTCGTAGATCTGCTTGCCTCGTGCGGCGTCTGCGCGCGCCGGCGCCGCGCTCGGTGGCTTCGACGCCGGGCGGCTCGCCGAGGCGCTCGGGGAGCCCGAGCCCGGCGGCGCCGCGCTCCCGTCCGCGCCGTCTCCTCCAGGGTCGCTCGGACAGGCGGCGAGCCACGCCGCCGCGCAAGAGGCCGCCGCGAGGCGAGCCCAGGGTCGGATCCAGGACATGTCTCTACGCCTCGCGCTCAGGCGCCCGGCTCCTCGAAGAGCCCCACGCTGCCGCCGACCCAGGTGAGATCTCGGTTCTGATCGACCCCGAGCATCTTGCCGCGCGAGAGGCGCACCAGGTTCAGGACGAGCTCCGGCTTCGGATCCTGATCGCGCCGGAGGAACATCATGCGCACCTCCGCCTTCACGCCGTTGCCATCCGGCATGCGGATGCCCGGGTGGTAGGTGATCTTCTCCTGTAGCAGCCAACCGTCGCGCTGATCTTCGGGCACGGCGTCGATGTCCGCGCGCTCGACGTCGACCTTCACGCCCGCGCCGGCGAAGGAGAAGAGCGGTTTGAGCACGTAGTTCGAGAGGTCCGTGGGCAGCTCGCGGCCGAGCTCGCGCAGGGTGCGGGCCTGCGGGACCGAGGCGTGGCGCAAGAGCGGCAGGCTGAACTTGGAGATCGTCCAGTACCAGTTCGGGTGCGAGAACCAGCGCACGTCGAGCTCGTCGGTGTAACGGAAGGGCAGCTCCACCTTGGAGCGCTCGAGCTCGTCGAAGACCACGCGGTTGTAGATGCGCTTGACCGGCACGCGCTTGCCCCCGACCTCGCGGTAGAGGCGCGCGCCTTCACGCACGAGCTTCGTCGGGCAGACGCTGTCGACCCCGAGCAGCTGCTTGGTCGCGACGAAGTCGGGCAAGGTCTTCTGCTGCTCGGGGTGCAGATCGAGCAGCACCACGTGCTCCGGGTCTTCTTCGGCGACGATCGCCTCGCGGAGCCGCTCGACGAAGCGCGCCTCGTCGAGCCCACCGAAGTAGATGGAGAAGTCACGGTCGAGGCCGGGCATCTTCGCGCGCATGCGCTCGACGACGACCTGGCGCTGGATGACCATCAGCGCGTAGAGCGAAGGGAAGGCCTGCAGCTCGACGACCTTGCCGTCGAGCGTGCCGTCCTCGCGCTGGGTGATCGCGAAGTCGACCTGCACGCAGTGCGGCGCCGCGTCCATGCGTGGCACGTCGAAGTGCGCCGGGATCGCCTGCTTCATCTGCGCGACTTTGTCCGGCTGCAGGACCTCGTCGAGCACGCCGCGCGCGTTCGCGGCCAGCCTGTCGCGCAGCTCTCTCGGGATGAAGAACGGCGTCTCGGCGACCCGGAAGGGGATGGCCACGCCGAGGCGCCGCTCGAGGGCAGCGAGATAGTCGCGGTAGAAGTCGTCCGTGTAGGCGGAGTCGAAGGCGTCGCGGTAGGTCGGGTGCATGGCTGGGGCGGGCAGGTCGCGTGGACAGCGGAGGCGCCGGAGACTAACGTCTCGCGTCCCTCGTCGGGAGCCCGAGAGCATGGCCGAACTCGTCTACAGCTACGAGACCGAAGAGCATCGGGCCCTTCGAGAGCAGGTGCGACGCTTCGCGCGAGCCCACATCCAACCCCACGCCCACGCCTGGGACGAGGCCTGCGAGTTCCCGCGCGCGCTCTACGCGCAGGCCGCCGAGGCCGGGGTGCTCGGCATCGGCTACCCCGAGGCGCTCGGGGGCACGGGCGGCGACATCACCCACGTGCTCGCCGCGAGCGAGGAGCTCGTGCTCGAGGGCCACAACGTCGGTGTGGTCGTCGGCCTCGGCAGCCACGGCATCGCGCTGCCGCCCATCCTCCACCACGGCTCGGCCGAGCTGCGTGAGCGCTTCGTGCCGCCGGTCTTGCGCGGCGAGCTCGTGAGCGCGCTCGCGATCACCGAGCCCGGTGGAGGCAGCGACGTCGCAGGCCTCACGACCCGCGCCGAGCGCGACGGCGACCACTACGTCGTCACCGGCGCGAAGACCTTCATCACCTCGGGTTGCCGCGCCGACTTCGTCACCACCGCGGTCCGCACCGGCGGCCCGGGCCACGGCGGCATCAGCCTCCTCGTCATCGAGGCGAAGACACCCGGCTTCAGCGTCGGAAAGAAGCTCGCGAAGACGGGCTGGTGGGCCTCCGACACCGCGGAGCTCCACTTCGAGGGCTGTCGTGTACCGCGCGCGAACCTCGTCGGCGAAGAGAACCTGGGCTTCTTGCCGATCATGACGAACTTCGCGACCGAGCGGCTCTACCTCGCGGGGCAGTCGGTCGCGATCGCCGAGCTCTGCTACCGATCCTCGAAGAGCTACGTGCGTGAGCGGCGCGCCTTCGGCAAATCGCTCTCGGGCTTCCAGGTCCTGCGCCACAAGCTCGCCGACATGGCGACGCGCATCGCCGCCGCGCGTGCGCTCACCGCCGACTGCGTGATCCGCATGAAGCGAGGCGACGACGTCACCGGCCTCGCGGCGATGACGAAGAACGCCGCGACCGACATGCTGAGCTTCGTCGCCTACGAGGCGGTACAGCTGCACGGCGGCTACGGCTACATGCGCGAGAGCCTCGTCGAGCGCCTCGCTCGCGACGCGCGCCTCTACCCCATCGGTGGCGGTACGCGCGAGATCATGAACGAGATCATCTGCAAGACCGAAGGCTACTGAAGCCCCGAGCGCCGACATCACCATGCGTCTTTTCAGCTCCAAGCGTTCCGCCTGTTCCACCCTCTCCGCGCTCGCGGGCATCGCGCTCGTCGCGCTGGCCGCTTGCGAGGCCCCGACCGCCGCGCCTCTGTCGAGCGCCCAGCCGCCAGAGGCCCCCGGCTCCGGCGCGGCGCTGCCGCCCGGGCATCCGCCGATCGCACCCCAGGGCATGGGGCCTCACGGCGGGGCGCAGCCTGGCACCCACGGAGGCTCGATGCCTGCGCCCGGTCCCGCCGCCGAGGCGCCGATCGCCTACAAGATGCCCGCCGCCTGGGCGAAGGTCGATCACCCGAGCCGGATGCGGCTGGCGACCCACAAGGTCCCGCGCGCCGAGGGCGACGGCGAAGACGCCGAGCTCACCGTCAGCATCGCCGGCGGCGACACGGCGAGCAACATCGCTCGCTGGAAGGGCCAGTTCACCGGCGGCTCGCCAGGCAAGGAGCAGGACCGCAGCACGGCGGACCTGAAGATCACGATCGTCGAGCTCGACGGCGCCTACCAGGGCATGGGCATGCAGGTGAAGGCCGACGACCAGCCCAAGGCGAGCTACGGCATGCTCGCGGCGATCGTGAGCATCGAGGGCTCCAGCGAGTCGACCTTCTTCAAGCTCACCGGTCCCAAGAAGACGGTCGACGCTGCGCGGGCCGGGTTCGACGAGCTCGTCTCGAGCTTCGCGAGGCGCTGAGGCGGCGGAAGCCTGCTCGGCATGTCCGCCTTCGGGTGACGTCACCCCCCAATTGGCGTAGTCTTCCCCTGCGTCCGGGCGCGCGACCGCGAGTGGAGCGGCAGCGACCACGGTTCGCGCAGCGAGGGTGCATGCGACGTCGTCTCCAGTGGGTCCTTCTCGTCGGTTCGTCGCTCATCGGCGCGGCCGGTCTCGCATCGGGTTGTTCTGCGGGCGCGACCGACGGCACGACCAGCGGCCCCGGCGCGGGCCCGGGCGGCACGGGCGGTGACAACACCGGTGGGGCTGGCCCAGCTGGGCCGGGTGTCACCTCCGGCGGCGGTCAGATCTTCGTCACCTCCTCCGGCACCGGCGGCGGCGACGGCGGCGGCGTGCCCATCAACCCCTGCGGCACCGAGTGCGGCCCCGTCGAACTCTGCGACGGCATCAACAAGGGCATCGACGACGACTGCGACGGCGAGGTCGACGAAGGTTGCCCCTGCGGCGCCGGCACCGCCTCCGCGTGTTTCAAGGGTGACCCGTCCTACCGCAACACGCCTGGCTGCTTCGACGGCACGATGTACTGCACGGAGCTCGGCACCTGGGGCCCCTGCACCGGCGGCGTGCACGCTTCGGCGCCGGATCTCTGCTTCGAGGCGAGCACCGACGCCTGCCACCCCATCAACGCGGTTCCGTTCCAGACCGTCAACCTCTTCGACGGCACGGGTACCTTCGGCAACGGCTCCGGCGTCTTCGAGGTCGAGTGCCCGCTCGGCGTCGACCCCTGCCCCGCGGTCACCGGAACCAGCAACTTCCAGCCGCTGCAGTCCGGCGAGTACACCGTCACCTATACGAAGACGGGCCCCGGCGGCACCGAGACCTGCACCTTCCCGCTCATCGTCGGCGCCCGCGGCCTGCGCGTCGAGATGGAGTGGAACTGGGGCGGCTCTGGGCGCGACCTCGATCTGCACCTCCACCAGCCGAGCAACCTGCAGGGCTGGGCGCCGTCGAGCTTCGGCGGATCGAACTCCTCCGACTGCACCTGGCACAACTGCACCGTCGACGACTACGGCTTCCTCTCGACGGGCCCGGAGTGGTTCCCGCAGCCGCCGCAACCCGTGGGCTCGCCGGTCGCGTGGTACCTCGACCCGGTGCAGCAGGCGAACACCTGCTACTACGCGCCGCGAGGCGTCGGCGCCGACTGGCAGGCGCTCGGCAAGGGCTGCCACAACCCGCGCCTCGACCTCGACAACGTCAGCTGCACGCTCAGCGTGAGCGACGTCAACAACAGCTCGTTCTGCGCGCCCGAGAACGTGAACGTCGATTTCCCCCCGCTCAACCAGTGGTTCCGCGTGGGTGTCTTCGGCTTCTCGAGCTCGCCCGCCGAGCCGCTCACCCCCACGATCAAGATCTACTGCGACGGCGCGCTGGCGGCCGAGCTCGGGCCGGAGGGCTTCAACGCGCCCGTCGCCGTGCCCAGCCGACAGATGTGGCTCGCCGCCGACGTGCTCTTCCAGGACGACGGCTGCGTGAAGCGCTGCGTCGTGCAGCCGATCTACCAGAACGCCGCCCAGCAGACGCCCTACTTCATGACCGAGTCGCAGGCGAACACCTCGGTCGGGCCTGCGTTCCAGCCGATCCCGCAGCCCTGACGCGAGGGTCTGCCCCCGGGCTCCTCGAGGCCTCGATCGCTGCGGCGGTCGAGGCCTCGCGGCTTTCTGTGGAGCTCCAAAGACCTGCCGGCAGCGGGCGGGCTCCTCAGCGCATGAACCGGCGCAAGGCCGGGGGAGCCCGCTCGATGACGGCCGGGCTCGGCCTCCCCGACCTGCGGCCCCGCGTCGAGAGCGTATTCCAGAGCAGGATGTTCTCGTTCGGGTGCTCGCGCACCGCGAGCTCGAGCGCCGCGAGCGCCTTGCCCGCGTAGGTCACCTCGCCGGGTGCACCGAACAGCTCGCCATAGCGCCTCGCGCCTTCGACCGCCGCGAGCGTCGGCTCGCCGTAGCCGGCGCCGACGACCCGAGGCTCGATCGCGATGCGTGGTCGCGCCGTCGGGCCGCGGTAGCCCTCCTCGCGGAGCTGCCTCAGCGTGAGCGCCGTGAGCGAACGCAGCGTCGCGAGGTTGCACACGGCGCGGTCGGTGATGCGCGCCGCGACGATCGTGGTCGACCAACCGAGCAGCGCTGCGCCCGCCGCGAGCCCGGCGCACGTGCCTCCAGAGCCGGTCGCGACGACGATGCGATCCGGTCGAGGCATCGCGCCGGCGTCGACCTGCGCGGCGAGCTCGAGCATCGCGTCGACGTAGCTCAGGTTGGCGAGCGGCCCAGACGCGCCGGGCGCGATGAAGTAGCTCGAGCGATCTCGGGCGAGCTCGAGCGCGACTCGGAGCGCGGTGCGCGCGTAGCCGCCGGCGTACACGAGCTCGCCACCGAGCTCGACGTCGCTCTGGAGCGCCTCACGCAGGTAAGGCGTGTGGGGCTGGTCGAAGAGCACGCAGCTGACTTCGAGCCCGAGCGCGCGACCGAAGGCGATGGTCGAGGTCACCTGGGTCGATGCGAGCCCGCCCACGGTGACCACGCGGCGCTTGCCGCGCGCGAGCGCCTCGGCGAGCAGCCACTCGAAGCGACGCACTTTGTTGCCGCCGTAGAGCTCGGCGCTCTGGTCGTCGCGTTTCACCCACACCCGCTCGCCGTAGCGCGAGAGAGGCTCGACGGGCGTCTCGTGCGCGAGCGCGACGAAGGGCCGTTCGGCGAGCTTCGGCGCCAGCGCGAGGATGCGCGGCCCCGTCCTCGCTCGAGGCTCGAGCCCACCGTCGGGTCTCGCGGCGACGCTCACGCTGGCCCTCCTCCCTGGGTGCTCGCGGGCTCCGGGCGACGCAGGCTCAGTTCGCGGCCTGCGCGGCGGCGCGGCTCGCTCTGGCGGGCCGCTCCTCGTCGGGCTCGCTCGAGGCGACGAGCCGATCGTGGATCGAAGGATCGCTGAGGTAGGTGTCGGTCAGGCGCGTGGGCTTCGCGAGGCCGAAGAGGCGCTTCGGCGCCGCGCTCAAGGAGGCCCAGGCCTTCTCGCCGAAGGACTGCGCGATCGTCGCGGCGCGCGAGGCGACGCCGATCTCCGAGAGCGGGCGGTCGACGAGCCCCATGAGGCGCATGCGGCGCTCGAGCATCTCGAGGCCGTGCCGTACGAAGGCGGGGATCTGGCGAAAGACCGGGTGGTCTTGCGGCAGCTTCTTCTCCATGTGCTTGCCGAGCTGGCGCACCGCGAGCTCGGTCACGAGCGCTTGGCCGAGCAGGCGCTTCCGGATCTCCGGGCGCTCTCGGAGGGCGGCGATCGTGCGCTTCTCGCCGAAGTCGACGTGGCGCTCCTCTTGGCGCACGCCTCGCTCGAGGATCGACACGATCTCGGGGTGATCGATCGTCGCGATCATCGCGTAGAAGGCCTGGAGCACGAGGCCCTCGCCGATCGCCATCTCCATCGCGACGTGCTCGGCCCAGTCGTCGGGCATCGCGCCGGTCGACAGGTAGCGCACGACCGGGTGCGGCGGCTCGGGCTGCTTGCCCAGCATCTCGAGGATGCGCACGAAGTTGCCGACGTGCTGGAACTCCTCGACGGCCTGGCGCGAGAGGAAGCGCGCGGCCTCGAGATCCGGTGCCTGGTAGAGCCAGTGGCCGATCTGGATCCCCGTGACCTCTCCATAGAGGAACTGGTTCATCGCCCAGGCGATCGCGTCTCGGTCGGCGACCGGATCGAGCTTCGCTCCACCGAAGTCGAACCACATCTCTTCGCGGGTGAGCAGCATGCTCAGGAGCCTACAGCAGGCCTCGCTCGAAGCAACGGCTGCCCCTCTCGCCGGGGGTCTGCGCGCTCGGCGCGCAGACCCGGAGCCTCCTGTCCGGCGCCCGGCCCCCGAGGCTGCCCGCGGTGCGTCGTGCTAGGACGCGCACACGAGCCATGGCACGCGTCCACAACTTCAACGCCGGCCCCACCGGGCTTCCCCTCCCCGCGCTCGAGCGCGCCCAGCGCGAGCTCTGCGACTTCGAGGGCACGGGCATGTCGATCCTCGAGCACAGCCACCGAGGCAAGGCCTACGAGGCGGTGCACTTCGAGGCCGAGCGCCTCCTGCGCGAGCTGCTCGGCGTGCCCGACGACTACGACGTGCTCTTCGTGCAAGGCGGCGCGTCGCAGCAGTTCGCCGTGGTGCCCATGAACCTGCTCGATCACGGCGAGAGCGCCGACTACGTGATCACCGGCGGCTGGAGTGAGAAGGCGCTCGAGGAGGCGCGCCGCGTGGGCTCGGCGCGCGTGGCCTGCAGCACCGCCGAGGACGGGCGCTACGTGCGCATCCCCGAGGAGAGCGAGCTCGAGCTCGATCCGGAGGCGGCCTACGTGCACCTCACGAGCAACAACACGCTCTTCGGCACGCAATGGTGGCGCTTCCCCACCACGAAGGCGCCGCTCGTGGCCGACATGTCGAGCGACATCCTCGGCCGGCGCATCGACGTCTCCGCCTTCGGGCTCATCTACGCCGGCGCCCAGAAGAACCTCGGTCCCTCGGGCGTCACCGTCGTCATCGCCCGCAAGTCGCTCGTCCAAGGCGCGCGCGACGACATCCCGGTCATCTTCCGCTACGCGACGCACGCGAAGGCGCAGAGCCTCTACCACACGCCTCCCACCTTCGCGATCTACCTGCTCCGCAACGTGCTCGCGCATTTCGCCGAGATCGGCGGGCTCGACGTGATCGAGGCCACCAACGCGAAGAAGGCGGCGCTGCTCTACGGCGCGCTCGACGCGTCGAGCTTCTATCGGGCGCCCGTGCAGGCCGCGAGCCGGAGCCACATGAACGTGGTCTTCCGTCTGCCGAGCGAGGAGCTCGAGAAGCGCTTCGTCGCCGAGGCCGCTGGCGAGGGAATGGTCGGCCTCGCTGGCCACCGGATCACCGGCGGCATCCGCGCCTCGCTGTACAACGCGGTCGCGCTCGCATCGGTGGAGAAGCTCGTCGACTTCATGAAGCGCTTCGAGAAGTCGCACGGCTGAAGCGCCGACCGCGAGGGCCCGGGCCCCCTCGCGGCTCGGGCTTCAGAGCCACAGCACCTCGATGGGGAAGCGCGCCATCTCCTTGTCGTCGGTGAGCAGCACGCCGCCGTGGGTGCGCACGAGGGCCGCGACTTGCGCGCCGAAGGCGAGGTTGCCCGTGGCCGAGGTGGCGCGCACGAGCTCGGCGAGCTCCGCGCCGAAGCCTGCCTCGGGAAGGAGCACCCGGTAGCTCGGGCTCTCGGCGAGCGCCTCGAGGAAGCCGAGGGCCTGCGCGAGCGGCGAGGCCGGCGTGAGGATGCGCCGGTGCGTCACGACCCGCAGGAACTCCGCCTGACAGAAGACGGGCACCCCCCAGGGCGCGGAGCCCTCGGCGAGCCCACGTAGTCGCGAGAGCGCGTCTCGGTGACGGGCGAGCTCGCTGCGGTGTGCCGCCACGAGCACGCTCGTGTCGACGGCGATCATCGGCCCGGCTCCGAGAGATCGTAGAGCGCGCTCCGGTCCGTCACGTCGAGGTTCGGCGGTCGCGTACCGCGCACGACGGGCAGCTCGAGCTTGAAGGCCTGCCTGCCCGCGGGCCTGGGCGCGATGCGCGCACGCAGCGCGTCCTCGAAGAGCGCCGTCAGCGTGATGCCCTCACTCTTCGCGAGCGCCTTCGCGCGCTCGAGCAGCTCGTCATCGAGGTTCAGCGTCGTCTTCATATGGCTCGACCATACCATCGAGCGGGCTCGGCTGGTCTGCCCGCGCGTCAGGCC
>CALKVW010000006.1 GCA_938004785.1 uncultured Polyangiaceae bacterium
ATGCCGAGGTAGCTCAGCTGGCTAGAGCAGGCGTTTCATACGCGCCGGGTCGGGGGTTCGAGTCCCTCCTTCGGCACCCGAACTGAAGACGAGCAGCGGTGTCGATCACGCTGCGACACGAGCAAACGAAGAGCGCCGCCCCCCGGACAGGGAGGCGGCGCTTCTTCTTTTCTTCTCTGCGTGTCGTTGCGGCATCCGCTCCGCCGAGCGTATCGGCGGAGTGGATCAGCGGAGCGGCTCAGCCGGAGGGATCACCCGACCGGCTCACTGCGCGCCGGGGAGCTGGTAGGGGCGCAGGCCCTTGAAGGTCACCGAGGTGACCGCGTCCGGGTAGACGAAGACCCGGTGCTGACCGAGGCTGACGGGCTGCCCGTTCACGAGCCCCGTCGCCGCGACGGTCACGGGGCCGGGCGCGACGTCGAGCGCCGAGTAGAGGCCGAGCACGCTCGTACCCTTCGCCGCGAGATCGGGCAGCGGGTTGTCTTCGTCGCTCGTGAAGTAGGTGAGCGTGCGGTAGGCCTTGTCGATGTTGGCCGTCGCGTTCGTCAGGCGCACGTCGCCGCAGTCGTGGACCTCACCCGCCACCGCGCCGTTGCCGCTCTGGATGGGCGCGCCGGTCGCCACCTGCGGGATGACGCTGTAGTCGGCCTGGTCGAGGGCGCGCACGTCGTGCTCCCAGGCCCCTGCGACGACCTCGGAGCTGGGGATGTAGATGTTGTACTGGATGAGCGGCGACCACTTCGGGCCCTCGGTGCGGATCGCGAGCTCGGTCTCCGTGGGCACGTTCGGGTACTCGTAGGCGCACTCGAGGCGAGGGCTGCAGTCGTCGGTCTCGGAGGTCTCGCCGGTGGCGGTGCAGTCGCTGGGCGTGACCACCGCGCTGCCGACCACCTCGCCGAGCTCGCCGTCGTCGGCCCCGCCGGTGCGCTTCACCTTGTAGAAGGTGATGGTGACGTCGTTGGAGGTGCAACCGCTCGAGAAGATGCGCGCGTAGCCCCTCACGGTGACGGCCGACGAGCTGCCGGGCGGGGGAGGGTAGCTCGCGGGCACGAAGCAGCTGATGTCGGGCGGGCCGCTGCCCGCGAACTCCTCGACGTTCGAACTGCGCGCGAGCTCGCCGGGCGGCTGGGCGAGCGCGATGCCGCAGTGGGAGATCTTCGCCGTGCCTCCGACGAGCGTGCAGTCGGTGTCGACCGGCGACGCGTCGCAGTACTCGGTGTTGGCGGCGGGGGTGAGCCCGGAGAGGCAGTCGGAGCTGCCGCCGCCTGCGCCGTCGGAGGAGCTGTCGCCGCAGGCCGCGACGAGGCTCAGCGCGAGCAAGAGGCTCGTGCCGAGGCCGGCGCTGAGCACGCAGGGCGACTGGCCGCGCGGCGCGCGCGAGCAAGCGAGAGGCGAGGCGAAGTAGTGCTTCATGGTGTGTGGACCCCGGAGCGGTGAAGAGTCGGCCCCAGCCCTTGGGACCGCTCAGCCCGCGGTACGTTCGCGCGCATCTTTGCCTTGGCGCTTGCTGCACGTAAAGCCCCCGGGGCACGCCGGCCCTCCGGAGCAGCCTCACGGCGGCGGTAGGGCGGAGCTCGGGGGGCGAGCCGCGGGTGGGCTCGAGCTCGTGGGTCCCGGTGCTGGGCGCCGCGCGCGCGGTGTGCGAGCTTCGGCTCCCGTGCAGGACCCGGCCCCACGAGAGCTGCGCGAGCGCATCGTCGAGAAGGCGCGCGCGCTCGGCTTCGACGCCGTCGGCATCGCGCGCGCCGACGAGCCGCTCGAGCTCGACTTTCGGCGCTACGAGGCCTTCGTGGACGCCGGCATGCACGGCACCATGCAGTGGCTGGCGAGCGATCGCGAGGCGCGGCGTCGCCTCGACGGCGAGGCGATCCTGCCCGGCGCGAGGTCGGTGATCTGCCTCGCGCGGCGCTACGCGCGTGGGCCCGAGGCCGAGGCGGGCGACGCTCCCTTCGCCTCGCTCGTCGCTCGCTATGCGCGCGGGCAGGACTACCACAACCACCTGCGCAAGAAGCTGAGGCTGCTCGCCAAGTTCCTGCGCACGCTCGCCCCCGGGGCGCGCGCCCGCCCGCTCTGCGACGAGGAGCCCCTGCTCGAGCGCGCCTGGGCCTCGCGCGCCGGCCTCGGCTTCGTGGGCAAGAACGGCCTCGTGATCGTGCCGGGGCAGGGCAGCTACCTCTTGCTCGGTGAGGTCGTGACGACGCTCGAGCTGCCGGCGGACACACCGATGGCCGAGCGCTGCGGCAGCTGCCGCGCCTGCCTCGACGCTTGCCCCACCGAGGCCTTCGTGGCGCCCTTCGTGCTCGACGCCCGTCGCTGCGTCTCCTACCTCACGATCGAGTCGCGCGAGCTGCCCACACCCGAGCTCGAGGCGCGCCTCGGCACGCAGCTCTTCGGCTGCGACGACTGCCAGAGCGTCTGCCCCTTCAACCGCACCCGCCCGGCGGGCCCGAGCGCCACCAGGCCCTTCGCGCCGCTGGATCGTTGGTCGAGCACAGAGCTCCGCGCGCTGCTCGAGCTCGACGAGGCCGGCTTCGTCGCGCTCACGCAGGGCAGCCCGCTGCACCGAGCCGGTCGCACGGGGCTCGCCCGCAACGCACTGCTCGTCGCCCGCGCCCGCCTGCGCCGCGATCCTGTCGACCTCGAGGCGCGCGCGCTCGTCGAGGCCGCGCACCACCACGACGACCCGCTCGTGCGGGAGCTCGCCTCGCGGCCGCTGGGCGGCTGAGCGCCGGACCGCAGGCTGGGGCGGGTGGGCTTGCGCCCGGCGCGGCCCCCGGAGAATGTCACGCGCCCTCGATGTCCCTCCGGCGCCGGCTGCTCGACCGCTTCCCCGAACTGCGCTCCGACTCGGCCTTCTGGCGGCGCGCGCTCGAGGCGGGGGTCGTGCACGGGCCCGGCTGGTTCGTGCGCTCGAGCCCGCCGGTCTTCGGTCTCGCCTTCGCCGCCGGCATGCCGGCGCTCCGAGAGCGCGTCGCACGGAACCTCGAGCGTGCCGGCGTCGCGCCCACGGCCCGCGCCGTCGCGGAGGTCTTCTGCGAGTACGCCTGGAGCCTCACCGAGGCCTTCGCCATGGGGCGCGGTCGAGGCGATCGCATCCGCGCGGTCGTCGAGGGCGACGAGGCCTTCCGGCGCGCGCTCGCCATGGGGCGGGGCATCGTCGTGCTCACGGCGCACACCAGCGGCTGGTACGCGGCCGGGCCGGTGCTCGGCGAGGCCTGGGCGATCGACGTCGTCGCGGTCATGCAGCGGGAGCGCGATCGTGCCGCCGCCGAGCTCCAGGAGAGCGCGCGTTCGTCCCTCGGCGTGAGGGTGGTCTACGTGGGCGACGATCCACTCTCCGCGCTGCCCTTGCTCGGGCATCTGCGCAAGGGTGGCGTCGTCGCGATGCAGATCGACCGCGCCGCGCCCGGGCAGCGCACGCTCGAGGTCCCGCTGCTCGGCGAGCCCACGCCTGTACCCGAGGGGCCTTTCACGCTCGCCAGCCTCGGTGGTGCGCCGATCGTCACCGTGCTCGCGCGACGAACGGGCCACCTCAGCTATGCGCTCGAGGTCGGCGAGCCGATCGTGCTGCCGGGCCGCGCGAGCGCCGAGGAGCTGCGCCGGGCCGCGCTCGAGGTCGCGCGTCGCGTCGAGCGCTTCGTACGCCGGCACCCGACCCACTGGTTCGACTTCGGGGCAGGCGCGAGCGTTCCGAGCGAGGCCACGCAAGCTCCGGTGTCGCCCGGCGCGGCGATGTCGTAAGGGAGCGCGCATGGGTCGACCCCAGGTAGGGCTCCCGAAGCTCATCGGCGACATCGCTCGCTACGCCACCAAGTTCGACATGCTCGAGCTCTGGCTCGACACGGCCTCGATGCCGAAGCCTCAAGCCCTGCGCCGCTGGCGCAAGGCGACGAACCCCAGCTTCAGCTTCAGCGTCGTACTGCCAGAGCCCGTCGCGCTGCTCGGAAAGGGCGCGGCGTACGACGAGGCGCTCGCGAAGAGCCTCGATTGCGCGACCGCACTCGAGGCGCGCTGCATCGTCGTCGCCACCCCCACCGAGGTGCGCCCCACGCAGCAGAACCGGGATCGCCTCGCCGCGCTCGCCGCGAAGCTGCCGCGCCCCGGCGTCGTGCTCGCCTGGGAAGCCCGCGGGCTCTGGGAGCGCGACGACGTGGTCGCCACCGCTCGGGCCGCGGGGCTCCTGCCCGTCTTCGACGGCACCCAGGAGGCCCTCCCCGCGGGGCAGCTCGCCTATACGCGGCTGCGCGCGCTCGGCGCGCAGGCACCGAGCTCTCGCGCGATCGACCGGCTCGCCGAGCAGCTCGCGGGGAGGCGCGAGAGCTGGGTCGTGGTCGAGCACCGCCCGAGCGCCCAGCGCGTGCGCTCCCGGCTCGCGGCACTCGAGAGCGCGACGCGCAACGAGGGCCCGATGATCGTGCGCCCCTCGCCGGGGCGACTGCGCGCCGAGGACGAGGAGCAATGATCGACGGCGCGAAGCGCGGCCGCTCGCGCATCGTCCCGCTGCCGAGCGAAGCGGCGAAGCCGGCTCGGCCCGCGAAGAAGCGCGCCCGCGGCGCGGCTCCTTCTGCGAGCGAAGCTGCTCGCGCGAGCGACGCGCAGCCCGGCGCAGGCCGCGCGTCTCGCGCACGTGCGTCTGCCGGCGCGGCGCAGCTCCCGCCGCGCGCCGCAGCGCTCGCCTCGACGCCGCTCGCGCGCGAAGCCGCCGAGCGCGCGCTCGCCGAACGAGGGAGCGCCGTCGACGCCGTGCTCGCGGGCTTCTTCGCCGCTGCAGGAGCGAACGCCGGTACGCTCTTCGCGCCCAGCGTGTTGCTCGTGGCGGGGGCGCGCGCGCCTACGACGGCCGCGCGCGCCAGCCGGGCACCGGCGCGGCTCGGCCGAGGGGCTTCCTCGGCGCAGCCGAGGTCCCCGACGCCGCGCGCGCCGCCGTGCCGGGCTCGATCGGCCTGGCGATGCGCGCGCACGCGCAGCGCGGCCGCCTCGGCTTCGGCGCGCTGCTCAAGGAGGGCATCGCGGTCGCGAAGGAGCTCGGCGCCACCGGGCGCGTCCGGCTGCTCCAGCAGATCGGGCGCCAGGGCAGCGCGGCGCTCGAGAGGACGGACGTCGCCAGCGCCGTGCTCGGCGCGGCCGGGCTCTCGTGCTTCGGCCTCGTCACCGAAGAGGACCTCGCCCTCGCGACCGGCAACGAACAGCCGGCGAAGCACGCCGACCTCAGCCCCCCGGAGGGTGAGGGGGATCCGGTACGGGTGTCGATCCTGCCCTTCGCTTCGCCCACCGTCATGCCACCGGGCCTCGGCGACGCCGAGCTCCTGCTCGCCGTCGACTCCTGGGGCTTGGTCGCTGCGCTGGCCTACCACCCAGACCTCGAGGCGCGCTGCCTGGTCCCCGAGCTCGAGGTGGCGCTGCCTCCGATCGCGGTACCAGTGATGCGCGGCAAGACGCGCCTCGCGCCTGGCACGCCGCTCCCCATCCCGTGCTCGCTCGCCGCGATCGACGCGGGGGCCTCACTGCGTGTCGCGCTCGCCACACCGGGCACGACGCCGACCCTCGCCCGGCTCGGTGCCGCGGCGCTCTCCCGCCCGATCGACGACGGCCTCGCGGAGCTCGCGCCGGGCGTGGTCGCGCTGATCGCGGGCGATCGCAGCGCCCGCGTGTTTCTGCCTCGCGATCCCGCATGAGCTCCCGGCACGACGCCGAGCGAGGCGGGCCGACGTCCCCGCTGGCATCGCCGCTCGACGGCGCCGCCGAACCCTACGTGCTGCGTTCGCCGACCGTCGCCGAGACGCCGGTCATCGTGGAGGTCCCGCACGCCGGCCTCGCGGTCGACGCCGCGTCCATGCGGCACCTCGTCGCGCCGATCCGCAGCATCGCGCGCGACGCCGACTTCGAGGTCCACCGCGTCTACGAGGTGGCGCCGGCCTGCGGCGCCAGCCTGCTCGTCGCGACACACAGCCGCTTCGTGGTCGATCTGAACCGAGCGCGCGACGACTACGACGGCCTCACCGTCGACGGCGGCCCGGAGCGGGTACAGCCGCGCGGCGTGGTCTGGCGCCTCACCACCGACGGTGAGCCCATGTTGTCGCGGCGCCTCGACCCGAGCGAGCTGGAGCGCCGCCTGCGCGCCTTCTACGATCCCTACCACGCGTGTTTGGCCGAGCTCATCGAGGCGAAGCGGCGCGTCTTCGGCTTCGCGATCGTGCTCGCCGGCCACTCGATGCCGAGCAGCGGCCGACGCGGTCACGTCGACGTCGGCACCGGCCGCGCCGACGTGGTCCCGGGGACACGTGGTCACAGCACGGCAGCGCGCGGCCTGATCGGCAGGATCGACGCCGTCGCAGCACGCCATGGGCTGTCGGTCGCCCACGACACGCCCTACCGCGGAGGGCACAACACGCAGCGCTGGGGTCGCCCCGACGAAGGCGTGCACGCGCTGCAGGTCGAGCTCGCGCGCCGCCTCTACCTCGACGACGAGGAGCTCTCCGTCGTGCCCGGTGGGCTCGCTTCGGCCCAGCGCTTCGTCGCCGAGCTGCTCACCGAGCTCGGCCGCTGGCGCCCCGAGACGGAGCCCTCGCGCGGGGTTTCTTCACCTTGACAGACGCGCCGGGGTAGGGCACAACGCGCGGCCCCCTCAAAGGATTTTCGTCATGGCCAAGAGCGACATCACCGGCAAGCGCAAGCTGCTCGCGCAGAACGTCTCGCACTCCAACATCAAGACGAAGCGCTGGCAGAACGTGAACATCCAGCAGCGTCGCGTCTACCTCCCCGAGGAGGGCCGCTTCGTGACGCTCAAGCTCACGACGCGCGACATCCGCACGATCGACAAGATCGGCGTGACCGAGTACGCGAAGCGCCACGGCGTTCGGCTCTGATCGAGCCGCGTCCCGGAGAGCGTCGTCGGAGCGAGCCGGAGCCGCAGTTCGCGCTCCGCTGATCCTGTCCAGCAAGGCTCCTCCGCTGGGCCCGTTCGGCTCGGTCCCTTCGACTGCGCCCCTTGGCATCGGCCCCTTCGATGGGGCAGTCGACAGTGCGCTGGCTCGCCCGGGAGGGTGATGCCGGCGCGCGTGCATTTGCGTGTTCTGATCGTCGCGCGCGATACTGCGGCCCGTGAGCCCCTCCGCGTGGATCGACACCTACCTCGACCACCTGCGCGTCGAGCGTGGGCTCGCGCCCGCGACCGTGAGCGCCTACGCCGCCGATCTGGCGCGTTTCGCCGAGACGCTCGCGCGGCTCGAGCTCGTCGACGTGGCGACGATCGACGCCGGCGTCGTCGGCAGGCACCTCGCCGAGCTCGACGACGAGCGCCCGCGACGCAGCTCGGCCTCTCGCGGCGCGGCTGCGCTCGGCTCGAGCGCAGGTGGCGAGCCCGCGCGCGTACCGCTCTCGGCGCGTAGCGCGCAGCGCCACCTCTCGGCGATCCGCGGCTTCCTCAAGTTCCTCGTGCGCGAGCGGGTGCTCGCGAGCGACCCCTCCGGCATCATCGAACGCCCGCGCCTGGGGCGGCGCCTGCCCAAGGCGCTCGGCGTCGACGAGGTCCTGAGCCTCTTGTCCGCACCCGCCGGAGACGACGCGAGGAGCGTGCGTGACCGCGCGATGCTGCACCTGCTCTACGCCTCGGGGCTGCGCGTCAGCGAGCTGGTCGGGCTCAAACTCGGCGATCTCGACCGCGCGCGCGGGGTGGTGTCGGCCCTGGGCAAGGGGCAGAAACGCAGGCTCGTGCCGATCGGGGAGCACGCGCTCGCGGCGATCGACGCCTGGCTCGCGATCCGTCCCTCGCTGCCCGGCCCACGCGCAGAGCTGGTCTTCCCGTCGGGTACGCGCGGCGCGCCGCTCACGCGCCAGGCGGTGTTCGCGCTGCTCCGCCGCTATGCAAGAGGCGTCGGCATCGCGCGCTCGGTGTCGCCGCACAAGCTGCGCCACTCCTTCGCGACGCACCTCGTCGTCGGTGGCGCCGATCTGCGCAGCGTGCAGGCCATGCTCGGGCACGCCGACATCG
>CALKVW010000007.1 GCA_938004785.1 uncultured Polyangiaceae bacterium
GTGCGAGCGCGACGTCCTCTTCACTGAGGCCGCGCTCGAACGCCCTGCCGACGATCTCGGCCGCGGCGGCGTTCTGGGCGTCGGCGAGCGCGCGCGGCGAGAGCGCGAGCTCGTCGGGGCTTCGTTCAGTCTTGCTCATGTGCGTGCGCCCCTCGACCGCTCGCCACCAGAGACGCTTCGATGGAGCTTCATCGGCCCCCCGGCAGCTCGGGCATGCCCATGAGCGCAACGTAGAGCACCGCCAAGCCAACGACCAACAGCGCGGCCCCGAGCACCACGGCGACCTTCAGGGCGAGCGAAGGCCCGCTCGCTTCACCCGCCGCGCGCGCGAGCTCGGCGCGCTTCTGCGCCTCGCGCTCGGCCCTCGGCGGCGGCGGCACCTGCAAGAGCTGACGCGCTCGTTTGGCGCGCGCGCGAGCCAGGGTCGCGGCATCGGCGACGGGAGGTGGTGGCGAGCCTGCGCCTGGCGCCGTGCTCGGCTGCGCGCGCGCCTCTGCGCCCGGCGGCGGGCTCGGCTGCGGGTTGGGCAGGGCGGCGCGCCCAGCGAGCGGTGCCTGCTCGGGCTCTACGCTGGGTGGGCGCTTGCGGGGCTCGAAGCAGGAGGTGTCGTGGCCTCGAAACCTGCCGGCGGGCAGCACCACGAGCACCACGTTGCCGAGCGAGAGCAGCCCCCTCGACTGGATGTTCGCGAACTCGCCGATCGGCACGAAGGAACCCTCGGGATCGTCGAGCGTGCCGAGCCCGCTCCCGTTGAGGCTGCCGAGGTCTTCGAGCGCGTACACGGGCTCGTAGGGGTCGTCGACCACGCGGTGGTAGCGCAGGTGCGCCTTGGAGACGGTCGGATCGTCGAGCAGCACGTCGGCGTAATCGGGGTCGCTGCCGAGCGTGCCTCCTTCGCCGAGCACGAAACGTGTGCCGGTCGCGTGGCCGCTCAGCACCACGAGGCTCGGCTCGTCGAGCTCGAGGCCCAGCTCGACGATACGCTTCGGCTGGAGCGTACCCTCGGCCACCGAAGGCAGCTCGCGGCGCGGCGGCGCGGGCAGCGCGTACTCGGAGCGCACCGTGGGGCGCGCGAGCTTCTTGCGGCGCGGGCGCGTGACCTCCTGCGCCCTCGCCGGGTCGATGAAGCCGCGCAGCGCGTCGGCGAAGGCGCGCAGCGTGGGGTGACGCTTGGCCGGATCCTTCTCGAGCGCTCGCATCACCACCTTGGCGAGCCCGCCCGGCGCCGCGGCCTCGCTCAGCGGATCCACCGGCACGACCACCTGCCACATGTGCATCAGGTCGCCGCGCCCGGCCTCTTCGCGAGCGCGCGCGTAGGCGTGTTGCCCGGAGAGCATCTCGTAGAGGATGTGCCCCAGCGCGTATTGATCGGCGGCGCCGCTCACGCCTTTGCCGAGCACCTGCTCGGGCGCCATGTACGCGACCGTGGCGACGGTCGCTTCGCCGGTGGCGGTGCTGTCGCCCCAGTCGGCTTTGCACGCCCCGAAATCGAGGATCTTCACCGCGAGCCCGTCGCCGCGTGGGCACACGTGGATGTTCGCGGGCTTCAGATCGCGGTGGATGACGCCCACCTTGTGCAGATCGTGCAGCGCGTCGGCCACCGTGACGCCGATGTAGAGCGCGAGCTGCACGCTGGGCAGCTTGTCGTCGGCCGCCATGCGCCGCAGCGTCTCGGCGAGCGTCTGCCCCTCGACGAGCTCCATGACGAAGTAGGGCCCGAGCTCGTCGCTCTCGCCGACCTCACGCAGCTTCGCGACCGTCGGGTGCCCCGAGACGTGCGCCATCACCTTGGCCTCGAGCACCATGCGCCGCACCAGCGCGGGGCGCGCGAGCGCGCTCGGCTTCAGGTGCTTGAGGGCGAAACGGCCGCCGATGCGCGTGTCCTCGACGAGGTGCACGATGCCGATACCTCCCTCGCCGAGCCTGCGAACGACCAAGTAGGGGCCGACCTTGTCGCCCGGCGAGAGCGCCGGTTTGTCGGCCTGGCGCGCCTCGTTCCATCGTTGGAGGGCCTCCGAGGCCCGCTCGCCCGCGCGCCCGAGCTCGACCACGTCGGACTGCTCCACCGCCGCCCGCAGAGGCTGCGGCGCCTCCGCAGCCGCCGGCGTGCGCTCGAGCGGCACCGTGGTGGGCTCACTCTCGGGCGCCGCCGCGCGCGCGTCCGCCGCGCTCGACGCGCCGCTCGCCACCGGCACGAGCTTCACCGTGCCACGCGCGGTCGTCTTCTGTGCGGTGTCGCCGTGCCCCACGCCCACCCCTCAGCCCCTCGCCATCAGGAGCCACCACACTAGCACCGCGACGAGCAAGGCGAGCGGCACGATCGCCCTCGCGAGCGCGAACGAGCGTGGCTTGCTCGTGTGCACGTCGAGCGTTGCAGGCGCGACGAACCCTGCTCGCTCGCTCAGGCGAGCTGCGCGTTCCGCCGCGATCTCGACGCGCGGCCCGGCCGCGCGTGGCTCGGCCGCGCGTGGCTCTTGCGCAGCAGGCGCAGGCTTCGCTTCGTCGACGAGCGCGACCCTGCCGAAGTCGCGCCGTGCGAGCTTGGATCGCTCTTCGCCCGAGGCCGCATCGGCGCTCGGCGTCGGCGTGACCGCCAAGGGGCGCGGGCTCAGCCCGACGATCGCGCGCGCGTCGTCGCCCGCGAGCGCGAGCAAATCCTCGGGCGCGTGCTCCGGGAAGCGCTCGTGCAATTTGTCGAGCTCGCTCGAGACGAAGAGCGTATCGCTCTGCACCTCGGCATTCGCCGCGGGCGCGGGCGGCCGAGCCGCCGTGGGCGCGGGCGGCTGAGCCGCCGTGGGCGCGGGCGGCTGAGCCGCCGCGGGCGCGTGGGGCCCGAGCGGCGCCGTCGTGGCCTCGCCGAGCTCCGCGGCGGGCTTCGCTGGAGCGACGGCGCTTTCGAGCGCGTCGAGCATCGCGCTCGCGCTCGGGAAACGCGCCGCAGGATCCTTCGCGAGCGCGCGTAGCACCCAGGCGTCGAGCGGCGCCGCGTGTGGCGCCGCGCGCGAGGGCGCCACAGGCATCACACGCAGGTGCATCTGCATCAGCGTGAGCGCGTCGCCGCCGAAGGGCGGGCGCCCGGTGAGCAGGTGGTAGGCCACGCAGCCCAGGGCGTAGAGATCGGCGCGCTCGTCGACCGCGCGACCACCGATCTGCTCCGGCGCCATGTAGAGCGGCGTGCCGAGCGCCAGGCCCGTGCGCGTCTCCTGGATGCGACCCATGCGCGCCTTGGCTTCGTCGGTGAGCAGCTTGGCGATGCCGAAGTCGAGGATCTTGAGCACGCGTCTCTCGTGCGTCGCGCCGCCTTCGTTCGTCGCTCTGGGTGCACACCAGTAGAGGTTCTCGGGCTTCAGATCGCGGTGCACGGCGTCGAGCCGGTGCACCCACGCCATGCCGCGCAGGGCCTGGCGCAAGAGATCCACCGCTTCACCCAGCTCGAAGCGGCCGCGCTCGCGCAGCGCCTGCTTCAGGGTCTCGCCCTCGAGCAGCTCCATCACCAGGTAGGGCCGCGCCGACCTCGTCAGGCCGTACTCGTACACGTGCACCACGTTCTCGTGCTCGGCGGCGCGCAAGATCCTGCCTTCGGCGAGCAGGCGCTCGCGCAGCGCCTCCACCTCGCGCTCGTGCCGCGCGACGGCCTCGGGCGAGGCGCCCTCTTCGGGCCACGCGAGCTCCGGGCTCAGCACCTTGAGCGCCCAGGATCCGCCGATGTAGCGGTCGGTCACCACGTGCACCTCGGCCATGCCGCCACGCGCGAGCGCACGCAGCGGCTTCCACCGCGTATCCGCGAGCTCCTCCTCGAGGCTCGCCACCTGCCCCAGCCCAGGCCCCACGCGCGCCAGCCTACACCCGCGCCAGCCGGGGCCCCAAGCGCAGCGCGCCCTCCGTCGGCGACGCCTGCGCAGCGCTGCGTACACCGCCTCCTAAGGGAAATCCCTTGGAAACGCGACACTCGCTCCCGCCACACTTGCTGCCGAACCGATTGAGCATGCACCGGACTTCGTGCTCTGCTCGCTTTCGCGTCCGGGGGGGCGTGAGCGCGCGTTGGGTGCGTGGGCTTCCTCCGGGGGTAGGAAGCTCCATGGCCTCTGCGAAGAAGACGAAGTCCAAGAAGGCGACGACGAGCAGGTCGCGCGCGCGCTCCAACGGCGGCGCGGCGCGTAGTTCGAACGGCGGAAGTGGCGACACGGCGTTCGCGGATCTGAGCGTGTTCGACGAGCTCGGCACCGACGAGCTCAGCGGCTCCGCGCTCAGCTACGCCGACCGCCAGCTGCTCGGGCGCGTGGGCAGGTTCCTCGCGGTGATCGTCGTGCCGCGCCTCTTGCGACGCGCCGTGGGCGCCGGCTACTCGCGTGAAGAGCACGAAGAGCTGTGGAAGCTCTACGTGACGGCCGCCGGCCGCGATCAGCCGCTCAGCTTCGCCTTCGCCGCGGTCGAGGGCGAAGGCTCCAACGGCCAAGGCAAGATCATCGCCGAGCTCGACGCCTTCGAGAACGAGTGGCTGCCCAAGGCGCGCGCGATCATCGAGCGGCGCGTGCCCCAGGCGCACGTCGATCGCTTCGTCCAGGCCTTCTTCACCGACCTCAGCCAGCAGCCGCTCGGCCCGGCGGTCATCGACTCGACCTCGACCTTCCTCGACCGCGTCGAGGCGCTCGCTTCGAGCAAGGAGCCCGGCGCCGACGTCGTGCTCAGCACCCTGCGCGCGCGAGGGCTCAGCGACGCCAAGATCGCCTCCATCCGCGGGCTCATC
Source organism: uncultured Polyangiaceae bacterium (assembly GCA_938004785.1). Classification (GTDB taxonomy): domain Bacteria; phylum Myxococcota_A; class Polyangia; order Polyangiales; family Polyangiaceae; genus CALKVW01. Next base: position 4,748 of record CALKVW010000007.1, read on the forward strand.
GCGAAGTCGCGACGAGGCCAGCCCGCCGAACGCAAAGACGTCGACGTGCAGGCCTGGCAAGAGGCGCGCGACCGCCAGACCCAGGCCCTGCGCGAGCTGCGGCTCGCGTGGATCGACTGGGGCACCACGCTTCGCCCGGTCTACAGCGTGCCCGAGCAGATCCAGCTCGGCCTGAGCGAGGTGCGCGTGCGCGCCGAGCCCGCTCCCACACCCGGGCCCGACGCACCGACGCCGAGCTGAGCGGGGTCGCGACCGCAGCGCCCAACGAAGCCCCGCGCGCGCCCGATCAAGCAAAATCGGTGCTCCAAGCGCCCTACGAGACCGCCCTGAGCGCCGAAAACGCGCTCGAGGCGGTCTGGGGTGCCCACTTGGCGGTCTCGAGCTCCCAGTTGGTGCTCTCGAGCTCCCAGCTTTCGGTCTCGAGCTCCGAGTTGGTGCTCTCGAGCTCGGAGTTTTCGGTCTCGAGCTCGGAGTTTTCGGTCTCGAGCAGCATCGGAGCGGCGAGAACGAGCGCGGGAGCGAAAACGGAGAGCTCCCGAGCCGCAAGCGCGACCGACGAAGCAGAAACGCCGAGCTTGCGAGCCGAAAGCGCGAGCGAGCGAGCCGAGACCGAGAGCCTTCGAGCGCGAGCTCGCAGCGCTCGACCCAGCGTGGCTCCGGCGTAGAGCCGATCCTGGGCGCCGCCGAGCCGAAGCTCGGACAGCGCGTGTCCTCCTTCGGCGATCTTCGCCTTCCTCTACGAGGCGCGCGTGCGCGACACTGCGCCGCGAGCACGAGAGACCCCATGCCCAAGACCGAGACGACACCGAAGAAGCGCGGGCGGCCGCCTGGAGCGAAGCGCGGCGCGAGCGCGAGCCCCAGCGCAACGACCAGCGCGAAGACCTCCGACGCGCTCGTGGGCTTCGAGGCCAAGCTCTGGCTGATGGCCGACAAGCTCCGCAACAACATGGACGCGGCGGAGTACAAACACGTCGTCTTGGGGCTCATCTTCCTCAAGTACGTGTCCGACGCCTTCGAGGCGAAGCACGCCGAGCTAGAGATCGAGCTCGACGCCGGCGCCGACCCGGAAGATCCGGACGAGTACCGCGCCGAGAACATCTTCTGGGTGCCCAAAGACGCGAGGTGGAGCCACCTGCAGGCGAAGGCCAAGCAGCCCGACATCGGCAAGCTGGTCGACGACGCCATGGTCGCGATCGAGCGCGACAACGCCTCCTTGAAGGGCGTGCTCCCGAAGGACTACGCGCGCCCCGCGCTCGACAAGCAGCGCCTCGGCGAGCTCATCGATCTCGTGGGCACGATCGGCCTCGGCGACCCCGACAGCCGCTCGCGCGACGTGCTCGGGCGCGTCTACGAGTACTTCCTCACGCAGTTCGCCTCCGCCGAGGGCAAGAACGGCGGGCAGTTCTACACGCCGCGCGGCGTGGTGCGGCTGCTCGTCGAGATGCTCGCGCCCTACAAGGGCCGCGTATTCGACCCCTGCTGCGGCTCGGGCGGTATGTTCGTGCAGAGCGAGAAGTTCGTCGAAGCGCACGGCGGGCGCATCGGCGACGTGAGCATCTACGGGCAGGAGTCGAACCACACCACCTGGCGCCTCGCCAAGCTCAACCTCGCGATCCGCGGCATCGACGCCAAGATCGCCCACGGCGACAGCCTGCACGCCGACGCCCACAAGGACCTGAAGGCCGACTACGTCATCGCCAACCCGCCCTTCAACGACAGCGACTGGAGCGGCCAGCGCCTGCGCGACGACGTGCGCTGGAAGCACGGCGCGCCGCCCACGGGCAACGCGAACTTCGCCTGGGTGCAGCACTTCGTGCACCACCTCGCGCCCACGGGCATCGCCGGCTTCGTGCTCGCCAACGGCAGCATGTCGTCGCAGCAGTCGGGCGAGGGCGACATCCGCAAGGCGCTCGTCGAGGCCGACCTCGTCGATTGCATGGTCGCCCTGCCCGGGCAGCTCTTCTATTCGACGCAGATCCCCGTGTGTTTGTGGTTCCTCGCGCGCGACAAGAAGAACGGCCTCGGCGGCCGCGGCAAGAAGATGCGCGACCGCCGCCACCAGACGCTCTTCATCGACGCGCGCAAGCTCGGCACCATGGTCGACCGCGTGCACCGCGAGCTCACGGGCGACGACCTCGCGAAGATCGCCGGCACCTACCACCAGTGGCGAGGCGACGGCTCAGGCAAGTACGAAGACGTGCCCGGCTTCTGCAAGAGCGCCACCACCGAAGAGATCCGCAGCCACCAGCACGTGCTCACGCCTGGCAGATACGTCGGCGCCGAAGAGGTGGAAGACGACGGCGAGCCCTTCGACGAGAAGATGCAGCGATTGGTCGCGACGCTGGAGGAGCAGTTCAAGGAGGGGGCGCGGCTCGAGAAGGAGATTCGGAAGAGCTTGAGGGGGTTGGGGTATGGGTGAGTGGAGCGAAGTGCGGCTGGGGGACCTCGCTGAGTTCCTCAACGGCGACCGCGGCAAGAACTATCCGTCCGGCGCCGCATTTGTGGCGAGCGGCGTGCCGTTCGTGAACGCCGGCCACTTGCTCAATGGGCGAATCGACTGGTCGTCCATGGACTACATCTCCACCGACCGGGCAGCGTTGCTGCGCGGCGGACGGTTCAAGCCCGGAGATGTTCTCTACTGCCTCAGGGGAACGCTCGGTAAGCATGCGCGCGTGAACGAGGGAGCACCCGTCGGCACAGTCGCGTCGTCGCTGGTGATCATTCGCGCGAATCCGGGAGTGTGCGACGAGCGGTTCTTGTACCTCGTCCTGGGTAGCCCGGCAGGGCAGTCGCTCGCCAAGCGCCTCGACAACGGATCCGTGCAGCCGAACATCTCCGTGTCTGCCCTCGCGGAGCTCAGCGTTCCCCTTCCGCCGCTCCCCGAGCAGCGCGCCATCGCGCACATCCTCGGCACCCTCGACGACAAGATCGAGCTCAACCGCCGCACCAGCGAGACCCTCGAGGCCATGGCGCGCGCCCTGTTCAAGTCGTGGTTCGTCGACTTCGACCCCGTGCGCGCCAAAGCCCGAGGCGAGAAACCCGCCGGTATGGACGACGCGACGGCGAAGCTCTTCCCGAGCGAGCTCGTCGACAGCGAGCTGGGGGCTGTGCCGAAGGGGTGGCGGGCGAGCACGCTCGGCTTCGAGGTCGAGCGCTGCGGCGGCGCGGTCCAGACCGGGCCGTTCGGAAGCCAGCTTCATGCGTCCGACTACCTACCCGCCGGTATCCCGGTGGTCATGCCCAAGGACATTGCCGGGCGTCGGGTCTCGACTGTCAGCATCGCGCGGGTTGGGGAGCCGGATGCGGCGCGGCTGAGCAGGCATCGCCTACGCGGCGGGGACATCGTCTACAGCCGACGCGGTGACGTTGAGCGCCACGCGCTCATCGGCGAGCGGGAGACAGGCTGGCTCTGCGGCACGGGATGCCTGCTCGTCCGGCTTGGCGAGCGTTGGCCCTCTCCCACCTTTGCCTCGTTCGCCTTGGACCGGCCTGAGACGCGCACATGGATCTCTCAACACGCTATCGGGGCCACGATGCCGAATCTCAACACCGGCATCCTGTCGTCGGTCCCCATGCTCATGCCGCCGGACGCGCTGATCGCACGCTTCGGTGCGATCGTCGACCAGCTGGAGAGTCAGGTCGTTCGACTCGATGCGGAGTCAGCAGCGCTGGCAACGACTCGCGACACCCTGCTGCCCAAGCTCCTCTCCGGCGAGCTCTCCGTGCGCGAGGTCGCATGAGCGGCACCAAGAGCGCCCAGGCCCTGCGCTTCCACGCCCCGCTCGCGCCGGGCGACACCGAGAAATGCACCGTCGGCTGCCGCCACACCAACCCGGATATCTGCGCCAAGAACGCCATGCCCTCGGTCTGCGCCTTCGCACGCGCCGACGGCATGTGCCTCGCCCCGCCGGCGAGCTGGCCGAAGCAGTATCGGAAGCTCGGGGCCGCGGCGGAGGGCTCGGGGTAGTTGGATCGGAACTGGGGGATGAAGAACACACAGAAGGCAAGACGCCGCGAAGCGCTCGCGTTCACGCGGTTGATGATGGTGCTCAGCAGCATGGCGCCGCTGTTCATCCTCTGGGCGCTGCGCGGTAGTGCCTTGGTCGACGACCGCGTGCTGCTGTCGGTCTGCGCAGCACTCGTACTCGTGCCGGCGTTCGTGCTCTGGCTACGAATCGCTCTCGCGAGGAGGTCGGCCGACCGCGTTCCGCTCCGAGTCGAGGCGGCAGACGACCACCGCGATCACATCCTCGTCTACCTCATCGCGATGATGCTGCCGTTCTACTCAGCGGAGCTCGGGAGCTGGCGCTATCTCGCTGCGACGCTGTGTGCGGTCGGTCTGGTCGTGCTGCTCTTCTGGCACTTGAACCTGCACTACCTGAACCTCCTCCTTGTCGGCTTGGGCTATCGGGTCTTCACGGTTCGAGCGGGCGCCGGCGAAGGCTCGACGCATCGCGCTCCGCCGTGGGTGGTGATCACACGGCGACCAAGGCTCGAACCGGGGGACCACCTCGCGGTCGTGCGCGTCAGCAACACGGTCTACATCGAGGAGGACACATGAAGCTTCGCTTCGATCTCGGGCGGGTGCGCACCGTGGAGTTCGGTCTCGCCTTCGATGACGGCGAGAGTGTGCGCGTGCCGGTCGATCCGGGAGTTCAGAAGCTGATCACCTCGATGGCGCAGGCCACTTGGGACGCGCTCGAGGACGAGGGGCGAGAGGACGGTCCGCACGTCTACGACCCGGGCAACAAGCACGCGAATCGCGACTGGCTCTATCTTCCTGCGAAGGATCCCGCAGCCCTTGCGTTCGCTGACGTACGGTCGGCCTCGCGGCTCGAGGTCGACGGCTCTTCGTTCGCTCGTGCCGCCGAGGCCACCTACTACTTCGCTCGCCTCACCGACGAGCGCGGGCGCGTCCTTCTAGCCCTTCGCAAGGCCGCGCAGTTCAAGACCCTGCTGAAGGCTCGCTCGCGGCTCATCCGGTGGGTCGACGACTCGCTGACGGCCGCGCCAGCCGAAGTCTTCAAGCTCGACACCGACTTCGACGTGCTCATGGATGCCGATTACCTCCACATGCTTCGGCCCGCGTCCTTCGAGCACATCACCAAGGCCAACGAGGCGATCTGCAAGGCGGTGGGGCGAAACATCGAGGAGCTCGCGCGCCGCGCGCCGTACATCGACTTCGACGCACTTGGCGACTACGCGAAGCGGCGCCCCCGTGCCGCACGCGCCATCGCAGCGATCCGGCAACGCGATGATCTCGAGCGGCTCGACATGGACAAGCTTCGCGCTGCTTGCGAGCTGCAGAAGATTCCTGTGCGCAGCTACGAGGGAAGGCTCGGCGTGGAACGCGGAGGCGAGCTCAGCTTGCTCGAGATTCTAGACCGGCGACGTTACTTGGCAGACCTCACGGCGGGCGAACCCGAGGCATATCGCGCCAGCAACCGCACTCGGGTGGGCAAGTGACACCGGGGACGGCGCTGAAGCCGCGCGAGACGGAGGCGCTCGAGCGCTTGCTCGTGATGCACGACGGCTACGTGCTCAAGTACACGACACCGCAGTTCACGAGGATTATGCGTGAGCTCGGCGTCGCGATCGACTCGGACGACTACGCGGACGACGGGAATAGCAAAGCGAAGCGCCTGCGCACCTTCTACCGGAAGGCTGACCCGAAGCTGGTGGGCCGAGCGCTCCGTGGGCTGATCGATCGCGCGCTCGACGACGGGCAGCTCGAACGACGCACCGCCGACCTGCGCGTCCTCGAACGCGCGTTCCGCCGCCTCGTGCCCGACGACTACTCGATCGACGACGCCACACGCGAGCTCGTCTCTCGCGTCTACGCTCAGCAGAAGCTGAGCTGGTCCGGCGGCGTGGACACACGCGTGTTCATCGAACGAGCCTTCGACCCGAGCGAGCATCCTCGCTTCCGGCCGCTCCTGAGCGAGGCCGACGGGCGCGACTGGAACTTCGACGAGCACTGGATCTTCGAGCCCATGCCCTGTCTGGAGCTTGCTGCGGTCCCCGACGACCTCTACGCGGCCTTCCTCTCGGCCACCGTGCACCCGGCTGTGCAGCTGAAGGCGGAGCATCAGCGTAGGCTCGTCACCGCGCTCAACGAGGTCCTCGAGCCGTGCGGGTGGCGCCTCTCGGTCACCGGAAGCGAAGCTGGGCGCCACGTCTACACGGCGCTACGCGGGGCCGCCCTGTCCGTCGCCCTCACGGCCGGCGGCCGGGAGGTGCTCAGTCGCGAGTACCTCGAAGAGCTCGACAGGAAGGTGAGCGAGCGGCTTCGCGCCGACGAGCTCGATGCCGCGATCACCGTCTCACGAACCATGCTGGAGGCTGTACTCGACGAGCTCGAGCTCAAGCTCTCCGGCGAGGCCACGGAACATCACGGCGAGCTGAGCAGGCAGTACAAGTCGGTCGCCAAACAGCTGGGCATCGACGCTGGCCGGAAGGACCTCGACGACGCGTTCAAGAAGGTGTGCACCGGCCTGGTCAACGTCGTCGACGGCCTCGCCACCGTTCGCAACAAGATGAGCGACGCTCACGCCCGCAAGACCAAGCCTTCTCCACATCACGCCCTTGTGATCGCGAACGCCAGCCGGACGGTGGCTTCGTTCCTGATCGAGTCGTACCTCTACCAACGCTCGCGCGGGAAGCTGTCGGGCGGTTCACGTGAACGGAAGGCATGAGGCGGTAGCAGGGGGCCGACCGCCCGAGTCCGACCGACCGCGGCCTTCACAGCAAGCCCCATGGAACTCACCCGAGGCAACATCCTCTGCGCCGACGTCGAGGCCATCGTCAACCCGGTGAACTGCGTCGGCGTCATGGGCCGCGGGCTCGCCGCGCAGTTCAAGCGGGCGTACCCGGCGAACTTCACGTCGTACGAGCTCGCCTGCAAACGCGGCGAAGTCGCCCCGGGCAAGATGCACGTCTTCGCGACGGGGCAGCTCACCAACCCGCGCTACATCGTGAACTTCCCAACGAAGCGGCACTGGCGCGACCAGAGCCGCATCGAGGACATCGAGGCTGGTCTCACGGCGCTCGTGACCGAGGTGAGCGCCCGAGGGATCACGTCGATCGCGATCCCCCCGCTCGGCTGTGGGCTCGGTGGGCTCGACTGGAGCGACGTGCGACCGCTGATCGAGCAGGCGTGCGCGCGCATGCCGGATGTGCGCACGGTGATGTTCGAGCCAGGCGAGCCGGAACCCACGCACTTTCACTCGGACGGTGGCGGCGAGCCGTCGCGCGGCCTGTCGCCGCGGCGGTAGGCACTTGCTCCGAGGAGAAGTCGTGCGATACGAAGGTCAACGCCGATGAGCGAAGACACGAAGACTGCCGAGCCGTTGAACGTTCCGGCTGCCGGACCAGCGCACTTCGCCAAGAACTTCATCCGCTTGGCCGTGTGTGAGCTGCGCTTCCCCACGCTGTTCGAGCTGAGCGAGAACCCCCGGCCCCCGGTGGACTTCGCGAAGGCGCTCCGAAAGGAATACCCGACCTACGAGCTCCTGAACGACGTGAACCTGAACCCAGGGGGCGTTGCACAGGCCATCGTGCACTCGTTTCGATCGAAGAAGGGACGATGGGCCGTGACCCTGCGCGCTGCGGCGGTGTCCCTGGAAACCTCGAACTACGATGCGTTCGGTGAGTTCGTCGATCGTTTGTCCCTGATCCTCGAAGCGGCCAAGATCACGATCGACAGCGACTTCTTCACGCGCGTAGGTCTGCGCTACATCAACACGGTGCCCTTCGATCGCTCCACCATCTGCGAGTGGGTGAACCCCGCTCTAGTGAGGCCGCTAGGCGATGGCACCTTCGGCGACGCGGATGAGCACTTGCAGCTCGTCCGAGGTCGCACGAATGAGGGCGGCTACACATTCCGCCACCGACTCCTGAACGCGACTCCGGGGGGAACTCGGGACTACGAACTGGACTTCGACTTCTACAGTGAGGATGTTCCCGTGACCGAGACCATCGAGACGGTGAAGAGGCTGCACGACCTGGAGTTCTCGATGTTCATGTGGTCGCTGGGACCGAAGGCGAAGGTGGAGCTCGGGTCATCCACGCCGAAGGCAGACCGATGAACCTCGATGTGCAGACGAGCCAGGACACAGGAGCACGTGCCCTCGAGGCGCGGGATGAGCGCCGGGGTCGAGAGGAGACGGTGGTGGCTGGGCGAACGTCGAGAACAGCTGAGCAAACCGCGTTTTGCGCCTACAGCTCCGAGGTTCCGACCATGAGCCTCGACACGCTTATGACGCCTACCATCGCTGACCTCAGGGCACGCAGGCCGCGTGCATGGGCTGTCTCGCCGGCGCTGCTCGCACAAGATGCCATCGACCGGGCGCGGGACGCTCGCGTCGCGCTGCTCGCGAAGAAGTACGAAGGGGTCGCAACGACCGAGGATGACGCACGCTTCGCGATCCTCACCGCGCGCCTGCGCAAGCTCGACCCACGAGTCACGGACCAGGATCATGCCGCGCTCAGCGCGATCGTCGCCGACCTCGAGGACGCCTCCTCGAGCCTCGACGCGATTCGGAGCAAGTTCGGTCTGAAGTGACCCCGTTCGTCTATCCGAAGTCGAAGCACCTTCGACGTGAGTGCCCCGGGGAACTCTCGACCTATCCGAAGTACAAGCCGTTCCTCCAGCGTGAGTTCGCGAGGAAGTGCGTGTACTGCCGGATGCCCGACTCGATGAAGGGTTACGAGTCGTTCGGCGTCGACCACTACCGGCCCAAGAGCAAGTTCCCTGAGCTCGCGACCGCCTACGCGAACCTGTTCTACGCGTGCAACCCCTGCAACCTCCGGAAGGGGAGCTACTGGCCGAAGCAAGTTCAGGCCAAGACGCACTTCATCCCCAACCCGTGCGATCACGAGATGTTCCGGCACATCCGGTTCAAAGGTTCGAAAGTAGAAGCGAGGACTGTCGCCGGCAGAGTACTGCTCGAGACCCTCGATCTGAACGATGACAGCGCGGTTGAGTACCGGGCGTTCATCGTCAGGCTGATCGAGTCGACTGCGGCCAAGAAGGCGGAGCTGGAACGCAGTCGCTCGCAGCTCGAAGAGCTCCGCGCAACTGGCGCAGTTCAGACCGCTGAAGTCGATGAGGCGATCGATCTGATTGACGAGAAGCTGCGCACACTGTCGATGGACCTCGCCCGGCTAGCGGGTGAATGAGCTGGTTTCGCGTGTGGAACGGCACCTCAGCGATCCTCGTGTGTCGCGGCCCGACCTTCAAGCGCTCCTCTCCGAAGGCATCGGGCCGATGTTCCAGGTCGCGCCGCGTGGTGAGCTCACGCGCGTTCGCACGCCGTTCTGGTACCCGGACGGCGGTGTGGTCGACGTGTTCGTGAAGGAGCACGATGGCTCGTTCACGCTCACCGACCTCGGCGAAGGGCTCGGCTGGCTGCGCATGCAGAGTCTGGCGACCAAGCGATTCCCCAAGCAGCAACGCCTGGTCGAGGACATCTGCATGACCCACGGGGTCGAGCTCTTCAAGGGGCAGCTCCAGTCGCGCTGCTCCGATGCTGCCGAGCTGCCAGCCGCGGTCGTGCGGCTCGGTCAGGCGGTCGTCCGCGTCACGGATCTCTGGTTCACCGCGCGCACACGCTCCGTGGAGTCGATGAGCGACGAGGTTGCAGATCTGCTTCAGGAGCGAGGCATCGCGTACGAGCGCGGGGTGAAGCTCCGGGGGCGTTCGGGCCGAGACTGGACCATCGACTTTCACACGCGCACCCCGACTCGGAGCGCGCTCGTCTCGGTGCTGGCCAGCGGGTCGCGTGCTGCTGCGAGGCGTGTCTCCGAGCACGTGGTCGCCGCGTGGCACGACCTCCAGCCCCTTAGGTTGGGGGTGACGCAGCTGAGCTTCGTCTCGCTCATCGACGACTCGAGCGACGTGTGGTCCGAGGAGGACTTCAAGCTCGTCGAGTCGGTCTCCGAGGTGTGCCGCTGGTCGCAGCCCGACGAGCTCGAGAGGTACCTGGTCGAAGCGGCCTGAAACCCGCTCGGCGAGCCCGCGCACGGCCCGCGAAAAACAGAAGCCGCCTCGCGGCGGCTTCGACCCTGCCGCCGAAGCAGCGAGGGGGGGAGGCCGGAGAGTAACGAGCTGAGGCCGGCGAGCCAAGCGCGCGCTGGCTTCCGGGCCTTGCTCGTCGGCGCCGCGGTCAGCTACGAAGTGCGAGGCCGATGAAGGACGAAGCGCGCGGAATCGAGCTCGAGAACCTCGCGTCCGCCCGGATTGCGCTGCTGGCGCGCGAGCACGACGGCCTCGCCACCGCCGAGGACGAGGCACGGCTCGCTGCGCTCACCGAGCGCATGCGCGAGCTCGACCCTCGCGTCACGAAGGCCGAGCGCGACGCGCTCGCGAGCACCGCCGCCGAGCTCGACGACGTGTCGTCGAGGCTGCAGGCGATCCGGAGCCGTTTCGGTCTGGGGTGAGCGAGCGCCTCGGCCAGTCGGCCGTGCCCGTCGCGGACGACGGGCTCAGCACGCGCACCTGCCTCGTGGGTGTATCAGCACCGCGGCTTCACGCGAGCTCACCCGACACCGCACCCCACCCACACTTCTCCTTGGCCTCGCGATCGAGCTTGTCTACCTCTCGCCTGTGGGGTGGCCGTGGGGAAGACCAGCCAGCGCTGACGAGCGCAGCCACGTCTTGGAGCTGCACGGGCAGTCTCGCTGGGGTATCGAAGTAGCGACATGAAGGCGGACATCCTCGAGCTCTTGCTGCAGTCCCACGCGGAAGGCGATGAGCCGTCGTTCCGCAAGGCGGCGCTGCAGCTCGCGGCGGCCGAGAGCTCGGCTGGGCATGTGCGTGTAGCGGACGAGATCCGCGCGATCGTGGCGAAGATGCCGGCGACGGCTCGCGCAAGCAGCAGGGGCCCATCGTCGACATCGCCGCTCCCCGCGGCGAGCTCGCCGACATCCTCGAGGGCGGTCACCGGGAGGAGCGCCTTCGCGACATCGTGTTGCGCCCCGAAGCCGAAGAGACGCTCAAGCGCGTGCTCTCCGAGAACCGGTCGCGCGCTCGTCTCGAGCGCTTCGGTGTGCAGCCGCGTCGGCGCCTCTTGTTCCACGGCGCTCTCGGCTGCGGCAAGACGCTCGCCGCTGCCGTGCTCGCGGGTGAGATGGGCCTGCCGCTCATGACGGTGCGCTTCGACGCCCTGTTCTCCAGGTTCCTCGGCGCGACCGCCGTGCAGCTCCGCGCGATCTTCGCCGAGATGCCGCGCCGCCCGGGCGTGTACCTCTTCGACGAGTTCGACTCGGTGGCCAAGGCGCGTGGCGACTCACAGGACGTCGGCGAGATGAACCGCGTGGTCACCGCGTTCTTGCAGCTCGTCGACGCGGACATGAGCGCGAGCATCCTCGTCGCAGCGACCAACCACATCGAGCTGCTCGACCGCGCCATGTTCCGACGCTTCGACGTGATCGTCCCGTTCGACAAGCCCACGCGCGACCAGATCGCCGAGCTGCTCGAGCTGCGTCTCTCGACGGTGGGGCTCGGCGCCGCCGCGGCCTCGAAGCTTGCCGTGAAGGCCGAGGGCTGGAGCTTCGCAGACGTCGCGCGGGCTTGCGACGATGCGGTTCGCACGATGGCGCTGGACGAGCGCGAGCAGGTCTCGGAGCGCGACGTCGTGCAGGCGCTCGAGTCGCGCCACTTGGACGCATGGGGCTCGGCGGGATCAGGGACTCGAGCTGCAGCCCCTTAGTCTCTGGAGTCGACCCCAAGTCATCGGGTATCTCTATCGACGCTCGCGCGGCGCCTCGTCGCCGAGCGAAGGGGGCACCTCGTCGTGGACGATGAGCTGATCGGAGAGCTCGGCATCTCGTACGTGCGCGCGGTGGCCGTGGCCGCCGGGTACTTCGTCGAGGCCTCTGGGCGGCACCTCGATGGTGACGGCGTCGACCTCACGCTCCTGTGTCGAGGCACGGGCGGAGTGACGCGCTCACCTCGCCTCGACCTCCAGGTCAAGGCGACCACGCGCGGTCACGACGAGGACCCGCTCTGCATCGACCTCTCGCTGAAGAACTACGACGAGCTCCGGCACGAGGGCTACCAGGTCCCGAGAGTGCTCGTCGTCGTCGAGGTCCCACGCGACCGCGCTTCCTGGGTGGAGGTAGCCCCCGAGCAGTTGGTGATGCGCCGCTGCGGCTACTGGGCGTCGCTCCGCGGTCACCCAGACTCGGAGAACCAGAGCACCGTGCGCGTGAAGATCCCGCGCGAACGACGCTGGGACGTCGAGGCGGTTGCAGGCTTGATGGACCGGGTCCAGAAAGGAGAGCTGTGATGGACCGGAAGCTCTCGATCTCCTCCGCATGGGCGGCGCCGAGCCCGCGCGAGGTGGCGGCGTATCTGCTGCACAAGGGCTACCGCAACCGCGGCACCGACGACCGTTGGGCGATCTTCGCGAAGGACGGCGACGCCGGATCCGTCGAGGTGGAGGTCCCGCAGCGCTCGACGGCGCCGGACTACGCCCGCACCGTCGAGCGTCTGATCGCGGACCTCGCGCGTGTCGAGAACCTCGCCGCGAACGATCTGCTGCGCGACCTGCGCTCCGCTTCGCTGGACGTCGTGCGCATCCGGCTCGAGGGCGGCGCGACGCGAGACGGGAGGATCCCCGTCGATGCTGGTGCGCGGGTGTTCGAGGCCTCCCGCGAGCTCTTGCTCGCCGCGGCCTGCGCGGCGCTGCGGCCCCAGTCCGCGTACGCCAACCGCAAGCCACGCGAGGCGACCGAGCTTCTGCAGCGCGCGCGCTTCGGTCAGACCGAGGTGGGCAGCTTCGTGCTGACGATCGAGTCCGAGGTGGCGCCGCGACTCCAGGAGCGGCTGCAAGATGGCGATCTTGCGCCGTTGGTCGACGCCGACCCGGACGCGCCGCTGGAGCGCAAGGCGTCGGTCGCGCTCCTGAGCGGGCTCACGGGGCTTGGAGCCGCCGCGCGGGAGTCCGCGGCCACGAACCAGCTCGAGCCCTTCGAGCGACGCGCGCAGCAGGGGGTGAGCGCGAACCTGTGTGACGCCGTCGTGGAGTTGCTCGACGCGTCAGCGGCAGACAGCGTTCGTGTCGGCGTGAGCTTCGCCGGCTGTCGACCTCACCGCAGCGTCGATCCAGCGCAGGTGGTGTTCACCTCCGACACGATCAGCGTGCTGCGTGAGGCGGCGAAGCAACTGCGCGCGCGCAGCAAGGTGACCGACTCCGAGATCATCGGAACGGTCGTGAAGCTCGACCGGCCATCTCCCGAGTCGCCGGGCGAGGTCACCGTGCACGGGGTGATCGAGGGGCGGCGGCGCTCCGTTCGCATCGCCTTGGAGCGAGAGGACTATGAGACCGCGCTGGGCGCGCACCGCGACGGGCGATGGCTGAGCTGCGTGGGCGATCTGGTGCGCGAAGGCCGAGGCTGGTGCCTGCGCAACCCGCGCGAGCTGCACATCGAGGCCGACGACGAGGAACGGTGAACGCCGAGCGTCGCGTCGACGCTGCACCCACTCGCGCCCGACCTACTCGTTGATCGCCTCGACGCCCTGCTCGGCGAGGCGCGCGAGCGCCTCCTTCATCGCCGTGATCTGCGCGGGCGCGTGGCCCTGCCAGTCGCCGAGCTCGCCGATGATGCGCAGCGCGGCGCGCGTGCGGAACGAACGGGTCGGGTTGCCGGGGAACTTCTTGTCGGTGAGGTTCGGGTCGTCTTCGTAGGGGCCGGTGGGCTCGACGACGTAGATGCGCCCGCGGCCCTCGCCGAGCGCGAGCTCGGCGCCCCAGGTCGCGGCGTCGAGCGTCGCGGTGAAGTAGACGAAGGCGGCCGCGTCGCGCTGGCCGTAGTTCGAGCTGCGCCCTGGCTCGAGCAGCTCACCGGGCTTCAGGTCGGCCTTGGTGCCGTGGAGAAAGCCCGCTTCGCCTCGTGCGTCGGTCCACGGCTCGAAGGGTTTGGGCGTCGTGGGCGTCGTCATCGTCGAGGCTTCTAGCGTCGCTGCGGCGCGCGCTCGGTGCGCGATCGATGCGCACGCCTGCTAGCCTCGCTGCGCCACCAAGGACCCGCCTCGATGACCGCCCCCGCGCCGCCCGACGCCGAGCTGATCCTCTACACGACCGACGACGGCCGCGCGCGGCTCGTCTGCCGCTTCGAGGGCGAGACGCTGTGGCTCACGCAGGCGCAGATGGCCGCGCTGTTCGACAAGGACGTGCGCACGATCAACGAGCACCTCGGCAACATCTTCGAGGAGGGCGAGGTGGAGCCCGAGGCAACCATCCGGCGATCCCGGATGGTTCGAACCGAGGGTAATCGCTCGGTTTCTCGCGAGATCGAACACTACGCCCTGCCGGCGGTGCTGGCCGTCGGCTACCGCGTGCGCAGCCAGCGCGGCACGCAGTTCCGCCAGTGGGCGACGGCGCGCCTCGGCGAGTACCTCGAGAAGGGCTTCGCGCACAGGGTCCGGCCCGCTGACCTGACCCTTCGCCGACCGCTGGTTCAACCCCGGAGCGCGTCTCGAGCACCGCCGCGGTTCTTGATCTGCCAGCTCGCCGCGGAGCGCGAGATCCCGAAGTCGTCACACAGCACGTCGAGATCGGATTCACCGCGCCCACGCAAAGCGGCGGCCGGCAGGAGCAGCTCTGCAGCAAAGGCGTTCGCGCGTTGGCTCTCGCGGTACCGGGAAGATGCGCCGTGCGCCGCGCCGAAGGGTCGATCGGAGCGTGCCCCAAGAAGTCGCCCGAGCGCCGCAGCCAGCGCGAAGCGTCTCGGAGCGACGCCGAGCTCGCGATCGAAGTAGACGCATCCAGCGCCGCTCTGGCTCCGCACGACCGCCGACCGGAACGCGGGGGCGTCGACGGCTTGCCACTCGAGCCGGATCTGCTCGAAGGTCTGGCGCAAATCGATGGGGCGGTCGCGGTTGCCCAGCTCCTCGCGGAAGCTCGCTGCCATCTGCTGGCCTTGGCGAAACGGAGCCGAACCGCTCGCGAGCGAGACGGGCGCGAGCGCACGAAGCCCTGCGTCGGCGCCCATCTGTCGCGCACTCACCCGGTGCACGCTCGCCACGTAGTTGCTCCAGGCGGCCTCGTCCTCGATCGTCGGCGCGTCGAGCAGCAGCCCGCGCAGCGCCTCTGCATCCGGGCCCAAGGTCGCCGAAGCCTCGTCCCATCGAGCCGCTGCGAACTCACCGAGTGCGGCGCGCGTACGCTCACGTGGGTCGGCCTCTTTCGCCTGCTGCGCTGCCCAGAGCTCGCCGAGCCAGTTCGACCACCGGACCGCGCCATTCTCGGTCGCCAGCTCGAGCACGTCGCGTGTGAAGTTCGCGAGTACCTCACGCAGGTCGTCGGCGCCGAGCCAAGCGGGCTCCTGTTCGTAAGCGACGAAGTCCACAGTCGGGTCGAGCGCCGCGGCCTGCTCGGCGACGAAGACCCCGATCATGCGGTCTTCTGGGAGGAAGCTGATGGACGGAAGGGCGAGATCCGAGGCGCCCACTCCGAGCGTATGCCGAAGCTGCCACCGCCCGAGCGCGCCGCGATCGCGCACCGTCTGCGCATCGACGTCAGGCCAGAAGCGCGAGGCGTCGTGCAGACCAGGAATCGCTCTCTTGCCGCCAAGCAGAGACTTCGGGAAGGGCGTGTGTGCCTCCCATAGGAGCCAGACCCATTGCTCGACGATCCACTCCGCCAGCCCGCTCATGGGGCCACGGACCCAATCACGTGGCTCACCGCCGGTCGATACGACCCGGGTGAGCGGCGTACCCGCCAGGCTGATCTGGAGCCGAGCGAACGTCGCCCGCTCGGCTTCGGAGAGGTCTTCGTCCATCGGAGCCTTCGAGGCTTCGAGCTCGAAGCGCAGGGCACCCGTCGTCATGACGCCTCCTCGAGCAGCTCGTCCTTGGAGCGCTGCGCCCGACGCTCCAGCTCGTCGGCGAGCGTGGTCGCGGGACACTCGGGGTAGCAGTTGTAGTGGGGCTGTTCCTCGTTGGTCGACACAGCAAGAAAGACCACCCCGCCGACCGCGTTCCACTTGCGCTTCGGGCGACCGAACGAGTCGACCCCACCGTCAGGGTCGTCGAGCGCCTCGTCGAGCAGGCGCCGCTGCAAGGCTTCGTCGCTCGCCCAGCCTGGGCACCGCGACTTGCGGTCCGCGCTGCTGCGCAGCACGCCGGGATCGTGGGCGCCCCTGGCCCGGTGATACACCTTGCAACGGATGCTCAGCGTCACAGTGCGGAGAAGGTAGCACGGCGTGCACCGAGTCCGACGGATCCCGTAGGATGCGCTTCGCCCAACCTGCCCCGCCCTGCGTGCGTTGGCGGGAGTGACCCACCCATGAACGAAGACACCGTCGAGCAAGCCAGCCTCGAGTGGTTCGCGGAGCTCGGCTACGCGGTCGCGCACGGGCCGGCGATCGCGCCGGGAGAGCCGGGGGCGGAGCGGCAGAGCTACGACGAGGTGGTGCTCGGCGAGCGGCTGCGCGGCGCGCTGTCGCGGCTCAATCCGGAGCTGCCGCAGGAGGCGCTCGACGAGGCCTTCCGCAAGCTGACGCGCATCTCGGCGCCGCAGCTCGTCGACGGCAACCGCGAGCTCTACACTTACCTGGTCGACGGTCTGAGCCTCGAATACCTGCGTCCCGACGGCACCGTGGGTTACGCGCCGGTGCGCATCGTCGACTTCGACGAGCCGAGCGCCAACGACTGGCTCGTCGTGAACCAGCTCACGGTGAAGGAGCAAGGCCACACGCGCCGGCCCGACGTGGTCGTCTTCGTCAATGGGCTGCCGCTCGCGCTCATCGAGCTGAAGAACCCGACCGACGAAGAGGCGACGATCTGGGCGGCCTTCCACCAGCTGCAGACCTACAAGGACGAGCTGCCGTCGCTCTTCGTGTTCAACGCGCTCCTGCTGATCTCCGACGGCATCGACGCGCGCATCGGCACGATCTCCTCGAACCGCGAGCGCTACGCGCCGTGGCGCACCATCGAGGGTGAAGAGCTCGCGCCGCCCGCGATGCCCAAGCTCGAGGTGATGCTGCGCGGGGTCTTCGACCAGCGGCGCTTCCTCGATCTCTTGCGCTACTTCGTCGTCTACGAGGCCGACGACGACGGCGTCGTGAAGAAGCTCGCCGGCTATCACCAGTTCCACGCCGTCGGGCGCGCGGTGGAGGCCACCGTCGCGGCCTCGCAGCCCGAGGGCGATCGGCGTGCTGGCGTGGTGTGGCACACGCAGGGCTCGGGCAAGAGCCTCACGATGGCGTTCTATGCCGGGCGCATCGTGCAGCACCCCGCGATGCAGAACCCCACGCTCGTGGTGATCACCGATCGCAACGATCTCGACGACCAGCTCTTCGGCACCTTCGCGCGCTGCAAGCAGCTGCTCCGCCAAGCGCCCGAGCAAGCGCGCGACCGGGCACACCTGCGCGAGCTGCTCAGCGTCGCGTCGGGGGGCGTGGTGTTCACCACGGTGCACAAGTTCCTCCCGGGCGCGAAGGGCCCGGGTGCCGACACACGCGCGCTGCTGAGCGCGCGTTCCAACGTGATCGTCATCGCTGACGAGGCGCACCGCAGCCAATACGACTTCATCGATGGTTTCGCGCGGCACCTGCGCGACGCCCTGCCCAACGCGTCGTTCATCGGCTTCACGGGCACGCCGATCGACGCCGCCGACCGCAGCACGCGCGCGGTGTTCGGCGACTACGTGAGCGTCTACGACATCCAGCGGGCGGTCGAGGACGGCGCCACGGTGCCCATCTACTACCAGAGCCGCCTCGCAAAGATCGCGCTGCGCGAGGAGGAGAAGCCGAAGCTGGACGAGAGCTTCGACGAGGAGACGCGCGAAGAGGAGCTCGACGACAAGGAGAAGCTCAAGTCGAAGTGGACGGCGCTCGAGGCGCTCGTCGGATCCGACAAACGCGTGGGCCTGATCGCCGCCGATCTGCTCCAGCACTTCGAGGCCCGACTCGGCACGATGGACGGCAAGGCCATGATCGTGTGCATGAGCCGCCGCATCTGCGTCGAGCTCTACCGCGCGCTGGTGGCGCTGCGGCCGGAGTGGCACAGCGACGACCCGGACGAGGGCGCGATCAAGATCGTAATGACGGGCTCGGCCTCCGACCCCTTGGACTGGCAGCCGCACATCCGCACGAAGGCCGGGCGCGAGGAGCTCGCCAAGCGCTTCAAGCGGCCCGACGACCAGCTCAAGCTCGTGATCGTGCGCGACATGTGGCTCACGGGCTTCGACGCGCCCTGCGTGCACACGATGTACGTCGACAAACCCATGCAAGGCCACGGGCTGATGCAGGCCATCGCACGCGTGAACCGGGTGTTCCGCGACAAACCTGGCGGCCTGGTGGTCGATTACCTCGGTCTCGCCGACCAGCTCAAGAAGGCGATGCACACCTACACGGCGAGCGGCGGTCGAGGCCAGACGGCCATCGATCAGGCCGAAGCCGCGGCGGCGATGCTCGAGCGATACGAGGTCTGCAAGGGGCTGTTCGGGCCCTTCACCGAGGGTGGCACGCGGCGCGCGGCCTTCGATTGGAGCGGATGGACGAGCGCGCCCGGGGCCAAGCAGCTCGGCATGCTGGGCGCCGCGAGCGAGCACGTGCTTGCGCAAGACGGCGGCAAGGAGAGGTTCCTCCAGGCGGTGATGGAGCTGTCGAAGGCCTTCGCGCTCGCGGTGCCTCGCGAAGAGGCGATCGAGATCCGCGACGACGTCGGGTTCTTCCAGTCGGTGGGCGCGACCATCCAAAAGACGACGACAGGCGACCGCCGGAGCTCGGGCGATCTCGACCGAGCGATCCGTCAGATCGTCTCGCGCGCGATCGAGAGCGAGGAGGTGATCGACGTCTTCGCCGCAGCGGGGCTGAAGAACCCGGACATCTCGATCCTCTCGGAGGAGTTCCTCGCGGAGGTGCGCTCGCTCGCGCATCCGAACCTCGCGGTCGAGCTCTTGCGCCGACTGCTGAACGACGAGCTGAAGCAGCGCTCGCGGCAGAACCTCGTGCAGTCGCGATCCTTCGCGGCGCTGCTCGAGCAGGCGATCCGCCGCTACCAGAACCGCGCCGTGCAGGCCGCGCAGGTCATCGAGGAGCTCATCGAGATCGCCAAGCAGATGCGCGAGGCCGACAAGCGCGGCGAGAAGCTCGGGCTCACGAGCGACGAGCTGGCCTTCTACGACGCGCTCGAGGTGAACGAGAGCGCCGTGCGCGAGATGGGCGACGACCTGCTCGGCGCGATCGCGCGCGAGCTGGTGCAGACCGTGCGCAAGAACGTGACCATCGACTGGACGGTCAAGGAGTCGGTGCGCGCCAAGCTGCGTGTGATCGTGCGGCGCGTGCTCAAGCGCTGCGGCTACCCGCCCGACAAGCAGGAGGCCGCCACGCTCACGGTGCTCCAGCAGGCGGAGCTGCTCTCGGAGCAGTGGGTCGAGGGCGCCTGAGCGCGTGGCCCCCGCCCGCTCCCGGGCCCGCGGATCGACCGATCCGCACCCTGGCCAGTCTGTGCCACAGCGAGGACCGGCTCGACGCGCATGTCGCGCGAGCTCGCGACGATTCGACGCCTGCTCGTGCCCCTCTCGCGCTGGCACCTCACTTGCACCGACCCGAGCCCATGCACCGCACGCTCTACGCTCTCGCACTCCTCGTTCCGGCCGCGCTCCTCCCGGTGGCCTGCGGCAGTGAGACCCAGTGCCTCGCGCAGCCGGTTTGTGGTGAAGGCGAGATCGAGGTCGAGTCTTGCGACGGCCAGGCCGACTGCCGCACCGTCGAGACTTGCGGCGTCTCCATCGGGTGCGTCGGGCCCGCGAACTGCGAGGCGATGCCCTCCTGTGGCGATGGGTATCGCGAGGTCGACGAGTGCCCGGCCGGCGTGAGCTGCGAGACCCCCACGCTCTGCGGGACGACGATCATCTGCGCACCCGACGCCTGCGATACGAGCGACGACTGCCTCGCGACCGAGTTCTGCGACTTCGCCGACGACCGATGCGGCGAAGGCGAGCCAGGCCGCTGCGTGCCGCGCCCCGAGTTCTGCAGCGACGGGCCGAACACCTGCCTCTGCGACGGCACGATCACCGACATGCCCTGCCCGGGCATCGCGGGCATCGACTTCGACGCGCGCGGCAGCTGCGCACAGGCGCCCGAGCAGTTCGCCTGCGGCGCGCAGGTTTGCGACAGCGCCACCAACTACTGCCAGCTCGTCACCGACGACACCGGCGGGCCGCCCTATGCTTCGTGCGGGTTCCTCCCCGAGAACTGCTCCGATTGCGCGTGTCTCACGGCCGAGATCGCGGCCTGCGGCGGCACCTGCGTCGACGGCGACTTCCCCACGATCACCTGCCCGGGCGGCTGAGCGCGCGGGCGGGTGCGCGAAGGACGCTGCATTCGATCGCACCCGACGCCGTCGCGCGCGCTAGGCTCGGCGCCGCGCCATGACCCTCTCCACCGCCACCGAGCTCACCGCGCTCGCCGCTCGGCACGGGCTCGAGCTCGACGCCTCGACGATGACCCTCGAGGAGGTCGGGCTCGACTTTCGTGTCGGCATCGCACGCACCTCGACCGGCGAGACCTGGGTGCTGCGTATACCTCGCCGGGCAGGCATGGACGCGCAGATCGCCGCCGAGGGCGCCATTCTCGACTTCGTCGCGGCGCAAGGCATCGTCGCCGTGCCCAGGTGGACGATCCGATCGAGCGAGCTCATCGCCTACCGCGCCGTGCAAGGAGACCCCGGCCTGAAGATCGACGCCGAGGGACAGCTGCATTGGCGCCTCGATCCGAGCTCGCTCCGCTATGCCGAGGCCTTCGGGGCGCTGCTCGCGAAGCTGCACGGTGTCGACGTCGAGCGAGCGCGCGAGGTCGGCGTGGAGGTCGAAGCACCGGGCGAGGTGCGCGCGCGCTGGCGCCGCGACATCGCCAAGGTGAGCGCCGAGTTCAGTGTGGCAAGCGAGCTGCGCGAGAGGTGGCAGGCCTGGCTCGACGACGACAGCTACTGGCCAGCGTGGTCGGTCTTCAGCCACGGCGAGCTCTACCCGGCGCACGTGCTCATCGACGCGCACGAGGCGATCACCGGTGTCATCGACTGGAGCACCGCCAAAGTCTCCGACCCCGCGCGTGACTTCGCCTTCCAGCGTGCGATGGCCTCGGCAGAGGCCTTCGAGGCGACGCTGCAGGCCTATGCGCGAGCGGGCGGCAAGCCGTGGCCTCGCCTCGGTGAGCACGCCGCGGAGCTCTTCGCTGCGAGCCCCGTGGCGTATGGCCTCTACGCCTTGCTGACGGGCGAAGAGAAGCACCGCGCCGCCGCGCAGAGCGCGCTGGCTGGCTAGCTCGGCGCCTCGCCGCGCCTCAGGGCGCCGGTGCCGGTGCGCTCACGGGAGGCGCGACCGCGAAGGCGATGCGTGTCACACCGGCCGACGTCAGCGCGTCGACCTCGCTCATCACGGCGCCGCGCGTGGCGCTCTGGGTGGCTGCTACCAGCGCGCGACCGCTGCGCCTTGCGATCGCGGCGCGGGCTGCGATCCTCCGCGCCATGAACAAGACCTTGCTCGTGTGTGGACATGGCCCTGGGATCTCCGACGCGGTCGCGCGCAGGTTCGGCAAGGAGGGCTGGAAGATCGCGATCGTCGCGCGCAACGCCGAGCGACTCGCCAAGGCCGCAGCGGCGCTCGTCGAGGCCGGCATCGATGCGAAGGCCTTCCCCTGCGAGCTCGGTGACGCGGCCTCGGTGAAGAAGCTCGTGAGCGAGGTCTCCGCCGCGCTCGGTCCGGTGACGAGCGTGCACTGGAACGTCTATGGCGGCGGTGGTGGCGATCTGCTCACGGCCTCGCCCGAGGAGCTGCGCGCGGGCTTCGACGTCAACGTGGGCGGCCTCATCGCCGCGGTGCAGGCCGCGCTGCCCAGCCTCGAGGCGGCCAAGGGCTCGGTGCTCGTCACCGGTGGTGGTTTCGCGTTCTACGATCCCCAGGTCGACGCGATGGCGACGGCCTATGGAGCGGCCGGGCTCGCGATCGGCAAAGCCGCGCAGCACAAGACCACCGGGCTCTTGCGAGAGCGCCTCGCGAAGCACGGTGTGTTCGTCGGTGAGGTCGTGGTGCTCGGCATGGTGAAAGGCACCGCCTTCGACGGCGGCCAAGCCACGCTCGAGGCCGCCGACATCGCGGCGAAGTTCTGGGAGCTGGAGCAGCAGCGCAGCGAGAGCTCGGTGCGTTTCGGCTGAGGGGCGGCGAGGCGCCCGCTCAGCGCGGCGCCGTGCCTCAATCCACGAAGCGCACGGGGATGAGCACGAGGGCGGCGCCCCCGCGTGGTGCGGCGAAGCGGGTCGTTCCTGCGGCGCTGCGCGCGCACTCGACGGTCGCGGGCCCGAGGCCAACGATCTGGCTCGCCTCTGCCGAGAGCACCTCACCTGCGGGGCCGACCCGCAGCGTGAGACGCACCGAGCCTGGCGGCGCTGGCACACTCGCGTCGGCGCTCGCGAGGCAGCCGTGCATGCGCCGCCGCAGCGCGGCGAGGGTGCGCTCGAGCTGCGGGATCTCCGGCGCGCGCCCGCCCGCCGCACCGAAGACCACCTCGCGCGCGGAAGCGGTGGTCGTCGCGGCCGGGAGCTGCGGAGCGGGCGCGCCGCTCTCCGGTACGGCCGGCGCGGCGCCGGGCACCGCGTTGCTGGGCGCCGCGCTGATGGGCGCCGCGCTGCTCGCCGTCGCTGCGCTCGGCTCGCCGACGCAGGCCGGCGTCGGCCCGCAGGGCGAGCAGGCCGGGCGATCGGCGCACGCCGCCGTGAAGAGCGAGGCGAAGAGCGCGAGGGCGAGTGGGTGGGTCGCGGTGGTCATTCGTCCCAGCGTGCCAGCGGGCAGTGCTCGCGGATCGTGGCGTCGGCGGTGAAGAGCGTCGCACCGTCGGCGATGGCGTGCGCCACGATGAACCGGTCGAAGGGGTCGCGCGTCCACCCGAGCAGCCTCGCCTCTCGCCCCACGTCGGCGAGCTCGCCCCGCGCCTGCTGCACGCCGTGGTCTTCCGTGAGGATCTCCATGATCTTCTCCACGGGCTCGTTGATGCGCCCGATCTCACGGAGGAACTCCATCTCGACCACGACGACGGGTGAGACGAAGAGCGCCGCTCTGCGGAGGCTCCGCTCGACGCCGCGCAGTCGCTTCTTCGCTCCCATGACGAGCCAGATCGCGACGTGCGTATCGAGGTGTGCCCTCAAAGGTCTCGGCCTCGGCTGGACGGCCACTCCTGGTGCACGAGCTCTCCGGGGTCACCGACGACGAGCTTGGGGAGCGTCCGAGGAGCCTTCCTCGGTCGACGCACCTGCTCGCGCCGCACGATCGCGAGCTCCACACCGTTGCGGGCGATCTCCACGGGCTGCCCCGTCTTCGCCACGTGGTCGAGCACCTCGTAGAGGTGGGCCCGCAGGTCGGTCGCAGTGCGCTTCATGGTCTTCCAGGGTGACGTGCGTACGTCCGTACGTCAACGCCAGGTCAGCGCTCAGCCGCCCTTCTTCTTGCGCCCGCGCTTCGGCGCCGCGGTCGGCGTCGTCAGCGTGAAGCCGCCCGCCGTCGCATCGCCCGCGTCGCCGTTCGCGGCGGCGCCGTTCGTCACATCGACGAGCTCCTCGTGCGCGTCGCTCGCGGCGACGAAGACGCGGCTCCGCCCCGCGCCGAGCTTCTTCACCTGCACCTGCGCGCCGATGCGCTGCGCGAGGCCCGGGACGTGGGAGATGATGCCGATCTGCCTGCCGCTCGCCTGCAATGCGTCGAGCGCCGCGAGCGCGGTCTCGAGCGTCTGCGGGTCGAGCGTGCCGAAGCCCTCGTCGATGAAGAGCGTATCGACGCGCACGTCGCGGCTCGCGAGCGACGAGAGCGCGAGCGCGAGCGCGAGCGAGACGAGGAAGCTCTCGCCGCCCGAGAGGCTCTGGATGCTGCGGACCTCGTCGCACATGTCGCGGTCGACGATCTGCAGGTCCAGATCCGAGCCCGGCACACGCACGAGCGCATAACGAGGCGCGAGATCGCCGAGGTGGTGGTTGGCGTGCACGAGCATCGCGTCGAGCGTGAGGCTCTGCGCGAAGCGAGGCAGCTTCTTGCCGTCGTTCGAGCCGATGAGGCCGTTCAATGCGGCCCAGCGCTCCGCGGCGGCGCGCTGCTTGGCGAGCTCCGCGCCGATGCCACGCGCGCGCTCTCGCGCTTCGTCGTCGGCCTTGCGCTGCTGATCGAGGCGCGCCTCCTCCGCGATGCGCTGCTCGCTCGCGAGGCGCGCGGCCTCGAGCTGTGCGTAGAGCTCCGCTTCGCCCAGCTCCACTTCGCGCAGCGCAGGGCGGGCTTTCGCGGCGTGCTGATCGAGGGCGCGCTTCTGGCTCTCGAAGGCGCCGCGCGCCTCGTCGAGGCGCTTCGCCGCGGCGTCGAGCTCACGGCGCGTCGCTTCGAGCCAGGCGCCGCGTTTGTCGAGCCGCGCGCGCAGCGTGTCGCGATCGATGCCCGCGGCCTGGAGCGCCTCGTCGAGCTTCGTATTCGCGAGCCGGGCGGCCTCCGAGGCCTTGGCTTCGCTCCGGAGCGCGGCGCCTTGCTGGGCCTGGAGTGCGGCGACGCGCTCGCCGAGCCCCGCGGCTTCGGCCTTGGCGTCGCCGAGGCGCTTGCGTGCGCCATCGAGCGCTGCGTCGAGCTGCGCGCGCAGCTCGGCCACGCGGAGCCCGCCGAGCAGGCCCGCGCGCTCCTCGGAGAGCTTGCGCCACGCGGCCTCGGCTTCGTCGCGCTCCTTGGAGGCGCGCTCGGCGCTGCGCGTCTGCTCGCCGAGGATGCCGCGCGCTCCTTCGAGGGCTGCGCGCTGCGTGGAGAGCTGCTCGTCGATGCCAGCCCGCTTGGCGAGCTCGGCGCGGTGCGCGTCGACGCGTGTGCGTGTGCTCGCGACGAAGCCCGCCGGGTCGTTCTCGAGGCGCTCTCGCCACGCGCCGAGGCTCGAGAGCGCTTCGCTCACGGCCGCCACGCTGCGAGCCATCGTATCGCCGGAGCGAGCCAGCTCGGCGTCGCAGTCCTCGAGGGCGCGTGTCGCCTGCGCGAGCGCGTCGCGCGCGGCGCTCTCGGCGAGCTGCGCGGCTTCGTGGGCCTTGCGTGCCTCGTCGGTCGCGCTGCGAGCTGCGCGGGCGCGCTCCTCGGCCGAGAGCGCGGCCTCTTCGAGCGCGCCGAGCTCCTCGAGGCGCGCCGCGTGCTCGGCGATGCGCCGATGCGCGAAGTCTGCCCAGACCGTTCGCTCGCTCGACGTGTCGAGGCCGAGCTCGCACGCTTCGGCCTCGGCGAGCTTCGCGAGGCTCGCGAGCTTGCTGGCCTCGCCCTCGGTCTGCTCGCCGAGGCGCGTGAGCTCGCGCCCGAGGGCCTCGCTGCGCGCCGAGAGCTTCACGAGCTCGGTCTGGGTGGCGTCGCGGCGCTCGCGTGCGATGCGCAGGCTCTCGTCGGTGTGCTTCACCAGCTCGGCGAGCGGGCTCGCCTCCGCCGCGTAGGGATGCTCGGTGGCGCCGCAGAGCGCGCAGGGCTCGCCGTCGCGCAGCTCGGCGCGGTGCGCGCTGAGGTCCTGGGCGGAGCGCGCGTGGCGTGCGAGCTGTTCGGCGCGCGCGAGGTCGCCCGCGAGCGCCTCGAGATCCGCGCCGAGGGCTGCGGCGCGCATGCTGCTCGCCTCGAGCTCGCTGCGGCGTTCCACGAGCTCGCTGCGGCGCGCTGCCAGGCCGGCCTCGAGCTCTCTCAGCTGCTCGGCGAGGCCCTCGAGCCTCTTCGCGCGCTCGAGACCCGTCTGGGCGAGCTCGCGCTCCTTGCGCCGCGCTTCGCCGAAGCGCGCCTCGAGCGCCTCGGCTTCGGCACGCTTCGACGCGACTTCGCAGGCGTCGAGCGCTTGCTTGGCGGCCTGGGCCGCGCGTGTGCGTTCGGTGCGTGCCTCTTCGTGCGAGCGCGCCGCTTGCTCGAGCTCCGCGCGCTGCGAGCGCGCTCTCCGCGCCTCGAGGTGCGCGCGTGTGTAGCGCTCGAGCTCGTTCGCGACGGTGTGCCAGCGCTCGACGAGCGAGGCCTCGAGCCCGCTGGCCGCGAGCGAGGCCTCGCACTCTGCGCGCTTCTCTTCGAGCTCGGCGAGCGCGCCGAGCGAGCCCTCGATGCCGGCCTGCGTCTCGGTGACCAGCTCACTGGCTTCACGTGCCGCCTTGCTGCGCTCGTCGCGGTGCGCACCGGCTTGCGCCAGCCGAGCGTCGAGCTCGGCTGCGCGCCCGAGGCTCGGCTGCGCGTCGCCGTGCTGCTTCTCGGCGAGCTCGAGCGCCTTCGCCGCCGCGTCCGCGCGCTCCGTGGCCGCTTCGAGCGCGTGCTTCGCCACCGTGTGCTCGGCTTCGCGCGCCGTGCGATCCGCCGTGGCCTTCGCGAGCGCCGTCGACGCCGCTCCAGCCGCCTCGAGCAGCGGAGCGAGCTCGATGGCCGCGAGCACGGCGGCGAGCTCGAGCTTCACGGGCTGCTTGCGCGCGTCGTCGTCGAGCGCTTCGCCGAGCGCGGCTTCGGCGCCGGCGAGCCCCTCACGCAAGGTTCGCTCGGTGTCGTAGTAGCTCGCGGCGAGCCCGAGCTCGTTCACGAGCGCGCTGGCCTTCTCGCGCGCGCTGCGGGCCTCGGCGAGGCTCGCTTCGAGCGCCTCGCGCTGCTGCTCGCCGAGCACGCGCAGCTCGCCGAGCTTGGCCTCCACCAGCTCGAGCTCCTTCTTTGCCTCGCGGTCGGCTTCGTGTGCGGCCATCGAGATGCGCCGGTAGAGCTCGGTGCCCGTCATGCGCTCGAGCAGCTTCGCGCGCTCGTCGGCGCTGGCGCGCAAGAAGGCCGCGAAGTCGCCCTGCGCGAGCAGCGCGGAGCGGCGAAACTGCTCGAAGCCGAGGCCGAGGCGCTCCTCGATGGCGGCGAGCACCTCGGTGCGCGTACGGCCGATGCGCTCGCCGCCGTCGAGCTCGCTGAGCTCGAGGCTCTGCAGCTGCAGCTGGCCGTCGACGCGATCGCGCGCGCGCCGCACCGACCAGCGCGCGCGGTAGCGTTTGCCGCCGCGGCCCTCGAAATCGACCTCTGCGAAGCCGCTGGGCGCGCCTCTGCGCAGGATCGAGCGCACGTCGTTGGCGCCGAGGCGCTGCTTCTCGTCGTCGTCGTGTCGACCGATGGCCGGCCCACCCCGCTGATCGAGCCGAGGCGTCTGATCGAAGAGCGCGAGGCAGAGCGCGTCGAGCAGCGTGCTCTTGCCCGCGCCCGTGGGCCCGGTGATCGCGAAGAGCCCCGCGCTCGCGAGCGGCCCGGTGTCGAGGCGCACCTCGAAGGGCCCCGCGATGCTCGCGAGGTTCTCTCCCCGAATGGCGAGGATCCTCATCGGCTCGCCTCGTGCTGCGCGCGCTCGACGAGCACGTGAAAGGCCTCGACGAGCTCGGCGGGAGGCGCGGTGGCGTGCGTGCGCTCGTAACAGGCCGAGAAGACCTCGTCGGGTGTGATGTCGCTCAGCGTGCGTGCCGCTTGCGTCTCCGCGAGCGCCTGGCCCTGCCCCAGGGTGTGTTGCCCGATGCGCACGAGGCGCGCCTCCTTGCCGCGCATGGCCTCTTCGATGCGCTGCTTCGCCGTCGGCGTGGGTTTGTCGAGCAAGACCTCCACCTGCAGGTAGGGTCGCGCATCTTCGCTCGTGTCGGCCTGCCGCGCGGGCAGGGCGGCGAGCGCCGTGAGCACTTCGTCGAGCGGTGCGGCGCCGGTGTTCGGGATCGAGACGAGCTCCACGCCGCGTGGCACCTCGAGCGCGCGTGTCTCACCCAGGAGCGCGCCGCGCTCGAGCTCCACGATGCGCACCTGGTGCAGATAGCCGCGCTCGCTCATCGAGAGTGGGATCGGCGAGCCCGAGTAGCGCACGCGGTCCTGGCCGCCGACCTTCTGCGCCTTGTGCAGGTGCCCGAGCGCCACGTAGGCCACGTCGCTGGGGAAGATGTCGACCGGCAGCGCGTGCTGGTTGCCGCCGAGGATGCGTCGCTCACTGAGCTCACTCAGCGCGGTGCCCACCATGTAGCAGTGCCCGGTGGCCACGAGCGCCTGCCCGGGTGCGAGGCGCGCGCGCGCGGCGGCGAGCACCTCGGCGTAGGCGCGGCGCATGCCCTCCACGAGCGGGTCGACGCCCTCGTCTTCGACGCGCGGCAGATCGACCGGCCGCAGAAACGGCACCGCCGCGACCCAGGCCTCGACTTCGCCGCTCCGGTTGCGCAGCGGCACGAGCAGGCGCTCGGTGTCGAGCTCGCCGCTCTGCCGAGGCAGCCCGCCGACGACGTGGATGCCCAGCGCGCGCAGGAGCGGATCGGGCGCGTCGAGCCTGGCGGCGGAGTCGTGGTTGCCTCCCACGACGACGATGTCGAGCGCAGGCAGGCGCGCGCGCGTCTTCGCGAGGAAGCCGTAGAACTGCTCCTGCGCGTCGGCCGGCGGGTTGGCGCCGTCGAAGACGTCGCCTGCGACGATCAGGGCGTCGATCGCCTCGCGCTCGAGCACCTCGCCGAGCCAAGCGAGGAAACGCTCGTGCTCGTGGCGGCGAGGCAGGTCGTAGAGCGTGTGGCCCAGGTGCCAGTCGGAGGTGTGGAGCAGGCGCAGCACGAGCGCGATACGACGGCGCCGAGGCCCGCGGCGCAAGCGAAAGGCGCGCGCGGCTGGGGCGGAATATGTCCGAGCGTCGCGAGCTCTGCGGCCCGCGTGCTCGGCTCGCGCGAGCGGTCGCGGCGACGCGGCGCGCCACCGAGCTGACCAAAGCGTGACCTCGCCTCACCCCGTCGTGACGAGCCCCCTGGTAGCTCGGGGCGCATGGAATCCGTCGCAGCCAATCCGCTCGAGTTGCCCGCCGGCCACGCGCCCTCGAGCCAGGTCGAGCGCGTGCTCGCCGTGCTCGTCGTCACCGTTCCCGCGCTCGGCACCATCGCCGCCTTCACGCTCCCGATCGCGCACCGGGCGCCGCTGCGCGACGCGCTCATCTTCGCGCTGATGTACCTCGTCACGGGCTTCGGCATCACCGTCGGCTTCCACCGCCTGTTCACGCACCGCAGCTTCGAGGCTTCGCCCGCGCTGCGCGTGGCGCTCGCGATCGCTGGCTCGATGGCGCTCCAGGGCCCGGTGATCCGCTGGGTCTCCGACCACCGCCGCCACCACGCGCACTCCGACGAGCCCGGCGATCCGCACTCGCCGGTCGTCGGCGGCTTCTTCCACGCGCACGTGGGCTGGCTCTGGTCGGACCTGCGCTCGCGGCCGACGAAGTACGCGAAGGATCTGCTCGGCGACAAGACGATCCGCGCGCTCGATCGCCGCTACCTCTGGTGGATGGCCGCGAGCCTCGCCGTGCCGACGCTGCTCGGCGGCCTCGTCGGCGGCTCGCTCGAGGCTGCGGTCTCGGCCTTGCTCTGGGGCGGCTTCGCGCGCCTCTTCTTCGTGCACCACGTGACCTGGGCCATCAACTCGGTCTGCCACGTGGTCGGCCGGAGCCCCTACGCGAGCCGCGATCAGAGCCGCAACGTCGCCTGGCTCGCGCTGCCCTCGCTCGGCGAGAGCTGGCACAACAACCACCACGCCTTCCCCACCTCGAGCGCCCACGGCCTCGGCTGGTACCAGCTCGACCCGAGCGCCTGGCTCATCCGCGCCTTCGTGGCCCTCGGGCTCGCGAGCGCGCCGAAGCGCCCCACCGACAAAGCGCTCCACGAGAAGCTGAGAGGCGCGGCCGAAATCGTCTGAACCGATCTGCCCGCCTCGCACGTACTCTCTCCCCCATGAAGCTCCTCCTGCTCGCCGCCTCGCTCGCGGCCTTCTCGCTCACCGCCTGCGGCAACACCACGCCGCCCGCAGGCCCCGACACCACGCCCCCCGGCACACCCGACGTGCCGGCGACCGCCACGCCCACGCCCGAGCCCTCGCCCGAGCCCTCGCAGGCCCTCCCGCCGCCTCCCACCTGAGATGGCGAGCTCCTCCGCGCGCGTCTTCGACGAGCCGCGCGCGCGAGGCTGGCTCCGCAGCGCGCCCTTCGACCTCGTCTTCGTCGTCGGCGTGCTCGCGGTGGCGCTCGCCATGGGCGGGCTCGCCTCGGCCTCGCCCGCGCTGTTCGTCCCGATCCTGCTCGTCGACCTCTGGCTCTTCGCCTACCCGCACGTCGCTTCGACGCTCACCCGCGTGGTGCTCGATCGCGCGAGCCGGCGCGAGCACTGGGCGCTGCTACTCGTTGCACCACCCGCGATCTTGCTCTCTACCGGAGCGCTCGGCTTCTGGGGTGGGGCGATGGCGCTCAACACGCTCTACTTCGTCTGGCAGAGCTACCACTACACGCGTCAGAGCTACGGCATCGCGCGCGCCTACCGCCGCGCCTCGGGGGAGCCCGCCGAGGGGCGCGATCTCGCGACCGATTTCGTGGTCTTCGCCTTCCCGGTGTGGGGGCTCCTGCACCGAGCGCACGAGGCGCCCGCGAGCTTCTACCGCATGCCGCTCTACAGCCCGCCGGTGCCGGCGCTCGTGGTCACCTTCGCCGGCGCCGTCGCGCTGACCTCGCTCGCCGTGTGGATCGCGCTGCGTGTGCGCGCCGCGGCGCGGGGCGAGCTGGCCTCACTGCCCGGCGCGCTCTTCGTCGCCTCACACGTCTTCATCACCTGGCTGAGCTACTTCGCGCTGCGCGACATCACCGAGGGGTGGCTCTTCCTCAACGTGTGGCACAACCTCCAGTACCTGCTCTTCGTCTGGGCCGTGAACGCCAAGCAGCACGGCCAGCGTCCCGATCCCGAGCGCCCCGTGCTCGCCTGGCTGAGCCAAACCCGGCATACGCTCTGGTTCGCGCTGGGCTGCTTCGGCGCCTCGGCGATCTTCTACGGAGCGCTCGGCGCGCTGAGCCTGCCGAGCCTCGATCGAGTGCTGCCCGTGGTGCTCGTCACGCACCTCAGCGTGAACTTCCACCACTACGTGGTCGACTCGGTGATCTGGCGTCGCAAGCGCGCCTGAGCCAGGCGCGCCCGGGCTTGCTACGCTGCGATGCGTGTCGCGCAGCGCCCGCTCCCAGCTACTCGCGCTCGCCGTGCTGGCGGGCTGCGCGCGCCGCGATGGCGACGCGCAGTGCCAGCCTGCCCTGGCCTCGGCGAGCGCCAGCGCGGCCGGCAGTGCCGAGGCGCTCTCGTCGGCCTCCGCGGCGCCCACCGCCTCGGCCGCCGCATCCCCCAGCGCGGAGCCTCGCGCGCGCGGCCCACTTCCGGTGCCACGAGGCTTCAAGCGCGTGCAGCCGCTCAGCGTGGCCGAGACGGCGGCCGGCATGGTCGTCTTGCTCGCCGACGACCCGGATCCCGCGAAGGCGCGCCTGCTCCCGATCTTCATCGGTGGCACCGAGGCGCTCTCGATCCAGAACCGCCTCGAGGGAAGGCGCTTCCCGCGCCCGCTCACGCACGATCTCTACGATCGCACCCTGAGCGCGCTCGGTGGGCGCGTCGTCGAGGCGCGCGTGCTGCGCCTCGAGGGCACGACCTTCATCGGCGCGGTCTACGTCGAGCGCGAGGGCGGCGAGCTCGTCGAGATCGACGCGCGCCCCTCGGACGCGATCGCGCTCGCGATCGGCAACGACGCACCCATCCACGTCGCCGAGAAGGTGCTCGTCGCCGCCGGCGTGACGAAGGACGAGCTCGACCGCGGGCCGGTGCCCAGCGAGCGTGGCAACCCCACCTTGCTCTGAACCTCTCGTCGGAGATGCGCAGCGCTCGACTTGCCGCGACGCGCCGATTCGAGCGAGCATCCGCCCATGACGCCGACCTCTCGCTCCAGCGCGCTCGTCCTCGCCCTCCTGCTCGTCGCTTGCGCGGGCGACTCCGAGGGCAGTGGCGGCTCGGGAGGCGCGGGTGGCGCGACCTCCTCGAGCAGCACGAGCGCCGCGGGTGGCGGCGGTGCTACGGGTGGCGGAGGCGAGGGCGGAGCGTTCGAGATCCCGACCGGAGACTGCGTGACCTCGGCCGATTGCGGCGGCGCGCCGTGCCTCGAGCTCGTGCCCGGTGGCTTCGACGTCTGCGACGCCACACCCCAGGAGGTCACCGAGTGCATCGGTCCGAAGGGCGACGAAGACGAGTGCTGCGACTCGAGCGAGTGCGGGGGCGCCACCTGCTACAACTCCGACGATCTGCCGTATTGCGGGGGCGCCATGCCGACTCCGCGCAACAGCTGCATCGGCGACGAATGCAGCGCCGATGTCGACTGCGCGGGTGGCAGCAACGACGCGATCTGCGCGCCCGCCGGCGCCTTCGGTCAGCCTGGGCGCCTCTGCATCGCGGCCTACTGCCGGACCAACGCCGACTGCACGGACGAGCCGAACGGCTACTGCGCGCCGATCCTGAACCCTTGCTGCAACAGCGTTCTCGGGCTCGCCTGTGTGTACCCGAGCGGCTGCCGCCGCGACTCCGACTGCGCCAATGGGCACTGCGACCTCGACACCGCCACGGGCCGTGGCGTCTGCAAGACCGGCGGGCCGGCCTGCCCGCCCTGAGCGCCGGCGCGCGAGGCGCGCGCGATACCCCGGCGGCGCGAATCGCAGGCCGCGCGGCCGGTTGTGGCTTTACAGCTCGGTCGTCGTGGCCACGATGGGCGGGCCATGTCGCGAACGCAGCAGCAGCCGCAGGTCACGCGCAACCTCGTCGAGGAGAAGGCCTACCGCGTGCCCTTCGCGGAGGGCTCCACGCTCGCGCGGCGTGCGATCGAGAGCGCGCTCGGCCTCCAGCTCGAGGAGCTCGCGCCCGGCATGTGGACGGGCACCAAGGAGGCCGACAAACACAGCCGCCTCGAGGTCACCGTGCGCGCGCTCGCAACCGACGACGGCACGAGCGTGGAGATCCAGCTCGAGCACCGCTTCAACGCGAGGGCCATCACGCTCTTCACGCTCGGCATCACGCTCGGCTGCGTGCTGCTCATCCCGCTCATCCCGACGATCATCCTGTCGACGCGCGTGAACCGCGATCACGAGCGGCAGCGCCTCGTCGAGATGCACCGCGCGTGGACCGAGGTGGGCAACGCCATGAACGCGCCGAGCAAGTCGAGCTACCGCCTCGAGCCGCAGCGCGCCTATGCGCCGGTGCGCGTCGCCTCGGTCGAGCCTGGGGCCAGCGAGGAGCCCGAGGCCGACGCCGAGCCGGAGCGGAGCGCGGCCCTGCGCTGAGCCGAGCCCTGCGCTGAGCCGAGCCCTGCGTTGAGCCGAGCCTCGCGCTGAGCCGAGCCTCGCGCTGAGCCGAGCGGGGTCGTGTCCGGTCCTCCGGACGCTGCGCCGAGGCGGCTGTCCGGATTCCCGGACGGTCCGCCGCGGAGCGCGCGTGAATTCGCGCAGATCGGCGCTGGCACCCCGCTTGCGATGGCCTCTTTCGCCGGCGCCTCCGCCGCCTCGAAGGAGTACACCTCATGAAGCTCTCGATCCTCGCCGCCGCTCTCGTCGTCTCGCTCGCTTCTCTCGGCACGCTCGGCTGCGCGAGCGATCCGGCGCTCGACACCTCCAGCGAAGCCGTCAGCCAGGCCTCGCTCGTCGGCAGCTACCAGTTCGAGATCGGCGCCGAGCGCCGCAGCACGCTGCGCGCCGAGCTCGCGAAGAAGCTCGCCGGCGCCGAGCTCGAGGCGGCCTACGCCGAGCTCGACGCCGAGGCCGCGGCGAGCCGCCTCGTCTTCGGCGAAGACGGCGTGTTCGTGTCGCTCATCGGCGAGCGCGAGATCGCGCGTGAGGCCTACTCGGTGCGCACGGGCGAGGAGGGCGACTTCCTCGTGGGCGTGGGTGGCAAGGAGGCCCGCGTCGAGCTCGTCGACGGCGTGCTCCTGCGAATCCACGACCCCGAGAAGGGGGTGCTCGAGTTCCGCCGCGTCGAGCGCTGAGGCGAGGCAGCGCTCGCCTCGGCGCCCCAGGGCCGACGCGAGCGCTGCGCCCAGGGTCAGGCGCCCATGTCGGGGTTCGGCTGGAAGAGCGCGAGCACCGCGCCCTGCGGATCCTGCACCATGCCGATGTGGCCGATGCCGGGCACGTCGATGTCGGCCATCAGCACCTTGCCGCCGAGCTTCTCGACGCGCGCGACGCTCTTCGCGAGGTCTTCGACGACGACGTGCGTATTCCAGAAGCTCGGCGCACCGGGCGGAGGCGACTGCGCGTCGGCCACCTGGCCCTCCATGCCCTCGGCGACGCCGAAGGTGGTCATGCCCCCGAAGCTCGAGGCCTTCCAGCCGTAGACCTCGGTGTAGAAGCGCTTCGCCGCCTCGAGGTCGCTCGTGCTCAGGCTCTCCCAGCAGAACTCGCCGGGCTTCGGACGCTCCGGCACGGGGTCGGGGTCGACGCCGCAGAAGGCCATCGTCGCCGCGCCCTGGGCGTCCATGATCACGGCCATCGTTCCGACGCCGTCCATCTTCATCGAGCCCATCGGCGCCTGGCCGCCGGCGGCCTTCGCCCTGGCGACCGTGGCGTCGACGTCGGCCACCGAGACGTAGCTCATCCAGTGCGGAGGCGCGGGCACGTTCGCGGGCAGCTTCATCAGCCCGCCGCGCTGCGCGCCGCCGACCGAGATCAGCCAGTAGGTGCCACCCGGGCCCATGTCCATCGACTGGAAGGACCAGCCGAGCAGCTCACCGTAGAAGCCCTTGGCGGCCTCGACGTCGCTCGTCATCAGCTCGCGCCACACGAAGCGCCCCGGCGTCTTTTCATTGGTGCTCATACGTGTCTCCCTCTCCCTGTCGCCCTGCTCGGGCGCGCCGAGATATGACGGCCGTCATGCGAACCTGTCAACGCTCGGCGCCCGGTGCTAATCTCGTGCCGTGGCTCGGACGGAAGCGGGGCGCCCAGGCTCGAAGGCCCGACAGCGTGAGCGCTCTCACCTGGGCATCGTCGCGAGCGCCGCTCGCCTCATGCGTGAGCGTGGCCTCGCGGGCGCGAGCGTCGACGAGGTGATGAGCGCCGCGGGGCTCACGCGCGGCGGCTTCTACAACCACTTCGAGGACAAGCTCGCGATGCTCAGCGAGGGCTTCGAGCGGGCCTTCGACGAGTCGGCCGAGAACCTCTTCGCGAAGGGCCTGCCCGAGCGAGGCGAGGCCTGGCTCGAGGCGGCCACGCGCCGCTACCTGTCCGAAGGGCACCTCGACGACCCCGGCGGGGGCTGCGCGCTGCCGGCCATCTCCGGAGAGGTCGCGCGGAGCAGCCCCGAGCTGCGCAGGGCCTTCAGCGCACAGCTCGAGCGCATGCTCGAGGGCGTCGCGCTGCGTCTCGGCGGGCCCGACGCGCGCGCGCGCGCGATCGTATTCCTCGCGACCTGCATGGGAGGGCTCGCGCTCGCGCGGGTGGTGCCGGAGCGATCGACGGCGCGGGAGATCCTCGCGGCCTGCCGCGCCGCGGTCCGCAAGGTCTGAGGCCGGGCCTGCGACCTGGCGCAGCGAGCGGAACGGCGACGGGCGGCGTGCTATCGCTCATCGCTCGATGACGACGATCTTGCTCACGGGCGCCACCGACGGCATCGGTCGGCAGACGGCTTTCGACCTCGTGGAGCGCGGCGCGAAGCTCGTGATCCACGGCCGCTCGCGCGAGAAGCTCGAGCGCGTAGCGAGCGAGCTCGAGGCCCGGAGGGCGGGCTCGGTCGTGGCGAGCCTCGCGGCGGACCTCTCGCGCCTCGACGAGGTGCGTAGGCTCGCAGCCGACGCGGCGGCGATCGTGCCAGGCGTCGACGTGCTGCTCGGCAACGCGGGTGTCTTCATGAACGAGCGCGTCGTCACGTCGGACGGCTACGAGGCGAGCTTCGCGGTGAATCACCTCGCGCACCTGCTCCTCGCGCAGCTGCTCCTGCCGACGCTGCGCAGCTCGAGTGATGGGCGCGTCGTGTTCGTCGCGAGCGTCGCGCACCAGCGCGGCCGCATGGACTTCGACGACTACCACTTCGAGAAGAGCCCCTACGGCGCCTACGAGGCCTACGCGCGCGCCAAGCTCGCCAACGTGATGACGGCGGCCGAGCTCGCGCGTCGCGTCGGTGGCTCGCCAGCCGTGTTCTCGCTGCACCCCGGCGTCGTGTCGACGAAGCTCCTGAAGGACGGCTTCGGCATGCAGGGGCCCGACTCGCACGAAGAAGGCGCAGCGACGAGCGTCCACCTCGCGCTCGATCCCGGAGTACGCGCGCACTCGGGGCGCTACTTCGTGAAGAAGGCCCTCGCCGCGACGAACCCCATCGTCGACGACGCCGCGGCCACGGCGCGACTCTACGAGGACAGCTGCCGCATGTTGGGTCTCGAGCCGCTGCCTCTCCCCTGAAATGGCGAGAGCCCGCCCCCCGAGAGGGAGCGGGCTCACGGTGCACCGGCCCGAGGGCCGGAGCGAGGCGCTCGCGATCAGAGGCCCGAGCGGACCGCGCCGAGGGCGTTGAGCGCCTTGATGCGCAGGCCCTCGTTCGACTCGCTCTCGATGTACTTGAGCAGCGCGGCGGGGGCCGAGGCCTCGGGCACGAAGCCCTTGCGGCCGACGTACTCGAGGAAGGCCTGGGGCACGTCGTAGCTCGCGCCGAGCGCGGAGACGGCGATCTCGCGCGCCTCCTTGTCGTTGCTGCCGAGCAGCCCGACGAGCTCGGCGGCGGCGGCCTTGTCACCACGCTGCGCGAGCGCGGCGGTCGCCATCGCGGAGGCCTTCTTCCACTCCTTCTTCTTCGCCGTGGCGCGCAGGGCCTCGTCGACCTTCTTGCCGAGCGCGGCGTCGGTCACGTACGTCGCCTCGATCGCGGCCGAACGCGCGATGTCTTCCTGGGTCTCGGCCTCGCGCTTCTGCCACTTCTCCTCGGCGTTCTTCTTCTTCGCCGCGAGCTCCTCGGCCTTCTTCGCGCGGTCCTTGAGCGACAGCGGGCGGCGGCCCTCGATCATGCCGAGCAGGTCGGCGGCGTAGTCGTGCGTCTTGTCGCCGAGGTTCGCGAGCGCAGCCGTCTCCGGCAGCACGACGGCCGAGCCGGCGTTCTTCTCGTAGGCCTCCTTGAGCACGTCGATGCCGTCCTTGCCGCCGGCGAGGCTCAGCGCGCGCGCGTTGCCCTTCTTGTCGTCGCCGAAGTTGCGCGCGAAGAGCGCGGCGGCGCCGGCGGCCTTGCGCTCACCGAGGTACCAGGTGCAGACCTTGGCGTTGTCCTTGTCCTTGCCCGACTTGAGCACGTCCATGCAGTAGGCGACGCCGTCGTCCGAGCCGAAGCGGTTCATCAGCTTGAGCGCGTTCTGCTTGAAGCCGAGGATCTTCGCGTCGGCGGCGAGCGCGTTCTTCAGCACGGGGAGGATCTTCGCCTTGTGCGCGTCGCCGAAGCGGCCGAGCGCGGCGACGAGCTGGGCGCGGGGCTCGCCGCCCATGCCCTTGAGCGACTCGGGCGAGCCGAGCGCGAGCAGCGCGTCGAGCTGCGCGGTCGACTTCGCGTAGCCGATGCCGCCGATCGCGAGGAACTCGGCGAAGTCGGCGCCGCCGAAGTCCTTGCAGCCCACCTTGTAGAGGTGCGTGCCGTCCTTGTCCTTCTTCAGGAGGTCGCCGAAGAGCTCGAGGTACTCCTTGCCGAGCTTGCCGGCGGCGGCGTCGATCGAGGCCGCGCACTTGTCCGCACCCGCGGCGCCGTAGCACTTGTACTTGCCGTTCGTCAGCTCCTTGAGCGTGCCGTTGGCCTTGCACATGATGCCGTCGACGCCCTCGCGCACGACGTACTTCTTCTGCACGTCGTTGGCGGGCGCGGTCTGGGCGGAGGCGACCGACGACGAAGCGACGGCGGCGGTGACGACGGCGGAAGCAAGCAGGGAGGAAAGCGAGCGAGAGATCATCGGCGGACTCCGGGGAGCGAGAGGCTCCACCGCGTGGGCCCCACCAGGGGTCTGCGCTTGGAGCCGAGCGGCTGCAGGGTGAGCCGATGTACGCGGACGCGTCCAGGACCTTCCCGGCACTAGAGCGGTGTTC
The DNA here is from genome assembly GCA_938004785.1 of uncultured Polyangiaceae bacterium. GTDB lineage: Bacteria > Myxococcota_A > Polyangia > Polyangiales > Polyangiaceae > CALKVW01. The sequence goes on from CALKVW010000007.1 coordinate 42,620, forward strand.
GCGATTTCCCCTGGAGCCTTCACCCCGGCACGCGCGTCGGGCCTCGGCTCCGCGAGCGCCTCGGGAGATGCTTCGCACGCGAAACGTTCGCCGCGCCGCGCAAGGCCTGCGTCGCGGGCTTCATGCTTCGACACGGGGCGAGAACGGGGTAAAGGAAGGGAAATTCCTGGCCTGACCCCGACGAGCCCCGCCCGGGTGCTTCGCTCGGGGTTCGTCGTCGACACCCTCCCCCACGCGAACCGAGGATCGAGCATGAGCCACGCAGCCCACTCCACCAAACCCCCGACCTCGAACGAGGCCCTGCTCGTTTGGGTGAAGAAGATGACCGAGCTCTGCAAGCCGGAGAAGGTCGTGTGGGTCGACGGCTCGCAGGAGGAGTACGACCGCCTCTGCCAGCAGATGGTCGACAGCGGCACCTTCATCCGCCTCAACCCGGAGAAGCGCCCCGACTCCTACCTCGCGCGCTCGCACCCTTCGGACGTCGCCCGCATCGAGGAGCGCACCTTCATCTGTGCGCCCACCAAGGAAGACGTCGGCCCCACGAACAACTGGGCCGCGCCCGACGAGATGCGCGCCACGCTCGAGAAGGCCTTCGACGGCTGCATGCGCGGCCGCACGATGTACGTGATCCCCTTCAGCATGGGCCCGCTCGGCTCGCCCATCGCGAAGATCGGCGTGCAGGTCACCGACAGCGCCTACGTCGTCGTCAACATGCGCATCATGACGCGCATGGGCGCGAAGGTGCTCGACGTGCTCGGCAACGGGTCGTTCATCCCGTGCATGCACTCGGTCGGCGCGCCGCTCGCCCCGGGCGAGAAAGACGTGCCCTGGCCCTGCGAGCCCGACATCCAGAAGAAGTACATCGCGCACTTCCCGGATACGCGCGAGATCTGGAGCTACGGCTCGGGCTACGGCGGCAACGCGCTGCTCGGCAAGAAGTGCCTCGCGCTGCGCATCGCTTCGGTGATCGCGCGCAACGAGGGCTGGCTCGCGGAGCACATGCTCATCGCGGGCATCGAGTCGCCCGAAGGGGAGAAGACCTACATCGCGGCGGCCTTCCCGAGCGCCTGCGGGAAGACCAACCTCGCGATGCTCGTGCCGCCGAAGGGCTTCGAGGGCTGGAAGGTCACGACGGTCGGCGACGACATCGCGTGGATCAAGAAGAGCCCCGAAGGCAACCTGCGCGCGATCAACCCCGAGGCCGGTTTCTTCGGCGTCGCGCCGGGCACGAACATGGAGTCGAACCCGAACGCCATGCTCACGGTGGCGCGCAACACGATCTTCACCAACGTCGCGCTCACCGACGACGGCGACGTGTGGTGGGAGGGCATGACCAAACACCCGCCCGCGCACCTCATCGATTGGCAGGGCAACGACTGGACGCCCGAGAGCGGCAGGCCGGCCGCTCACCCGAACTCGCGCTTCACCGCCCCGGCGGCGCAGTGCCCGTCGATCGACCCCGACTGGGAGAACCCCGCGGGCGTGCCCGTCGGTGCCTTCGTCTTCGGTGGTCGCCAGAGCAAGGACACGCCGCTCTGCTTCCAGGCCTTCAACTGGAGCCACGGCGTCTACCTCGCGGCCACGATGGGCTCCGAGGCGACGGCCGCGGCGATCGGCCAGGCGGCGACGCGCCGCGACCCGATGGCGATGCTGCCCTTCTGTGGCTACAACATGGCCGACTACTTCACGCACTGGCTCAACGTCGGTCGGCGCGTGTTCAACCCGCCGCGGATCTTCCGCGTGAACTGGTTCCGCAAGGGCGACGACGGCAAGTTCCTCTGGCCGGGCTTCGGTCAGAACATGCGCGTGCTGAAGTGGATCGTCGATCGCGTGCACGGCCGCGCCGCGCCCGTCGAGAGCCCGATCGGCTGGATGCCCCGCCACGAGGACATCGACTGGACGGGGCTCGATTACCCGGCCGACGACTTCTACAACCTCATGGCGGTGGGTCGCGTCGCCGGGCAGCACGAGGCGCACCAGCACGAGGAGCTCTTCGACCGCTTCTTCGATCGGCTGCCGAAGGAGTTCATCTTCGAGCGCGAGCTGCTCCGCTCGCGTCTCTGGCGCTCTCCCGATCGCTGGGAGCTCGCGCACGAGTGAGCGGCGCTCCGATCTGATTGGAGCACCGACGAATCGAAGGGCGGCCCTCTCGGGTCGCCCTTCGGCGCTCCATGACGGTGGCGCGACGGTGGCGCTCGCGCGATGCTCAGTCCCTCGGCGCGGATCGGGCCGGCAGCTCGCGCGACACGAAGTCGCTGACGCTCTCGTGGGCACGAGCGGCGGGCGCGTTCGAAGGCGAGAGCAGCGAGATGCGCCAGGCGACGAAGTCGCTCGAGAGCAGCTGCGCGGCTTCGGGTGGTGCGCCCCGCGGGAGCTCGTCGAGCGGCGCCGGTACCAGGAGCAGCTCGGCCTCGCGCGCGCCCGCCTCGAACGCGAGCTGCGCCGCGCGGCCGAAGGTCTCGAGGGGGAGGCGACCGTCGACGAGCAGCGAGAGATCCACGCCGCTGCCTTCGCCGCCGGGCGTCGGTGTGGCGAGCGCCTCGCGCAGCGCGGCGAGGATCGTGGCGCGGCCCTCGGCGCCGTCGAGCAGCCCGACGCGCCCGAGGCCTCGGCCGCGCAGCGCGATGGCCTCGCGGGAGATCTGCAGCGCGACCGCCGGCACGGGCGCCGAGAGCATGTGGCCCGGTGGCGCGACCGGCGGGGAGAGCTTCGCGAAGAGCGAGAGCTGCTCGGAGAGGGCTGCCACGGCGGCTCCGCGCCTCTCGGCGAAGTCGCGCTGCACGTAGGCGTCGGTGCCGGCGAGCAGCGCGAGGCCGCTGAGCGCGATGCCGAGCGCAGGGAGCGTGTGGGGCGTCGTCGCGAGCGCGCGCGTCGCCGAGGCGGCGCCCAGCCGAACGAGCGCGGCGATCGCGGCGATCGCCGCGACGGGTGAGAGCTGCAGCAGCCAGCTGCGCGCGCTGCTCGCCCGCACGAGCACCGCGATGCGCGCCTCGCGGGCGAGCCCTTCCGCGAAGGCCGAGGCCTCGCTCGCGTCGAGGTAAGCGAGCACGATGCCGAGCGCGGCGAGCAGGGCGACGAGCGCGGCGAGGAGCGCGAAGGCCGCCGCGGTGGGCGGTCGGGCGGGCGAAGCGCCGCGAGCGATCGGAGCTGCGAGCAGGGTGGTGAGCGCCAGCGCGAGGCCCAGCGAGAGGCCGAGACCCAGGAAGCGCGTGACGGTGACCTCGTAGTAGCCGACGTGCAGGATCTGGAACGCGGCCTCCGCGCCGAGGCCGCGTGTGGCCTCGGCGACGCGACGCCAACCCGAGAGGGTCGGCAGGAGCGCGAAGGCGATCGGCGCGAGCACCAGCGCGAGCGCGAGCGGGCCTCGGTTCGGTCGCTGCGCGATGCCGGCGGCGACGCGCGGCAAGAGCGCGAGCGCGACGAGGGCCGAGGCGACGAGCACCCAGCTGCCTAGCCCGATGCTGTGCATCCACAGCCAGGGATCGCGCCCGATCGAGCCCGGGTAGCCGAGCGCGAAGAGCGCGACGAGCCCGACCAAGAAGGCCGCGGCAGCTCGCAGGCGCGGCGTAGGCCCGGGCGCAGTCGCGGGCGAGCCGTTCCGAGGCGAGACGGCGCTCGGGGGCGCGGTGGCCCCGGCGCCGTCGGCGCTGCGTGCCGCCGCGGGCGCGCCATCGAAGGCGGCGTCGCCGGCTTCGACGAGGGCCTCGAGCGAGGCGTGGCGATGCCCGGGCTCCTTGGCGAGCATGCGCGAGACGAGCGCGTCGATCTCGGCGCCGCAGTCGACGCCGAGCGAGGCGAGCGAGGGTGGCGCGTGGTGCAGGTGCGCCTCGCAGAGCTCGGGGTAGCGTGTGCCCTCGAAGGGCGGCCTGCCCGCGAGCAGCTCGAAGAGCACGCAGCCGAGCGCGTATTGGTCGGTCGCTTCGGTGGGCGCCGTGCCCCACCACTGCTCCGGCGCCATGTAGCGTGGGGTGCCGAGCGGCGCTCCGGTGGCGGTGAGCTTCGCGAGCGCCACCGCGTCGTCGGCGCTCTCGGGCTCGAGCTTCGCGAGCCCGAAGTCGATGAGCACCGGCTGCGGCCCCTCGCGCTCGCGAGCCACGAGCAGCACGTTCTCCGGCTTGAGATCGCGGTGCACGACGCCCGCTTCGTGCGCCGAGGCGAGCCCGAGCGCGAGCTCGCGCGCGAGCTGCCACGCCTCGTCCTTCGGGAGGCGGCCGCGCTCCTCGAGCTCTGCGCGCAGGCTCCGGCCTCCGAGCGCGGGCATCACGAAGTACGGGCGGCCGTCGCTCAGCCGCCCGCTGTCGACGACGCGGCCGATCGCGCGGTGCGCGACGCGCCCGAGCGCCGCGCGCTCGCGCTCGAAACGCTCGAGCTGCGTCGCATCGTCGGCGAGCCCGGCGCGCAGCGTCTTCAGCGCGAGCGCCTCGCCGCGCGCAGGGTGGCGCGCCGCGTGGACCACCCCCATGCCTCCCGCGCCGAGCAGCTCCCCGAGCTCGTAGTCGTCGACCACGACGCCCGGAGCGAGGAGCGGATCGCCGCGGTCCGGAGGCACTCGTCAGCTCCGCGTGCGCGTGAGCCCGTGCGCACGGATGAGCTCGTTGAGGTGCGAGCGTGAGAGCTCGAGCCGGCGCGAGGCTTCGCTCACGTTCCATTCGCAGGCCGAGAGCGTCTCTTCCAGCAGTCGTCGCTGGAAGCGGCGCGTGGCCTCCTGGTAACCCGCAGCGCCGGCCGACTCCTCGCTCGAGGTGGATGCACGCCCGGGGAAGAGGTGCTCGGGCTCGATGCGAGGGGCCTTCTCCGCGAGCGCGCGCGCCCAGCCTCGCGCGAGCGCGTTCTCGAGCTGACGCACGTTGCCCGGCCATTCGGAGGCCTCGAGCGCGCGCAGCGCCTCGCGGCTCGGCGTGAGGCGATCCTCGGCGCGCTCGCCCATGCGCGCGAGCAGGGCCGAGGCGATGGGTGCGACGTCTTCGGGGCGCTCGCGCAGCGGCGGAACGACGATCTCGAGCACCGCGAGCCGGTAGTAGAGGTCTTCGCGGAAGCGCCGCTCCACGACCGCGCGCTCGAGGTCGACGTGCGTGGCGGCGACGAGGCGCACGTCGGCGCGCACCGCTGAGTTCCCGCCGAGCCTGTGGTAGCTCTTGCTCTGTAGGACCTGCAACAGCTTCGCCTGCGCGAGCGGCGACAGCTCGCCGATCTCGTCGAGGAAGAGCGTGCCCCCCTCGGCGGCCTCGATCTTGCCGATCGTGCGGGCCGTCGCGGTGGAGTGGGCGCCCCTCTCTGCGCCGAAGAGCTCGCTCTCGAAGAGCGCGTCGGGCAGAGAGGCCACGTTGAGCTCCACGAAGGGGCCGCGTGCGCGTGGCGAGGCCTCGTGCAGCGCGCGCGCGAGCGCCGTCTTGCCGGTGCCAGTCTCGCCGCGCAGCAGCACCGTGACGGGCACCGGCGCGGCGACCGCGATCTGCTCGAGCAGCGCGGCCATCGCGCGACTGCGCCCGGCGAGCGAGACGAGCCCGAGCTTGGCGCGCAGGGCGGCGGTCGGATCCTCGGCTGAGCGCTGCTCGGCCTCGGCGATCAGGCGCTCGGCCTGGGGCACCAGCGAGCGCGCGGCGAGCTCGACGAGCTCGCGGTCCTCGGTGGGGAAGGGCCCGGGCTCGGCGCGACCCTCGAGGTAGAGCACGCCGGTCGAGCCGCCGAGACCGAGCGAGCTCTGCAAGACGAGCGGCACGCAGAGCACGGCGCGCAGGCGCCCGGCCTGCACGCTGCGCTGAGCGGCGTAGCGCTCGTCGTCGACCGCGTTCGCGGTGCTGACCGTCGCGCCGCGGAGCAGCGCGTCGCGCACGATGCCGCGTGAGAGGCGCGCCCTGAGCGGGGCGACCTCGTCGTCGCCGAGGCCTCGCCACACCGAGACGAGCGGGCCCTGACCCTCGGCGCCGTAGAGCTCGAGGTAGCCGTGCTCCGCGCGCGTCACCTCGACGACGAGCGCCAACACCTCGCGCGCGTAGCTCGCGGCGTCGGCCGCGCCGCCGAGCTCGAGCAGGCGCTTGTAGAGATCACGCTCACGCTCCGCGCGCGAGGGTGCGTCGTTCGCGCGGCCTGTGCTCGCTCGGCTCACTGCACCCGATTAGACCACACCAGCCGCGCATCCGTGGGTGAGCGCGCGCTCGTGGCGCGCAGCTCAAGCCGTACGCAATACGACGCTACCGAGCTCCATGCGCAGCACGATCGGCCCGACGACGAACTCGAAGGTCGAGCCGTTGCGTGCGCGCACGTAGGCCGAGAGCGGCTCGTGCACGTTGCCCCCGAGGACGAGCAAGACCGGTGACTGCGCGACGCGCGCCCTCTCGAGGTAGGTCTCGAGGGTCTCCACCGTCGCGATCTCTTCCGTGTTCGTCGCCATCTGCCACCTCCCAGCTTGCGAGAGCTAACACGCAAAGCGCGGTCGAGGCACCCCTACGGGCTCCCGCCCTGCGCGCCCTGCGCGCCCCTCGCCCGGCTCCGTGCGCGGCGGCGCGCGCGGCGCGCTCCGGCGCGCGCGCTCCTGCTCCGCGCTTCGGCGAGCGAGGCCTCGATCTCGTAGATGGTGCACGTCGGCCCGTGGAGGCCGCGGATCTGCTCCAGCGCGCGCATGCCGGGCAAGGGCTCCATGAAGCGCCCGGGGTCGGCGACGACCACACGCTTGCCCCGCCCGGCCTCGTCGCGCAGCCACGCGCCGACCTCGGAGGGGCGCGCGTCCTCGTAGAAGACGTCGGCGGCGAGCACGAGCTCGAAGCCCTCGAGCTCGAGCGGCGCCTCGAGCGGATCGCCGAGCCGAGCGTCGATCGAGAGGCCGAGCGCCTCGGCGTTGCGTGCCAGCGACTCGACCGCGCGTGGGTCGCGATCGACCCCGGCCACGTGCGCCGCGCCGGCGAGCTTCGCGGCGAGCGCGACGATGCCGCAGCCCGTGCCGAAGTCGAGCACACGCCGGGCCCGCACGATCTCGGGTCGATCGAGCAGGTAGCGCGCGAGCGCCTCGCCCGCGGGCCACGCGCTGGCGAAGTAGGTCGGGTAGCCGTCGCCCTCGCGCGCGAGCAAGTCGGCGTGCACCGAGAGCTCGATCTCGGGCACGAGGAGCGAGGCGTAGCGCGCGTGGGCGCTCATGGTTGCGCCGCGAAGCATAGCGCCGGCCCGGGAGGGCCCGGAAGGGGCGCTCGCTGGTGCGCCGAACTGTCCGAGCGTTCAGCCGTCGCGGCGACGCGCGATGAGTAGGCCCTCGCGGAGCGGCACCCCGGCGGCGTCGAACTCCGGATCGGCGGCGAGCGCGCGGCTCAGCGTGTCGACGGCCTCGCGGGCCGGGTGGGCCTCGTCGTCGATCCACCAGCCGGAGGTGCCGAGCACGTTGTCGGCGACGAAGAGCGCACCCGGTGCGAGCAAAGGGCGCAGGCGCTCCCAGTAGGCCGGGTACTCGCGTTTGTCGGCGTCGATGAAGGCGAAGTCGACCGAGCCGGGCCCATGCTCGCGGGAGAGGGCGTCGAGCACGTCGAGCCCGGCGCCGCGCCGCACCTCGACGCGCTCGGCGAGCCCCGCGCGGTCGAGCTCGGCCTCGGCGAAGTCGGCGTGGTGCTCGTCGTACTCGATGGTGACGAGCCTTCCAGGCGCGAAGCCGCGCGCGATCCAGATCGCCGAGTAGCCGCCGAGCGTGCCGACCTCGATGGCGAGGCGACGCTTCGTGGTCGAAGCGAGCAGCGAGAGCAGGCTGCCCACGTCGCCGCTCACCGCGATATCCGGCAGCCCGGCGGCGAGCGCGCGTTCGCGCAGGCCCTCGAGCGAGCCGCTCTCTCGACCGAAGGTGCGGCGCAGGTAGTCGCTCGTGTAGGCCCAGCGCTCGGGGGTCATCGCCATGCTCATGCTCCGATCGGGAAACCACAGAAGGACCGCAGACGATCGGCGTCGTCCGTGCGACCGCCACGTGCGTCGCGCAGCACCAAACGCTCGCGGCGCGGCTCGCCCTCGGCCTCGCGGCGCAGGGTCCACACCGAGAAGAGCGGCGCCTCACCCTCGCGTGCGATGCCCTCGGTGGTGGCCACGAGCGCGAGCCCGAGCTCGGCGGCGGCCCGCTGGACGCGCGGCTCGGCGCGCGCGTCGCCGCACATCACGAAGCTCCCGGCTTCGGCGAGCTGCGCCCGCGCAGCGTCGAGGTAGGCCTCCACGCCCCCGCGGTACTCGATGCGTGCGTAGGCGCGCTGTTCGTCGTCGGCGTCGACGGCGCTGCCCGGAGGGAAGTAGGGCGGCGTGCCGGTCACGAGCTCGAAGCCGCCGCCGAGGCGCAGCTGGATCGCGGGGTCGCGCAGATCGCCGTGGTGGATGGACACCCGCGCGCCGAGCCCGTTGCGCTCCACGTTGCGCCTGCAGAGCTCGAAGCTCATCGCCTGCGCCTCGACGCCCACGAGGCTCGCCTCGGGCAGCTTCCACGCCAGCGTGAGCAGCACCGAGCCGAGGCCGCAGCCGAGATCCAGGATGCGCCTCGCCGCAGGCGCCGCGTGGGCCGCGACGAAGGCCGTCGCGACGTCGTCGGAGCTGAAGCGGTGCCCCTTCGCGCGCTGGTAGACGCGCAGGCCGCCGGTGAGCAGGTCGTCGGTGAGCGGGCCGAGCTCGGGATCGAAGACGGAGGGGCGAGGGGGCATGCGTGGATCGAGGTCGGGCGGGGCTCAGCGCCTCACTGCGGCACGACGACCGTGTCGCAGCCGAAGACGACCTTCACCTCGCCGGCGGGGTCGGCCTGCAGCGTCGCGCAGGTGTTCGGGCACACGTAGATGCGCGTCGGCGCAGCGGGATCGTCGTAGTACCAACCACCCTCGGCGCCGCAGTCGGTGAGCCCACCCGGCACGTTGTAGAGCTGCACCGGCTCGCCGCCACCCCCTGGCAGGTAGGTCACGTTGACCATCGCGGGGTTCAAGGCCTCGCCCTCGGGCGGCGCGGGGATCGAGTACTCGCAGGAGAGCTGGCTCGACACGATCACGCCCTCGGCCATGTCGTCGAAGATGGGGCCGAACTCCTGCGCGCAGAGATCGCCGATCACGCCGCCCGTCTGCTGCGAGAGCTGCTTGTAGATGGCCCCCTCTTCCTCGCCGTAGGACATGCAGAAGGGGCCGTCCTGGTAGCAGCACACGTTGGTCGTGGGGCAGGTGCCGAAGCCGAGCCCGCAGGAGAAACCTCCGGCCGAGGCGACGATCGAGTCGAACTGGAAGCCCTGGAACTGAGGGTCGAGCGCGAGAAGCTGGCTCGTGAAGCTCGCCGCGCTCATGTTCGATTCGTCGTCGCTCACCACGAGCAAGGTCTTCGTCGCCTGCGGGCGCAGCATGTCGGCGTACTGCGGGTAGGCGCCGAGGATGCGCTCGAGCGCGTCGGTGCTCGCCACGACCTGGTTCACGTGCCGATAGACGGGCTCGTTCGTATCGGCGCCCGCACACTGCCCGCTGCCGAGCGGCGCCGGGATGCAGACGCTCGTGTCGGCGATGAGCACGACCCTCAGATCGATGCCAGCGCTGGTGATCGTCGTCGCGAAGCCGTTGAGCGCGTCCTGCACCCAGGCGGCCTCCTCGCTCATGCTGCCCGAGGTGTCGACCGCGATGAGGATGTCGGCCGGCGCCTTGTGCGGCAGCGCGGTGTCCTCTGCGGTCGCGCAGCTGTCGAAGCCGCCCACGCCGCTCGTGCTCGAGAAGCCACCGCCTTGGCCCGCGGCGCCCGTGCCGAGCGAGCCCGTCGAGCCAGGCCCGCTCGCGCCCGCGCCGTCTTCGCCAGCGGTGCCCGCCGAGCAGGCCAGCGCGATGGTCGCGATGGCGGTGGCCGAGCCGAGGAGCGCGAGTGTGGAGTGGGTCGTGTGCATCGGGGCTCTCCGTGGGCGAGGCGCGCGTGGTGTGGCGCCCACGCCGCATGCGCCTGACCAGACGACCCTACACCCGTCGGGCGTTCGCATGGACCCACGGCGCGCCGAGCCCGCGCCGCCGGTGGCCGGCCAGCCCTCGCCAGGGCGCCGGGTGATGGACGCGCCCTTCGTTCTGGGGCAAACCCTCGCTCGATGCTCGACCCCAGACTCGTAGCCGAGAAGATCGACGACGTACGCGCCGCGCTCGTGCGCAGGAGCCCGTCGTGGGCCGACAAGCTCGAGCCCGTGGCCGAGCTCGTGGCTCGTCGTCGCGCCGCGATCGGCGAGATGGAGGCGAAGCAGGCTCGCCGGAACCAGGCCAACCAGGCCATGGCGCAGGCCGACAAGAAGTCGCCGGAGTTCGCCGAGCGGCGCGACGAGCTCAAGCTCCTCTCGGGTGAGGTCAAGGCGCTCGAGAAGCTGGTCGCCGACGTGGAGGCCGAGCTCGAAGCGCGTCTCGCGGGCCTGCCCAACATGCCCGACGTCTCGGTGCCCGACGGCGGCGACGCCGACGCGAACCAGGTCGTGAAGGTCTGGGGCGAGAAGAAGGACTACGGCTTCGAGCCCAAGCCCCACTGGGAGATCGGCGAGGCGCTCGGCATCCTCGACTTCGAGCGTGGCGCGAAGCTCAGCGGTCCGCGCTTCACGGTGCTCTACGCGGGCGCGGCGCGCCTCGAGCGCGCGCTCATCAGCTTCATGCTCGATCTGCACACGCGCGAGCACGGCTACGAGGAGGTCTGGCCCCCCCTGCTCGTGAAGAACACCGCGCTCTACGGCACCGGCCAGCTGCCGAAGTTCGAGGAAGACCTCTTCAAGATCGCCAAGAACGACGAGGAGCGCGCCTTCGACCTCTACCTCATCCCCACGGCCGAGGTGCCGGTCACGAACCTGCACGCACAGGAGATCCTCGAGATCGCAGAGCTCCCGATCGCCTACGCGGCCTACACGCCGTGCTTCCGCGCCGAGGCGGGCAGCGCCGGGCGCGACGTGCGTGGGCTCATCCGCCAGCACCAGTTCGACAAGGTGGAGCTCGTGCGCTTCTGCGCGCCCGAGGACAGCCCCGCCCAGCACGAGGCGCTCACGACGCACGCCGAGCGTGTGCTCGAGAAGCTCGGCCTGCACTACCGGCGCATGCTGCTCTGCGCCGGCGACATGGGCGCCGCCTCCACGAAGACCTACGACCTCGAGGTGTGGCTGCCCGGGCAGGGCGCCTACCGCGAGATCTCGAGCTGCTCGAACTTCGGTGACTACCAGGCCCGCCGCGCGCAGATCCGCTACCGCGCCGAGCCCAAGGCCAAGCCCCGGCTGCTCCACACGCTCAACGGCTCCGGCCTCGCCGTCGGTCGCACGCTCGTCGCGATCCTCGAGCAGTACCAGCAGGCCGACGGCTCGGTCGTCGTGCCCGAGGCGCTGCGGCCCTACGTCGGCGAAGAAGTGATCACCAAGCGGGGGCGCGCTTGACCGACGTCGAAGAGCTCGACCTCTCCGAGCCGCTCGAGGCGCTGATCAGCTGCATCGTCGACGATCTGCCCCGCCACGGCGGCGCGCTCGTGCGGCTGCTCGCGCACGCCCCCGGCGCTTGGGTCGGCTTCGACGAGATCGTGCGCGGCGACCTCACGCTCGGCTCGCTCCTGCGCGACGCCACGGTGCCCTACGGCGTCTCGCTGCTCGCTTCGTGGCTCGCGGCGCCTTCACCGAGCGGCGCCGCGCGCGTCGTGGTCACGGTGTATTCGCCGGAGTGGAACGGCATCGCCGGCACGATCCTCTTCGACCGCGACGCGCTGGTCGCAGCTCAAAACTGAGCTCGCCGCTTCGAGCTGCCGTGTGACGCGGCGAGTCAGGGCCGCCGCGCGGCGCTGAACGGGCGTGCGCACCTCGAGGTCGTCGAGCTGCTCGAAGGTCGCCGTGGGCGTGGGTTCCGGTATCCTCGCGGCATGAAGCTCCGTCACGCCCTGCTCTCGCTCGCGCTCGTTTCGGCCGTCGCCTGCGCCGACGGGACCGATATCGAAGGTGGCGGAGGCGGCGACGAAGGCGTCGGCGCCCAGGGCTCGGGCGGCGACGCCAGCACGACGACGAGCACGACGAGCACCACGACGACGAGCACGAGCAGCGGCGGCGAAGGTGGCGAGGGCGGCGCCGGCGAGGGTGGTGCGGGCGAAGGCGGCGCGGGCGCGGGCGGCTCGAGCGGCAGTGGCGGCTCGAGCTGCGACTACACGTCGCCGAACACGAAGAGCAACCCGCAGAACCTCGGCAAGGTCAAAGGTGAGGGCGGAGGCACGCCCATCGTGCACACCGGCACGACCTCGAAGTGGGTCGCCGTCCTCGTGGAGGAGACCTCGAGCAGCATCTTCGAGGACGACCTCGGCTACCGCGCCACGCTCCAGTCCCCAGCCGGCATGGACTACGACCTCTACGTCCACCTCGGCCCGCAGGACGGCAACATCGACTGCTTCGTCACGCCGACCAAGGGCACGGGCACGCCGGAGACCGTCGAGCATGGTTGGGACGACAACCAAGGCATCGGCGGCGAAGACGACAGCGCCTGGCTCTGCATCGAGGTGCGCTACGTGTCGGGCGACATGTGCACCGACCCGTGGACGCTCACCGTGATCGGCACCGGCTGAGGCTCGAGCGCAGCCCCGGCGCCCGCGCCGAACTCAGCACTCGATGACGTTCACCGCGAGGCCGCCGCGCGCGGTCTCCTTGTACTTCGCGCTCATGTCGGCGCCCGTCTGGCGCATCGTCGCGATGACCTTGTCGAGCGACACGGAATGTTTGCCGTCGCCCGAGAGCGCGAGGCGCGCGGCGTTGATGGCCTTCACCGCGCCCATCGCGTTGCGCTCGATGCACGGCACCTGCACGAGCCCGCCGATCGGATCGCAGGTGAGCCCGAGGTTGTGCTCCATGCCGATCTCCGCCGCGTTCTCCACTTGCTCGGGTGTGCCTCCCATGACCTCGGCGAGCCCGGCCGCGGCCATGGAGCACGCGACGCCGACCTCGCCCTGGCAGCCGACCTCGGCGCCGCTGATCGACGCGTTCTGCTTGTAGAGGAAGGCCATCGCGCCGGCGGTGAGAAGGAAGCGCACGGTGCCTTCGTCGTCGGCGTTGGGCACGAAGCGCCGGTAGTAGGAGAGCACCGCCGGGATCACGCCCGCGGCGCCGTTGGTGGGGGCGGTGACGACGCGTCCGCCCGCTGCGTTCTCCTCGTTCACGGCGAGCGCGTAGAGGTTCACCCAGTCGATCGTCGAGAGCGGGTCGGCGCCGCGCGCTTCGCTCTTCAGCCTGCGGTGCAGCGCGGCCGCGCGCCGCCTCACCTTGAGCCCACCCGGCAAGATGCCCTCGCGCTCGCAGCCGCGTCGCACGCTCGCCTCCATCGTGCGCCAGATGTGCACGAGGCCGTCGTGCACCTCGGCCTCGCTGCGCCGCGCGCGCTCGTTCTCGAAGACGAGCGTGCTGATCGAGAGGCCGGCTTCGTGGCAGCGCCGCAAGAGCTCGGCGCCGGTGCGGAAGGGGTGAGGCACCTCGGCCGCCTGGGCGCCGCCCGCGCCCTCCGGCTGGCCGTCGGCCCCCACCACGAAACCTCCGCCCACCGAGTAGTAGACGCGCTCCTCGAGCGTCGCTCCACCGGCGTCGAGCGCGACGAAGCGCATGCCGTTCGGGTGGAGCGGGAGCTTCTCGCGGCGGTGGAAGACGAGCCCCTCGTCCTTGCGCAACGCCGACGTGTGCCGGCCGAGCAGCCGGAGCTCGCCGCTCGCGCGCACGGCGGCGACGCGCCCCTCGATGCCGTCGATCGCCACCGTCTCCGGGTCTTCCCCCTCGAGGCCGAGGATCACCGCGACGTCGCTGCCGTGGCCCTTGCCGGTGAAGCCGAGGCTCCCGTAGAGGCCGACACGCACGGCGGCGACCGAGCCGAGCTTGCCTTCGGCATCGAGGCGCTCGGCGAAGCGCTTCGCCGCGCGCATCGGGCCCACGGTGTGCGAGCTCGAGGGGCCGATCCCGATCTTGAAGATGTCGAAGACGCTCAGCATCGCTTCTTGCGCGGCGCGCGCCGCCGACAGGGCTGGTTCATTGGAAGAAGAAGTTCGCGAGCAGCATCTTGTCGCGCCACATCTCGACGATGACGCCCGAGCCGATCTCGAGGCTGTGGCGATCGACGCGCACCGCGCCGGCGCGCTTGGTGGAGAGCTCGCTCCTCGTGAGCGTGCCCGCGACGACGAGCTGGTCGCCGATCGCCGGCGCCGGGTTCGAGGGCAGCTCGAGCATCGAGACGCGCACGGTGATCTCCTCACGCAGCGGGCCGCGCTTGCAGTCCTCCGCGTAGCGGACCTCTCCCCCCGGCTCCACCTTCTCGACGCGGTCGGTCTTCGTGCAGCCGAGCGGCGCGTCGGCGCGCTCCACGACGCCGTACAGCTCGATCACGGCCGGGCCGGACTTGGGCGCTTCGATCGAGCGCACGTGGAGCGGCGCACCGAAGGCGCTGCGGTCGAGCGCCACCTGCGCGCCCGTCGGAGGCGTGGGCGCACCCTCGAGCTTGCGCAAGAGCTCCGGCTGCGTGCCCGGCAGACGCCGCTCGAGGTCGCGCGCCCTCTGCTCGGCCGAGGTGATGGCCTCGAGGCGCTCTTTCGTGATCGCCGGGCGCACGAAGCGCGCGAGCTGTGCGGCTTGGTCTTGCCAGGCGAGCTCGTGGCGCGAGCGGCAGTGGAGGTCGAGCTCGATCGAGGTCTCGAGCGCGGGCCTCAGCGAGGCGGCGTCGCTGCTGCGCTGCTCCTGGGCGCGCCAGAGGTAGCCGAGCCCGGCGTCCTCGAAGGCGCGCCAGACCATGAGCTCCGCGTGGTAGAGCGCGCCGACCGGATCAGGCTCGCCGCGACGCAGCTCGCTGCGCAGCGCGACCACGCGCCCGATGCGCTCGTGCACGCTCTTCATGGGCGCCATGCCGAGCGCGTCGATGGCCAAGCGGCTCGAGAGGTCGGCGCGTCGCGCCAAGACGCCATTGAATTCGCTCTCGCAGGCGCTGCGCACGGCGCGCTGGCTCGCCGCGTAGGCGAGCACCTCGAACACGACGTGGCGCTGCTCGTCGGCGGTGGGCAGCTCGCTCCAGCCCGGGATCCACTCGGGGTCGGGGTTCTCGATCAAGGCGCGAGGGTTGGGCTCGCCGAGCCTGCTCGGGTCGAAGCCGGCGCGTCGCGCGAAGGCGTCGGCGCAAGCGGCGAGGTACACGCTGCAGTGCTCGTGCACGTCGTGCTCGTTCCAGCGTGCGTAGGCCGACTCGAGCTGCCCGGCGAGCTGCTCCTTCGGTGGACCGAGCGGCTCCGGCGGGGGCGCCGGCGCGCCGGCGCAGGACGCCGCGCCGAGCGCCACGAGCGCCACCAGGGCGAGACGAGGAGGCGCGCCGCTCCGCTCAGCCACGCGATCCACCGTCGCCCTGGAAGCGGTCGAGCGCGCGGCGGTCTCGTTTGGTCGGGCGGCCGCGAAGCAGAGGCCCGGACTCGCGCGCCGCGCGCTGCTGCTCGATCTGCTCGAGGCGCCGCTTCCGACCCGCCTCGGTCTCACGGTAGAGGCGCTGGGCGTCGGCGCCGGAGCCGCGCTTGTCGGAGAGCTCGACGACCTCGATCTCCCAGTCGAGCCCGGCCTTGTGGAGGTCGATGCGCTCGCCGATGGCCACGCTGTGGCCCGTCTTGAGGCGAGCGCCTGCGTTCTTCACGTGGCCGGCGTGGATCGCCTCCGCGGCCTGGCTTCGCGTCTTGTAGAAGCGCGCCGCCCAGAGCCACTTGTCGAGGCGCACGCGGAGCCGTGCGGGAGCGTCGGGGTTGGTCACGGAGAGGGAGATCCTAGCCGATCGCCGCGCGCGCCGCCGGCCAGGCGGGCGGTGCCGAGCCGAGGGCGCGCCCGCCGGTGCCCCCCCCCGCATTGCGGGTCTGGCCGCAGCGTGGCAGCTTGCCCGCTACATGCGAGCGCCGCCTGCACGCTTCTCCCTCCGCCGTTCCACGCTGCTGCGCAGCCTCCTCGTGTCCGGCGGCGGCGTCTGGCTGCTCGGCGCCCTCGCCTGCACCACGCCCACCACGAGCGCCGAGTCGCTCGCGACCTCGGCGCGCAGCGAGGCCTCTGCCGAGGTCGTGCGAGCGCCAGAGCCGCGCGACGATCTGCCGGAGTCGGAGCGCGATCCCCGCGAAGAGGCCCTCGCGGAGCTGACCGACATCCTGCTCAGCCAGAAGCACCTGCTCGGCGTGGGCCTCGACGACGCCCGCTCGAAGAAGGCCTTCGAGGCCTTCGTCGACCGCATCGACGGCGCGAAGCTGCTCCTCTTGAAGAGCCAGGTCGACACCCTCGGCCTCTACGCAGAGCGCATGGACGACCAGCTCGAGCGCCGCGATCTCGTGCTCGGGCGCAAGGCCGCGAAGCTCGTCGCCGAGCGCCGCAAGCTCGTGGCGGCCGAGGTCGCGAAGCTGCTCGCCTCGCCCTTCGACTTCAGCGTCGCCGAGGAGATCGAGACCGACGCGAAGAAGCTCGCGCACTGCGCGACCGACGCCGAGCTCGTCGATCGCTGGCGCAAGCTGCTCAAGCTGCAGGTGCTCGAGCGCCTCGAGCAGATGGACAACCTGCTCGCCGAGTCGAAGAAGCCGAGCAAGGAGCCGCTCGACCCTGCCGCGAAGAAGATGCTCGAGGCCATCCCCGCGAGCTTCGAGGCCCGCGAGGCCAAGGCCCGGCAGGAGCTCGCGACCCGCTACGAGAGCCGCTTCGTGCGCCTCGCGAAGCTCGAGCCGCTCGACGCGGTGGAGATCTTCCTCAACGCGGTCGCCGCGAGCTACGACCCGCACACGGCCTACCTCGCGCCGGCCGACAAGGAGAACTTCGACATCGCGATGACCGGCACGCTGCAGGGCATCGGCGCGGCGCTCAGCGAGAAGGACCAGTACGTCGTCGTGCAGGAGCTCGTGCCAGGCGGCGCGAGCTGGCAGCAAGGCAAGCTCGAGGCGGGCGATCTGATCCTCGCCGTCGCCCAGAACGGCAAGGACGCGGTCGACGTCATGGGCATGCCGCTCGACAAGGTCGTGCAGATGATCCGCGGACCGAAGGGCACCGTGGTCACGCTCACGGTGAAGAAGCCCGAGGGCAAGATCGAGACGATCTCCATCACGCGCGACATCATCGTCATCGAGGCGGCCTACGCGCGCGGCGCGGTCCTCGGCGAGAAGGGCAAGAAGGAGCGCTACGGCTACGTCTTCCTGCCGAGCTTCTACGGCGACGTCGGCGGCGGGCCGCGCAAGCCCGGCGACCGCAACGCGACCGACGACGTACGCGCGCTGCTCGCCATCTTCCAGGCGGAGAAGATCCCCGGCGTGGTGATCGACCTGCGCGGCAACGGCGGCGGCCTGCTCTCGCACGCACGCGACATCAGCGGCCTCTTCATCGAGTCGGGCCCCATCGTGCAGTCGCGTGACTCGGCCGGGCGCGTGGAGGTCCTGTCCGACACCGATCCGGCCGAGGTCTACACCGGCGAAGTGATCGTGCTCGTCGATCGCTTCAGCGCCTCGGCCTCCGAGATCCTCGCCGCGGCGCTCCAGGATCACCGCCGCGCGCTCGTGGTCGGCACGGGCCCCACGCACGGCAAGGGCACCGTGCAGGCGGTGATCGACCTCGATCGCGTGGCCGAGTCCGCGCCGGGCAACCCGCTCGGCGTCTTCAAGCTCACGACGCAGCAGTATTTCCGCATCGACGGCGCCTCGACGCAGGCGCGCGGCGTCGTGCCCGACGTGCTCTTGCCCGACCCGGTCGCGCACGTGGAGTCGGGCGAGCGCACGCTGCCCAACGCGCTGCCGTGGAGCTCGGTCGACCAGCTGCGTTACCGAGCGCGCAAGCCCGCGTGGAGCGCAGCCGAGCTCGCGAAGGCGAGCGCCGCGCGCGTAGAGGCCGAGCCCGCCTTCGGGCGCATCAAGGGCTACAGCGAGCTCGTGAAGAAGCGCCGCGACGACACGACCGAGCCGCTCGCGATGCAGGCGTTCCACGCCGAGCGCGAGCGCGACAAGAAGGCGCTCGAGGCGGCCGACCCCGAGCTGAAGAAGATCGACGCGCGTCTCGAGGTCCGGGTGGTGAGTGATCCCGCGCTGCCGGCGCCGAAGGCGAGCGACGCGAAGCTGCGCGACAAGCTCGAGGGCTGGCGCGACGAGGTCGCGAGGGACCTGTGGGTCGCGGAGAGCCTGCGCATCCTCGGCGACATGACGGCGAAGCGCTGAGCCGGCCGCGCGACCGGCGCGGCCTCGGGCGCAGCCTCGCGGGCGCGCTCGGCGCTCGGGGCGCGTGTATGCTCGCCCGATGCGGCGGTGGGTCGGAGAGCGCGAGGCCTCGGCGTGGTGTCTGGCCTCCGTGCTCGCGCTCGCGCTCACCGCGACCGCCCCAGCTGCGGCGCAGCCCGAGGCTGCGGCGCGGCCCGAGGCTGCGGCGCAGCCCGAGCCCGCCGCGGTGCCCACGACCACGGAGGCGCCTGCCCCCGACGCGGCGTCTCCGCCCCCATCCGGCTCGGCGCCCGCGCTCGCGTCTGGGCCCGTCGCGCCGCCTGCTCCCGCTCCGCTGAGCGCGACGCTCTCGCTCGCCTCCGTCGCCGAGCCACGGGCCGCGGCGGCGATCCCGCTGCGTCGCTCGCCCGCCTTCGAGCTCGACCCGGCCGTCGACATCGCCGCGCTGGGCATCGGCACGGCCGTCACGATGGGCTGGCTGCTCGGCAGCGAGCTCGCGCCGCCGTGGTGCGCGCCGCAGTGCGATCCTGCGTCGATCAACCCGCTCGATCGCACGCTCGCGGGCACCTACGACACCGGCTGGAAGCTCGCGAGCGACGTGGGCATCGCCAGCCTGCTGGTCGGCAGCGGTGCCACGCTCCTGCTGCACGACGGCCTGCTCGAAGGGCTCTCCGATGGCGTCGTGGTCGCGCAAGCGGTGATGTTCTCCGAGATGAGCGCGGTGATCAGCAATACGAGCACCCGCAGGCCTCGGCCCTTCATGTACGGCGACGACGCGCCGCTCGCCGAGCGCATGGACGGAAAGTCGGGGCTCTCGTTCTTCAGCGGGCACACGGCGGCCTCCTTCGCCGCCGTGGTCGTCACGGCGCGCACGCTCCAGAAGCGAGGCGACGGTGGAAAGGCAGCGGTCGTCGCCGCCATCGGCTTGCCGACGGCGAGCGTCGTCGCGCTCGGGCGCATGTTGAGCGGCTACCACTTCCCGACCGACGTGCTCGCCGGCGCCGGCGTAGGCACGGCCTTCGGCTTCCTGATGCCGGCGCTGCACGCCGAGCGCGCGCGCCTCGTGCCGCTCGCCTCGGCGGAGCTGCAAGGAGTCGCGTGGGTCGGCTCCTTCTGAGGCTGCGCGCGCCGGCGCTCCTGGCTGCGTCCGTGCTCGCCTGCGCCGCGCCGCGCGAGGCCGAGGCCTACACCTACCAGAGCTCGATCAGCGAGGGCTGCCACGAGCGCCTCACGTCGAGCGTGCTCGGATCGGTGCGCGCGGCGCTCGACACCGCGCCCGTCTTGCCGCTCTCCGAGGAGCAGGCGCCCATCGCGCGCGACCTGCCCTTCGAGGCGCCGGGTGAGCTGCGCGACCTGGGCGGCATCACGCTGCTCTTCGCGGTGCGCGACGTCGACCTCAAGGGCAACGCGCCCACCGACGCGGCCGAGCTCGCCATGGTGCACGGCGACCCCGATCTGCAGGAGGAGCACTGCCTCCGCCGACCGGAAGACGACGAGCCCGACGGCTCACGCGCCGCGATCGAGCGCTGCGTCGCCTACATGCGCAGCGAGCTGCGAGCGGCGCTCGACGCGCTCGACGAAGAGGGCAGGCCCGACCCGGAGCTGCGCTCGCCGATCCAGGTCCACCTGGCGATCCGAGGCAAGGTGACGCTCCGCATGCCGCGCTTCTACCTGCACATGGGCCACGCGCTGCACACCGTGCAAGACAGCTTCACGCACACGCTGCGCAGCGAGGACGGCCTGCGCGTGCGCGGGGTGCTCAACTGGGTCGAAGACGTGCACCACCGCCACGACGAGCAGCGCGACGGACCCGCCCACTCCAACGCGCTCGACGACTGTGCGGCGCGCGATCCGGTACGCAGGCTCAGGCGCGAGCTCGCGGTCGACGCCTCGACCGAGCTCATGCTCGCGACGCTCGATCCCTCGCTCGATCGCGAGGCGAAGGAGCTCGCGATCGACGCGGTGCTCGCGCGCTACGTGTCCTTCGAGGACGCGGGCTGCAGCTTCGACGACGACTGGTGCGAGGCGCCTGAGCTGCGCATCGAACAGGACTGCTTCTGTGCCACGCCGGGCGCGCCCTCGACCGGCGTGGGTCAGGGACGCGGCGCCGCAGGCTCACTGGGTGTGGCCTGCCTCGCGCTCCTGGTCGCGCGGCGCGCGCGTGGGCGCTCCGGGCGCGTGCGTGCTCCGCGTGGGCTCGCGGCGACGCTCGCGCTGGCGGCCTCGTCCTTCGGCCTCGGCGAGGCGCGGGCCGACGAGCCGGCTGCCGCTGCGCTCGACCTGGCGCCAGCGTCACAGCTCGACGAGAGGAGCGTCACCTCGAAGCTCGGCTATTCGTCGACCTTCGGCATCTCGGTGGAGAACCCCGCGCTCGCGATGGCCATGGGCGCGCGCTATCGGGTCGCGCCGATGCTCTCGCTCGGCGTCGACGCCGAGTGGAACCCCTGGGCCTCGTTCCACGCCGACGTGGTGCGCCGCGGCTCGGCGAACGTCTCCGGCGTCGGCATCCTGCACTGGGACGTCGGCTCCGAGCTGATCGCGCTGCGCACCCGTCTGCACTTCGGTGCGTCGATCCTGCTGACCGACCTCTACGGCGCGCCGGCCGGCAGCGTCGGCCCCTACCTCCAGGCGAGCGCGCTCGGGGTGGAGTGGCGCCTCTCCGAGCACGTCGCGTTGATCGTCGATCCGGCCGACGTCGCCGTGCCGATCCCCCAGCCCTACGGCCTGCCCTTCGTATTCCACCAGCACCGCGCGAGCGTCACGATCCAGGTGGGCGGGCTCGACCCCTGATCGCGCCTCAGTCCGCGCCGGGCTTGCCCTTCGTCTTCTTGCCCGCATAGCGCGCGCGCGGCGTCTCGGGCGTGGCGTCGACCGCGCCGGGACCGAGCAGCGTGCCGCAGAGCGTCTTGCAGGTGATGTCGCTGTCCTTGCAGCTGCACTTGCCCTCGGCCTTGAGGCGCAGCTTCTCCTTCACCTCGGCGAGCGTGGAGCCGGCGAGGCGCTCCACCTTCTCCATCTTCCAGCCCTCCTTGCGCTGGCGCGTGGTGCGGGGGTCCGTCTCCGCGCCGTCGGGCTCGGCGCAGCAGCGGAAGCTCAGGAAGTAGTAATAGAAGTCCTCCCCGTGGGTGTAGACCTTGGGCCTGCACTGGTTGCGCACGCCCGAGTACCAGGGCCCACCGGTGTGGATGCTGTCGAACTTGCCGCGCTTGCCGTTCGGGTTCTGCTCGCTCGAGACGACCTCGTCCGCGTTGCCCGGCAGGTCGTAGACGCCGAAGTCGCTCACGCACTTCGGCTGGCTCCCGCTCGGCATGCCCCGCCACAGGCGCGCGAGCTCGGCCGCGTCGCGCTTGCCGACCTTCTTCATGTTCGGGTCGTCCCAGAGGTGATCGCCATTGCAGATCAAAGGATCGCG
This sequence comes from uncultured Polyangiaceae bacterium, assembly GCA_938004785.1. Lineage (GTDB taxonomy): Bacteria > Myxococcota_A > Polyangia > Polyangiales > Polyangiaceae > CALKVW01. Next base: position 64,158 of record CALKVW010000007.1, read on the forward strand.
CTTGTAGCCGTAGGGGAAGGGCTTCATCTCGGGCCCCTCGCAGGCGAAGTTCCACTCGCTCTCGGTGCACATGCGCTTGCCGACCGCGGCACACTTGAGCTGTGCCTGGTGGAAGCGGTTCATCACCTCGGGGCGCTCGCCCTTCTTGTTGGGCCACTCGTACTCGTCGATGCAGAAGCGCTTCTTCACCCTCTCGCCCTTGCACTCGGCCCTGGGCTCGAACTCCTCGCAGACGCGCTTCTTGTTCGACTCGGCGTACCACTCGGTCTTGCAGGTGTGCTCGACCTCGGTGCAGTAGTCGCCCTCGACGAGCTTCATGCCCGCCGGGCAGTGCGTGGGCTCGGGCGCAGGCTCGGGCGCCTTCGCGCTCGCCTCTGGAGCGGGCCCGGAGGGCGCGGGCGCCGCGCTCGCGCTCGGCGCAGGCTCGGCGGGGGCCGCGGAGCCCGGCTGAGCGGGCGTGGCGCTCACCGGCTCGAGGGGCGCGCTGCCAGAGCAAGCGGCCACGGAGGCCATCGCGGCGAACAGTGCAGAGAGCGTGAGGTGGCTCGATGCGCGCTTCATGCGTGGGCACTTACCAGAGCCACTCCGAGTGGACCACCTCGCGGTGTCGTACACGTGACCACCGAAGTGGGGCCGGAACTTGGCCGAGCGCGGCTGCCTCCGGTAGCCGGAGCGTGCCTGTACGAAGCGCCCTCTCGACGGCGCAGGCGCGCAGGCGGGGATCCATGCAAGACGTGCAGCCACAAGCTCGCTCGGAGCGCCAGACCTCGCTCCCCACCCTCGCGACGCCCGAGCCCGGCCCGGCCTTCGAGCCCGAGCCCTCGCTCGAGCTCGCCGAGCAGCAGTCGAACAAGCTCACCTGGTGCGTCGACCTCGGCGCGGAGCTGCGCGCGATGAGCACGCTCGACCTGTGGATCGGTCTGAGCCGCGGCGAGGTGCCCCGCAGCGCGCGCGTCTGGCGACTCGGCCGCGAAGCGTGGACGCCGGCGAGCGAGGTCGCCGAGCTCGCGTGCGCGCTCAAGCCCGTGGGCGACGACTACCCGATCATCGCCCTCCACTCCCTCGACGGCGAGGAGTCCGAGCGCATCGCGACGCTCGGCTACGGAGAGATCCCGGCCGAGGAGCTCGCGGCGCACACGCGCGCCGCGCGGAGCTCGCACGTCGACCCGAGCGAGCTGTCGAACATCGAGCGCGCCGCGCGGGAGCTCGAGGAGCGCCCCCGCACGCAGACGCTCAGCCCCATGCTCGGCGCCGCGCAGCCGCTCGAAGAGACGCCGCGCGGCCGTAGCACCTTCGCGCCTGTCGCTTCGATCTCTCCGCCCGCGCCGCTCGTCTCCACGCCGCCCACGGCGATGTCGATCGCCCCCGAGGCCCAGGGCGGCTCGGTGCGACGCCTCCCCGCCGCGCGTCGGCTGAGGCGCAGCGCGGTCGCCGCGATGGCCGCCGCCGCCGCGTGGCTCCTGCTCGCGAGCCCGTTCTCCAGCGCGAGCTCGTCGGCGACGCCGCGCGCCTTCGCCGCCGCACCGAGCCTGCTCGCGCGGGCCGCGAGCGTCGCCGAGCCCTACGCCGAGGAGCAGCGCGCCACCGAGCTCGCCCTCGCGCGCATCCGCATGCACCTCGAGGCCGAAGGCCGCCGTGCGACGCCCGCCGCACCTGCGCAGCCGAGCGACGCGCCCGCGTCGAAGCCGGTCGCCGCGCCCGTACAGGTCACCAAGCCCCGCGCCGCGAGCCCCACGCGTGGACCACGCTCGGGCAAGAGCTTCAGCCCGACGCACCGCGGCCAGAAGCGCGCGCGCTGAGCAGAGAGCGCTTCCCGCGCTCGTGCCCTTGGCATCGGCGCCCGAAAACGGCTAGGTTCCCCGTCCTTTCCGGCGTCGTTCAAAGGTAGGACAAAGGACTTTGAATCCTTGAATCGTGGTTCGATTCCACGCGCCGGAACCCAAGCTCACGTGGTTCGAAGCCCCGGACAGCTCGCCTTCGCGCCAGTCGCTGCCGTGCTGCTCGCCCTGAGCGGCAGCGCCTGCGGCATCGTGCGCTTCTACGACGACGACGGCGCGATGAGCTCGAGCGGCGGCGGCGCCGGCACGACGGCCTCGTGCACCGACGACTGCGCGCAGAACTGCGAGCTCGTCACCGACCCGGAGCAGTGCGACGCGGTCGGCTGGTGTGGCTGGTTCGCGGGCGCCTGTCGGCAGCAAGGCTACGACGCGCGCTTCGTGGGGCTGTGGCTCGTCGACCAACCCTGCCACGCGGCCTACGAAGCGACCCACTACGACTTCGGGCCCACCGGAGAGTTGAGCATCGTGAGCTCGTTCGGGCTCGAGCCCGGCGAACAGACCGGCGTGGTCGCCGACTGCCCGCAGTCGACGCCCTCGACCTACTGCGAGAGCCCACTGCGCTGCGTCTTCGGTGATCGCTGGCACAGCGTCGGGCCCACTCAGCTCTTCGTCGAGGGCGAGTGCAACGACGGCACCACGCGTGCAATCCACCTCGGCTTCACGCCCGAGGTGCAGCCGGTGTTCGCGTGTGGCGGCGAGGGTGAGCTGCTCGACGTCGACGGCGACACCGAGTGGATGCACTGGGGTTTCGAGTGGTCCTGGCGCAAGTGCCCGGTGAGCACCGGTCCCGACAGCTGCCTCTGAGCCTCTCTGCGAGCGCCGCGCGAGCCTCGCACGCAGCAAGAATCCGTCGGCCCCATCCACTGTCAGCTTCGCGAGCTCTCGCGCGTTCTCCGCGCATGCGCGGCAGGTCGTCGCGCGCACCGACGAACGTTCTGCCCCTCTCAGGAGACCTCCCGATGAAGCCCGCCTTCGCATCGCTCGCCTTCGCTGCTTTGCTCGCCTCGGCCGCCACCGGCTGCTCGCCGACCCAGAGCCACGGCGCCTCCTCGGCCCACTCCGCGCTCGCGGACGCCGGACTGGTCGTCTCCGGCGAGGGCTCGGCGCGCGCGGCCTCGGACTGCGCGGTGCTGCGCCTGGGGATCTCCGCGTTCCGCCCGACGATGGCCGAGGCGCGCCAGGCGAGCGCTTCGGCGCAGACGCGCGTGCTCGCGGCGCTCACGTCGCGTGGCATCGCGGCGCTCGACGTGCAGACCGAGCAGCTCTCGCTCGCACCCGAGTTCGACTACCAGGAACGCTCGCGCGTGCTGCGTGGCTACACCGCCACCAACATCGTTCGCGTGATGCTGCGCAACCCGGCGCTCGCCGGGGAGATCGTCGACGCGACCGTGAGCGCGGGTGGAGACGACACACGCGTCGACGGCATCAGCTTCGAGCTCGAAGACGACGCGCCGCTGCGCGTCGAGGCGCGCACCAAGGCCATCGAGGACGCCCGCGCGAAGGCCGCGCAGCTCGCCAAGGAGCTCGGCGTCGAGCTCGGTGAGGTGCTCTCGATCGAGGAGGTCGCCACAGGTCCCATCGGGCCGCCCGCCTACGCCCGCTTCGAGGCCAAAGCCGCGGCCGATCCCACCCAGGTGGCGAGCGGCAGCATCGAGGCGAACGTGAGCGTGCGCGTGCGCTGGGCGATCCGGCCGCGCGACTGAAGACGTGACCAGAAATGCCAAACAGCGCTTGGGGCCGGGGCCCCGAGCGCGGCGCGCGGCAGCCGAAGACAGAGAATTCTTCCCCGACATCTCCGCACTTCTCGATTTCTGACGAACAACAAGTCGGAAAAGCCGAACCCCTGGGTTCGGCTTTTCCGGACAGACACTGAGCCGGACGGCGGCTCGAGGGCTCGCGTGAAGGGCGTGGGCCGAGCGCCCGATCTCGGCTAAGAGCTGGCCCGATGGCCAAGACCAGAGCCGCGCCGGCGCTCGATGGGGTCGGCCCCGAGCCGGCGCCTGCGCCACGCGCGCCCACGACGGCGGAGCTCGGTCTCTCCGGCTTGGTGCTCGGGGGCTACGCGCTGTTCGGCCTCGCGGAGGCCATCGGCAGCGCGATCCAGATGGGTGTGCGCCTCGAGGCGCCCTGGCCGCGCCTCGTGCACCTCGCCTTCGCCTGGGCCTACCACCTGGGCGCTGGCTTCGTCGTCTTGCTCGCGGCGGCGCTGCTCGCTCCGATCGCGCGGCGCGCCGGGAGGCCAGCGCTCTACGTCGGTGCGTTCCTGCTCCTGCTCGGCGTCATCCACCTCTTGTTCGAGTCGGACCTCGGGCACTTTCCCGCGGCGCTGCGCTGGGGCGTCGAAGCGGCGCTGGCGCTCACGGTGCCGCTCGCGCTCTTCGTGTGGCGGCTGGTGCGCCACCTGCGCTACGTGTGGATCGCGGCCTTCGGCGCGTCGATCGGCGCCGTGGTGGCCAACCACGCGGCGCTGCGCCTCAACTACCCGGGCTTCCACGTGCTCGTGCTCTTGCTCGGCGGAGGCGCGATGGTCTTCGCGCTCGACGCGCTGCCCTGGTCCTGGGTGCGTCGGCGCGTATCGACGCTCGACCGCGCCGCGCCGCAGGCCGTGCTCGCGCTCGCGGCTGCTTCGGCGCTCGCGCTGCCGCCCTCGGCCAAAGCGGCCGTGGAGCTCGCCGCCGACGAGACGACCAGCATCTACCATTACCTCTCCTCGCTGCGCGTCGCCGCACGCTCGCGCACTCGCCCCGGGATCGCGGCCCAGCGCGAGCTCGCGACCATACCGCCGACCGAGCCACCGCTCGTCGACCGAGAGAAGCTCAGCGTCGTGATGGTCACGATCGACTCCTTCCGTCACGACGCCTACTTCGGCAGCGAGCACCTCGCCGAGATGCCGAACCTCCGGCGCATGGCCGAGTCGGCCTACGTCTTCACCGACGCCCGCACGCCCTCGACCTCGACGGTGGGCACGCTCGCTTCGGTGTTCGCCGCGCGGCCCTTCTCCTCGCTCTGTTGGCAGCGCGTCGAGTTCGAGGGCTGGCGGCCGTTCTTCCCCACGGTCGACGAGAGCCCCCGCTTCCCCGAGCTGCTCACGAGCGCCGGAGTGTCGACCTTCACGGTCCCCACGACCTCTCGGCTCCTGCAGCGCTACAGGAGCGTGAGCGGCTTCGCGAGGGAGGCCGAGGTGAAGATCACCAAGCGCCACGTGATGGCCGACGTCAGCATCCCGCCGCTGCTCGGCTGGCTTCGAGGCGACAAGTCGCCGAAGCGCTTCGGCTTCGTCCACCTGATGGACGCGCACATCCCCTACGACCTCGCGGGCGAACACGGAACCGAGCGAGAGCGCTTCTTGAGGGAGCTCGGCCTCGTCGACGAAGCCCTCGGCAAGATCTTCGACACGCTCGACGCGCGCGAGGCCTGGGACCACACGGTGCTCATCATCACGGGCGACCACGGCGAGGCCTTCGGCGAGCACAACCGCGTCACGCACGGCGGGCCCGTGTACGACGTGCTCGTGCGCGTGCCGCTGTTCATCCGACTGCCAGGCCACGTGGGGCGCGTCATCGACCAGCGCGTCTCCTTGCTCGATCTCGGCCCCACCATCCTCGATCTCCACGGCCTGGAGACCCCGGGGATCTTCACCGGTCGGAGCCTCTTGCCGCTCATCGATCGGCGCGAAGCCACGCCACGGCCGATCGCGATGGAGTCGATCGAGGGCGACCGGGGCCTCGTCTTCCCCGATGGCATGAAGGTGATCGTGAACGCGCGCGAGGGCCGCGTGGAGCTCTACGATCTCGCGAAGGACCCGGGCGAGCTCGACAACCTCATCGACGAGCACCCCTCCGCCGAGGCGCTGATCGAGGACATGTACGCCTGGTACGCGCCGCTCGAGGCCCGCGGCGTCGGCTGCTTCATCCCGGGCGGCTGAGGAGCGCGGTCCCAGGGCCGGCCGGCCCCCGCGCGAGACGCCGCGCTGCCGCACCCTCCTCTCGACGCCGGAGAGCCCTGGGTCCTATCCTGTGCGACGCCACGCCAGCGCCCGCTGCGGCCGCGCGGCGCGCACGACGCCGAGGAGCCACCATGACCACCCTGCGCTTCCCGAAGCCCTCCTTCGAGAGCCTCCTCCGGCACTACCAGACCGATCCCGAGACGGTGCACACCTGCGCGATCCTGAACCCCACCGCGCAGGACGACGGCATCAACACCTGCGCCGGGCGCCTCAGCGAGGCCCTCGTGCTCGCCAACGGGCTCGCGGCCGACCGCGCGGCCATCCAGCGCAACCGCAGGAAAGACGGCGTGTACCCCTTGCTCGGGCCCTACGGCTTCACGACCTTCGGCAACCTGTGCAACCACGGCATCGCGCGAGGTGCGCGTGATCTCGGCGAGTTTCTCACGCACCACTGGGGCAGGCCGACGCACGCCTTCACCGCTCGCGACGACGGCGCCGCGCCCGCGGAGCTCGACCAGAAGACGGGCGTGCTCTGCTTCGTGAAGATCCCGGGTTTCTCCGGCCAGGGTCACGTCGACGTCTGGAACCAGACGCGCGCGGTCGGGAGCGGTTACTGGAACTCCCAGAAGATCTGGTTCTGGTCGCTCAGCTGATGCTGCTCCCCGGTCGCGCTGGTGCTCAGGCTCGACGCTCTCTCGGTGCTGCTCGCGCCGCGCGAGCGATCGTGGAGGCGCGCAGGCCTTGACCCCCGAGGAGGAGGCCGAGTTCGTCGCCCGCCTCTTGGCGCGCGACGAAGCGGCGTTCAACGAGCTGGTGACGCTCTACGAGCGGCGCGTCTTCGCGCTCGTCTTTCGCATGCTGCACCGGCGTGAGGAGGCGGAAGACCTCGCGCAGGAGGTCTTCGTCCAGGTCTTCAAGGCGATCGACCAGTTCCGCGGCGACTCGAAGCTGTCGACGTGGATCTATCGAATCGCCGTCAACCTCTGCAAGAACCGCAGCAAGTACCTGCAGCGCAGGCACGCCAACGCACACGACGACGTCGACGACATGCTCGACCGCTCCGCGCTCGCGGGAGGCAAGGGTGTGAGCGTGGGCGCGGTCGGTCGGCCCGACGAGCTCGTCGAGGGCCGTCAGCTCGAGACGATCGTGCGTGGCGCGATCGCCCACATCGATCCGGACTTCCGCGAGGTGCTCGTCCTGCGCGACGTGGAAGACATGTCCTACGAAGAGATCGCCGCGGTCACCGGCCTGCCCGAGGGCACCGTGAAGAGCCGCATCCACCGCGCACGCGCGCAGCTGCGCGTGCTCGTGGAGAAGGCGATCGGCGAGAGCAAGTCGAGGCACCGATGAGACGCGACAGCGATCCCGAAGCGCCCGAGGATCGGCGCGACCCGCTCGACGGTGAGGACTTCCCGGAGGAGGACTTCCCCGAAGGAGACCTGCCCGAGCCCGAGTCGCTCGACTCGGTGGATCTGCGCGACGCCCTGCGAGGCGCGCTGCGACCTCCGCCCGGCTCGGTCGCGCCGAAGCTCCTGCCCGGCGTGCAGCAGCGCCTGCGCGTGCGCTCGGGCGGCAAGTTCTACGGAGATGGTTGGAGCACATCAGAATCCCCACGCACGACCTACCTCGTGACGAGCGTGCTCATGCTGCTGCTCGTCTTGCTGGTGTTCTTCGTGCTCGTGCCCTGGAGCTCGAGCCCGCTCTGAGGCCCGGGTGCTCGCCGAGCATCGCGGCGCTCGCGCGCCTCTGCTAGCCATCGGGGCGTGTCGACCACCGCGCCCGCGCAGCCGCAGCAAGCTCCGACCGACCCGATCGGCCCCGAGACGGTCATCTTCGAGGGCGCTCCGGCGCTCGTGCCGAGCCTCGGCGCCTTGCTGGCGGCGATCTTCACCGTCGGGCTCGCGCTCGTCTGGTTCTGGTTCCAACGCGGCGGCACGAGCTACAAGGTCACGAACCAGCGCGTCGTCATCGACTCGGGGCTCTTCTCCAAGAAGCTCGATCAACTCGATCTCTACCGCGTGAACGACTTCGTGGTCGATCGCCCCTTCGGTCAGCGCCTGCTCGGCACGGGCAACATCCGCATGACGACCTTCGACAAATCGACGCCCACCGTCGAGCTCGTCGCGCTCAAGACCGACGTGGTCGCGCTCTACGAGGTCTTGCGCAAGGCCGTGGAGACGGCGAAGCAGGCCCGCGGCGTGCGCGTCGTCGACTACGAATGAGCGAACGCTCCTGGAGCGCTAGTCTCGCGGAGCCATGTCGCTCGGCCTGCGCCTCGTGCTCGCCTTCGTCTTCGTCGCCATCGGCGCGACGGCGCTCTGGGGTTGGCGCGTGCGCGCGACCTCGCGCGAGCTGCTCTTGCTCGGCTTCGATCAGCGCATCGAGGCCGCCGTGGCGGAGGTCGGCGAGGCGCTCGAGCTCGAGGCGGGCGAGCTCGCGCGCCTCACGCACCCGCTCTGCAAGAAGGGCACCTTCTTCGATCGTGCGCTCGTCGATCTGGAGCGCGCCAAGGGCGACCCCTCGCAGATCGAGGCCGGCAGCCGCATCGCGATGCGCTACCACGTGCCCGACGAGGCCGCGGCGCGCGATCTCGACGAGCTCACGCTCCTGACCGGGCAGGGTTCGATCGTCGCCGCGTCCGACGTCGCGCGCATCGGCGCGCGCGACGCGCGTCTGGGCGAGCTCGTGCGCTCTGCGCCGAGCGGCAAGGCGCGCCTGCGCGAGGCGCGTGCGGGAGGCGAGCGCTCGATCGAGGTCTGGTGCGCCGAGACCCGGGGCTCGATCACGCTCGGGCTCGTGGCCTCGCGCCGCATCGACGCGATCCTGGCCAGGGTCGGGCGCGCCCACGGCGTCGAGCTCTCACCGCTCGGCGACGAGCCGCCCGGCGAAGGTGCCGACGAACGCCGCGTCGTGCGCACGATGCACGCGAAGCAGATCGACGGACTCTCGGTCGTCGCCGTGCTCCCCAAGGACAGCCTGCTCGAGGCGCTCGACCGGCTCGACCGCGAGATCCTCGCTTCGCTGGGCCTCGCGGTCGCCGCCGCGCTCGTCGTCGCGCTCTTGCTCGCGCGCAGCCTCGCGCGGCCGATCCTCGAGCTCGCCCACGAGACCCGCGAGGTCGTTGCCGGCGAGCCTCGGCCGGTGAGGGGCCGAGGGGGCAAGGAGATCGTCGAGCTCGCGGCCTCGTTCAACCACACGATCGAGGAGCTCACCAAGATGCGCAAGCGCCTCGCCGCGACCGAGCGCATCGCCGCCCGCCGCGAGATCGCGCGCCAGGTCGCGCACGAGATCAAGAACCCGCTCGCGCCGATCCGCGCCGCGGTGGAGACCCTGCGTCGTCTGCGCGCCCGCGAAGACCCGGCCTTCGACGAGTACTTCGACGAAGCGACGCGCACCGTGCTCGAGGAGGTGCACCGCATCGCGAACATCGTCGGTGAGTTCACGCGCTTCTCGCGCCTGCCCGCGCCCGATCCGAGGCCCTTCGATCTCGTCGACACGCTGCGCGGCGTGGTCGCGCTGCACGCGGCGGTGCCCGAAGGCGCGCCCACGGGCGACGCTCGCCCGCGCGTCGAGCTCGTCGTCGAGTCGGAGCTGCCCACGGTGCGCGCCGATCGCGACCAGCTCGTGCAGGTGATGACGAACCTGGTGCAGAACGGGCTCGAGGCCGCGAGCCAGGTGCGCTCCGATCCTCGCGTCCTCGTGAGCCTGAAGAAGCTCGACGAACAGCGGCTGCGCATCGTCGTGCGCGACAACGGCCCAGGCGTCGCCGAGGAGATGCGCGAGCGGCTCTTCGAGCCCTACGCGACGAGCAAGGCGACCGGCACCGGGCTCGGCCTCGCCATCTGTCAGCGCATCGTGTTCGAGCACGGCGGGGAGATCCACTACCGCCCGGCCACGAAGGGCGGCGCGGTCTTCGAGATCACGCTCCCGATCGACGGCCCCACGCTGCTCGACAAGCCGCTCGAGACCACCGCTCAGCCGGTGACGCGCAGCCCGGTCGCGTCGGCGGCACGCGCTAACGATGCGCCCCCGCGGTCCGAGCCCGGCGAAAGCGGCTGAGCCGCTCTCGCCGGGCTCTTCCGGTCAGAAGACGTAGTGGGTGCGCAGTCCGGTGGTCCACTCCATGTAGATCACGTCCTGGAAGTCGGAGCTGAAACGGAACGAAGGGATCGGCATCTCGAACAAGAGGTGCCCGACCGCGAAGGCCAAGCCGAGCTCCGCCCTGAACTGGCCGAGGACGCGGTCGGCCAGCGTATCGACGACGAGCATGCCGGCTCCACCTCGGAGCGGGAGGTAGATCCCATCGGCGACGGGGATGTAGCCACCCACGGTCCCGACGAGACCCAAGTGCTGCAGACCTGGGGCCCGCGTGACCGCCCAGTAGGTCTTGGGGGTGAACTCGACCCCCAGCTCGAGCCCGTCGATGAGCACGCCACCGCGCATCTCGAAGTGGAAGTTGAAGAACAGGTCGTTGTTCCCCTGGATGTCCAGGAAGGTGGGCCCGAAGGTGAAGCCGACACCAGCGAAGGGGTGGGTGCCCTCCATCGGATCGAAGGCCAGCCACTCGTCCATCGACGCACTGCCACCGCCACCGGAGTCCTTGCGGCCGCCGTCGCGCGACTTGAGCGGCGCGGCCGGGTTCTGGCAGACCTTGTCGATGCAGCGCAGCTCTCCGCCGCCACAGTCCGAGGTCGCGCCACAGGTGGTGCCTTCGTTCTCGTCGCGGCAGGCGCCGTCGATGCACTTGAGCCCCGTGCGACAGTCGGCGCGCGCACGGCAAGACTCCCCGGCGCCTCCGAGCAGGCTCTCGTTGCGGGCAGGCTCTGCAGGCGCGGGCGTGGGCGCCGCCTCGGTCGCTTCGGGCGCGGGCGCGGGTGCCGGGGCGGGTGCTCCCTGGGCTGCGGCGACGAGCGGGAACGATGCGGTCACTCCTGCGGCGAGCGCGCAGACGAACTGGAGCGAGATCTTCACGACGAACCTCCGGTGGAATTGGGCGTGCTCCGCGCTCGGGCACAGGCGGCCCCCCATCGCGCGGCGGAGGGAAGCTACCAAAGATGACGGCGTAGCGGCACACTGCGCACGCCGCGTCGCGGTCTGCGCTTCGCCCCCACCCCGCGCATCGCGTCGGCGGCTCGCGCAAACGATGCGAGCCGCGGTCCGAGCCAGGCGAAAGCGGCTGAGCCGCGCGGGCGCGGGCGCTACACTCGGGTCGGCATGGATCGAACCGAAGCGCGCGCAAGCCTGAGGGTGCTCGTCGAGGTCGCTCGCGCCGACGGCAAGCTCGGCGGTGATCAGAAGCGGCTGCTCGATGTCGTGGCGATCCACGAATACGAAGACGACGAGCCTCCGGAGAGCCGCTTCGACGACGGGCGCGACTTCGCCCGGGCGCTCGCGACGATCCGCTCCGCCGAGGTGCGCGAGCTCACGTGGAAGGCCTCGCTCACGCTCGCGACGCTCGACGGCAAGTGCACCGAACAGGAGCACGCGGTGCTCACGCGCATCCACGAAGCGCTCGTGCCCGAGGAGCCGCTCGACGCCGTGGTCGAGGCCGAGCAGGCCTACGTCGAGCGAGTCGACGAGATCCGCGAGACGATGGACCGCGCCACGCTCGACTTCCTCCACCAGATGTCGAGCGCTTCGGGAGGCGGCAAGCTCACGCAGGCTGAGTACGAGCAGCTCGTGTCGCGCCTCGCCCAGAAGAAGCGCGAGCTCTATGCGCTGGCGCTCTCTCTCCCGCCTCCGCGGCGCTGAGCTCCGCGGAGCCCGCGGCGTCGCCAGCTGCTCGCGCTCCCTCCAGGCTTCAGCGCCCGAACACGATCGACTCGCGCGTGAGCAGCCGCGCCGCCTGCGCGACCAGCAGGGCCGAGAGCACCAGGCTCGCCGCCGCGCTGACGAGCAGGCCCAGGATGCTCGGCGCCTGCCCGCCGAGCGCGGCGTTGAGCAAGGCGTGGTGACCCACGAAGGGCAGGGGGTACATCCAGGCCTCGGCGCTGAAGGGCCGTACGAGGCTGAGCACGCCTGGCAGCATCGGCACCAGCAGGAGCAGGCCCATGTAGGTCTGCGCCTCCTTGAAGGAGCGCGCGAAGGTCGAGAGGTAGAGCTCGATCGACGCGGCGAGCGGACAGAGCGGCAGCGCGGCGCACAGGAGCAGCGCGAGGTCGGACGCGTCGAAGCGGAAGCGCATGCCGAGCTGCGCGAGCGGCAGCGCGCCGAGCGCCACGGCACAGAGCAAGGCGGTGAGCACGACGCTCGAGGCCGAGAGCGCCGTCGCGGCGAGCCACTTGCCGGCGGCGATCGACGCACGCGAGGCGGGCGTCACCAGCAGCGCCTCGAGCGAGCCGCGCTCGCGCTCGCCGGCCGTGGCGTCGGTGGCGATCTGCATGCCGCCGGTGAAGGCCGCGAGCATGACGAAGAGCGGCACGAAGCCGAGGATGCTCGCCGCGCGCTCCTGGGCGCTCGAGAGCTCGACGTCGTCGACCTCGAGCGGCATCGCGACCTGTGGACTGACCCCCCGCGCGATGAGGCGCAGGCTGCCGATCTCGGCGCCGTAGCGCGCGAGCATGCCGCGCACGCGCTCCACCTTGGGCCTCGCGGAGCTGCGCGCGCCGTCCGACAAGAGCCGCAGCTTCGCCGGCTTCGAGGCGACGAACTGCTCGCCGTAGTCGGGTGGGATGACCACGACGAGGTCCTCGTCGCGGTCGCGGATCGCCCGCTCCGGATCGCTCGGAGCATCGACGACCTCGATGCCCTCCTGCTGGTCGAGCCAGGCCACGAGCGCGGCCGCGTTCTCGCGCCCCGCGATCGGCAGGCGCATCGCCTCGACCTCGCGCTGCCAGTCCGCGACTGCGTGCAACATGCCGACGACGAGCACCGGGCCGACGAGCGAGCCGAGCCCGACCGACACGAGAGAGCGGCGATCACGCAGGGCGTCGCGCCACTCCTTGCGGAAGACGACGAGCGCGCCGCGCAGCGTGCCCGGCCTCATGCGCGCACCTCTCCTGGGTTCACGGCGAGATCCACGAAGGCCTGCTCCAGATCCGCCTCGCCGGTGAGCTCGCGCAGCTCGTCCGGGCTGCCCTGCGCGACGACCTTGCCACGCGAGATCACCACGATGCTGTCGCAGAGCGCCGAGACCTCCTGCATGACGTGGCTCGAGAGGATCACCGAGCGACCATCGTCGCGCATGCGGCGCACCATCTCGCGCAGCGCGCGGGTGCTCATCACGTCGAGGCCGTTCGTGGGCTCGTCGAGCAGCACGTTGCGGGGCGAGTGCACGAGCGCGCGCGCGAGCGCGACCTTGGTGCGCTCCCCGTGCGAGAAGCCCGCCGTGCGTCGATCGGCCACCGTGCGCAGGTCGAGCTCGTCGAGCAAGGCCTCGGTCCGCGCCTCGATCGTGCGCGCATCGAGCCCCTGCAGCTCGCCGAAGTAGTGGATCGTCTCGCGCGCCGTGAGCCTCGGGTAGAGCCCCGAGACGTCGGGCAGCACGCCGAGGCGCGCGCGCGCCTCGCCCGGGTCGAGCACCGCGTCGACGTCGTCGACCAGGATGCGCCCGCGATCGGGCCGCATCAGCGCGTAGAGCATGCGCAGCGTGGTCGTCTTGCCCGCGCCGTTCGGGCCGAGCAGCCCGGTGACCTTGCCGTCGTGGGCGACGAAGTCGACGCCGTCGACGGCGAGCACTGCGCCGAAGCGCTTCACGAGACCCTCCACGCGGATCATGGCAGGCTCCCTGCGGGTCTCGCCGAAGGGTCCGGGCCGAAGGGCCCGGCGAAGAAGGGCGGCCTCGCGATCGTCTCGGCGCAGGAGGCGTCGAGCGCCTCGGCGCTGCCGCGCGCGACGAACTCGCGCACGAGCCGACGCCCGCAGTGCGTGGACATCGCGCCGTGTCCGGTCGAGCGCAGGATCACGTGGCGTGCGCGCTCGAGGCCAGGCAGCACGGCCTCTCCCCACGAAGGCGGCGTGACCGGATCGAGCTCGCCGGAGAGCACGAGCGTCGGCACGGAGGAGCGCACCGGGTCGTGGTAGCCGGGCGGGAGCTCGCCCTTGGGCCAGAACTCGCAGGCGCGCATGAGCGTGTCGAGCAGCCGATCGCCGAACACGGCGCTCTTCGGGCCGGCCTGCTCCACCCGGGGCAGACTCGCGTCTTCGGCGCAGACGACCGAGAGCTGCATGCCGATCGCGAGCTTGCCCGCGGCGCCCTCGTTGGCGAGCGCGAGCGCGAAGAGGCTCTCGAACTGCCCGGCCTCCGCCTTGGCGATCACCTCGGGCAGGAGCGCGCCGACGAGCGGCGCGTAGAGCGCCGAGTAGAGCACGTGCACGAAGATGCGGGCGTCGACGCGCAGCTTCACGCGCTCCGCCGTGCGCGGGTGCACCAGCTCGATCGCTCGGGGCTCGGCCTCGAGGGAGCGCACGAGCGCCTCGATGCGCTCGCCGAGGCGTGGGTGCTCCTCGCGGCAGCGCGCGTCGCCCTCGCAGGCAGCCACGAGGGCGTCGAGCGCGCGCTGGCCGTCGCGCCCGAAGCTCCGCGGCAGACCCATGAAGCTCGGCGCGACGCCGTCGAGCACGACCGAGCGCACCTGCGCTTCGTGCTGCCTCAGGTAGGCGAGCGCGGCGCGTGTGCCGTAGGACACGCCGTAGAGGTTGATCTTCTCGTAGCCGAGGTGCGCGCGCACCTCGTCGAGGTCGTCCATCGCGACGCTCGTCGTGTAGTGACGCGGGTCGGCGTCGAGCTTCTCGAGGCAGCTCCTGAGGCGCGCGAGCGTCTGCTCCTCGGGCTCGCCGAGCTCGGCCAAGGTGTCACTGCGTGCGTCCTCGCAGTCGAGCGCACCGGAGCGGCCCGTGCCGCGCTGATCGACGAGCACCACGTCGCGCTCGCGTTGCACGCCGGTGAGCATCGGCGCGAGGCGAGGTGCGAGCGTGGCGGCGCCTTGGCCCGGGCCACCCGCCAGGAAGAAGAGCGGATCCGCGTGCGCGCCGGCTTCGTGCGCGGGCAAGACCACGATCGACAGATCGATCGTGCGGCCGGTCTTCGAGGCGCGGTCCTCGTGGACGCGCAGCGTGCCGCAGAGCGCGTCGTCGAGACCGCGATCGCTCGGGCAGGGCTCGAGCACGGTGCGGAGATCGTTGGAGTGTGGGCGATCGCAGGAGAGCGCGAGCACCGCGCCGAGGGCGAGCCAAGCCCATCGGGCCGGCCGGGCTCTGCTTCGACTGCGCGCGTGCATCGCCACGGAGGGTAACCGACGCCGGCGCTCGTGGGTGCGCGCCCACCACGCGCGGCGCGCGCGCTCGCCAGACGTTGCCCGCCGGAGGCGTCGACGGTACGGGTCGCTTCGTGGCGTCCGGGCGCGATCTGGTGACCTTCACCGGCGTAGTGGTCTGCGCGTCGCTGGGCTTCGCGCTCGGCGCCGGAGGCTCTGCGTACCGTTCGCGCGCCGATCGCGCCGAGCCCTACCGCAAGATGCGCGTCGAGCACGAGGGCCAGAGCGGCGTGGCCACGCGCACGCGCGTGCTTTTCCAGAACCCGGGGCTCCCGCTCCAGGCAGTCGAGCTCTCGCGCGATCGCCGGGGCATGCCGACGCGCGGGCAGGTCGCGCTGCGCGACGGCGAGATCCTCGTCGTGCTGTACGACGGCGCGAAGCGACCGAGCGGGATCGAAGGGGCCGACGGCGTGCGCGCCGAGCTCGCCTACGAGCCCTCGCGTCTGCGCGTGGCCTTCAAGGGTGCAGGCGGAGAGGAGCTCGGCGAGCACCGCGTCGCCGTGCCGGCCGAGCTGCTCCCGGCGCTGCGCATGGCGGCGCGCGACCCGGGCACCCTCCACGAACCCGAGAGCGCGCTCGCTGCGCTCGGCCGGCTCTTCGTCGGCGAAGCACACGCGCAGGCCGCGCAAGCCGAGCCCGTCGACGAGAGCATCGGCACCAGCCGCGATCTGCCGGTGGGGGTCGACGTGAAGCTCTCAGGCGCGAAGATCGAGGCCGGGCGTGCGCGCGTCGAAGCGAAGTGCGCGCCGCTCTCCTGCCTCGCCGAGCCGCGCGAGCTCGACACGCCCGGGCGCTCTCAGGTGTCGATCGCGGTGCTCGGCAGCGTGAAGAAGTCGGCGCTCGGCGCGGAGCCCGATCGCAGCGCGCTCGCCGACTTCGCGACGGCCGCGCGCGCCGAGCGCAAGCAGGCGCAGAGGGTGCTGCCCGACGTGGCGGGGGCGGTCGCGGCCGTCGGCGCCACGTCGATCGCGTGTCGAGCGCTCGGTCTCGAGCTCTCGGTCTGCGCGCCCGGCATGGGCAAAGCCGCCAAACCCGCGGGCGCCGCGGTCGTCGCGCTCGCCGAAGCCGAGGTGCCCGAGAGCGGCGCCATCGTCGACGAACGCGCGCTCGCGCTCTACTACGAAGACCGGGCGCGCGCCTCGCTCGATCGCCCGGCGCGTGTGGAGCTCTGCCTCGCGCGCGACGGTTACGCCGACGCCTGCACCGCGATCGACGCCCGCCCCTTCGCCGAGGATCCTCCCGCCGAGGTCGAACGCACCCTGACGATGAAGCGCCGCGTGGGCGGCAACGCCACCGGCAGCTTCGTGATCACGCAGTCCGACGGCCCGGACTGCAGCTTCTCGCCCTCGCCGCGCACGCGCGGGCCCATCCGCATCGCCGTCGACGGTGAGAAGGGCCTCATCACCGCGTCGCTCACGGCCGACGAGCGAGGCTCGCGCCCGAACCTCGGCTGCAGCCTCGGCACGGCGAACATGAGCTGGACGCAGACCTACACGATCTCCGCGACGCAGACCCTCCCGCGGGAGCAGCTCGAGCGAGGAGGGCCCATCGCCCTGCGCATGAGCGGACACATGAACGGCGCGGGCAGCTACAGCTTCAGCAACTGCCGCTCGAGCGGCGGCGCCAGCGCGAGCTGCCCCGGCGGCAAACGCGACTCCTACGCCTACCCCGTCGAGCTCAGCGGTCAGCTCGATCTCGAGCGCGGCGTGGGGAGCGGCATGATCGTCGTGCGGGGTGCGCCGCTCAGCACCGGTGGCACCTGGTCGGTGCCAGGGGAGAAGCTGCCTTGAGCCCCGCGCGCTACGGAGCGTCGCCGCGCCTGCAGGGGCCCGTGATCCCGCCGCCTCCGCCGCAGCAGCCCGCGCGGCGCGCGCGCCAGAGCACAGGCGACGGTCGCGCCTTCATCTGGCTCGTCGCGCTCGCGCTCGGCGTCGGCGCCGGCATCGGCTGCTATCAAGTGCTGCCGGTCGTCTACGAGAGCGTCGACGAGTGGTTGGCGCTCTTGCTCGGCTGAGGCCCCTCCCGAAGCGGGCCCCCGAAATGACCGAAGCCCCGAGGCCAGCGCCGCGGGGCTTCGTGGTCTCGTCAGCGCGCAGCGCTCACTGAGGCGTGACCTCGCAGCCGAACTTGATGTCGATCTCGGCGTTCTCGTCGGCGCGCACCACGTCGCACGTGGTGGGGCAGAGGATAATCTGATCGCCCGCGATGTAGAACTTGCCGTCGGTGCAGTCGGCGAGCGACGGCACCTGATCGAAGGTGTCGACGTTCGCGCCCGAGGTGTACTCGACCTGCACCGTGGCGAGGTTCAGCGTCTCGCCCACGGGCGGCTCGGGGATCAGGAACTCGCAAGCGACCTGCGCGCCCTCGATGACGCCGTAGGCCATGAGCGTGAACATGTCGGTGTAGTCGAGGCCGCAGGTCGGGTAGCGGTAGCCACCCGTGAGCAGGCTGAGCCCCTGGTAGCCGGTGCCAGGATCCACGGCGCTGGGGGAGCACTCGCCGGTCGTGATGGGCGCGAGGGCCGCGTCCGGCGGGGAGGGGTCGCCGTAGGGCTTGGCCGCGCTCACGTTGTACGGCGACTGCGAGATGATGCTCCAGAAGCGGTAGTTGCGGTTCGCCGCGTCGGCGCCGAAGTCGGCCGGCGACAGCGCCAGGATGGCGGCGTCGAAGGCCTGCGCGGTGGCTTCGCCGCCGGCGACGCTGTTGGCGTCGTTGAGGTTCACGACGTTCTGGATGCTGCAGCTCACACCATCGTCGGTGATGACGACGAAGAACTTGAAGGCGTCGGGGCGCAGGGCGTCCTTGTAGCCACCGGGCTGGAGGCCGAACTGGTCGGCCGCGTTGTAGCCGGCGATGAGCTGGCAGAGCGCGTTGTGGCTGCCGATGTTCAGGCTGTGGTGGAAGAACTTCGTGCTGTTGACCGGCTGCGCGGGGATGCTGTCGCAGTGGCCGTCGTTGTTGTTGTCGGGGATGCCGCTGAGCGGAGCGGAGACGCAGATGCGCGTGCTGCTCGAGGCGCCGTGCGCGCTCACCATGATCACGCGGTAGTCGATGGCGGGGACCGCCGCGTCGATGATCGCCGCGAAGGTCTTGTTGATCTGCTCTTCGACCTCGGCGATCTCGGCCGACATGCTGCCCGAGTTGTCGATCACGAAGATGATGTCGACCGGCTTGCTGACGAGCGTGGCCTCGGCCTCTTGCTGAGCGCAGGGCTCGACGCCCGTGCTCGACGAGCCTCCGTTGCCGAAGCCCGACGAGCTGGAGCCGTTCTCCGAGCTCGTGCTCGTGCCGGTGCCGCTGTTCGCGCCGCTGCCCGAGGCGTTCGCACCCGCGCCTCCGCTGCCGCCGTCGGCTGCGTCGTCGCTGCAGGCTTGCGTGAGCCCCACGAGCGAGAGACCCGAGACGAGCGCGAGGGCGGAGAGGGTCCGACGGTGCTTCGAGCTGGCGAAGAGGAGCATGCCGAAATGACACCCGCTTCGGACCCGGCCGTCAAACACGATCCCTGCTTGGGGAAGCACACGTGTGTGCGGATGTGATCGTTAGCGGTGTGAGCATCGTCGGCCCGCCACCCGTGGGCTGCGGGAGCCGAGCGCAGGATCTCGACGGTCCCAGCGAAGCGTCGAGCGAGTCCGATCCCTACGGCTTGCCACGCACGATCTTGCCGACCGCGCGCAGGCGCTTGGCGAGGTCGGAGCTCGGGAGTGTCGTGCCCCAGAGCAGGGTGTCGCTGCCGGCGTAGTTCACGAGGCGGTTGTAGGTCGCGTCGGCCTCGCTGAGCGCGGCTTGGGCCTCGGGGTCCTTCGGGTGCTGCTCGAGCCAAGCGACGTAGGCGACGAGGGCCTGGTAGCGCTCGGTGCGTCGCGCCATGGCGAGCTCGAGCTCGCGCGACTCGGTAGGCCGGGCGGTCGGCGCGTGCCGATCGCTGATCGCGCGGTACACGTGGGTCGGGGGCTGCGCGAAGAGCTCACCGGCGTGCCCGGCGAGGTGGCGCGCGAGCTCGAGCCTGGCCTTCGGGCCCTTCTGCGCAGCGAGGTCGGCGATCGTGCGCCAGCTCGCCGCGCGCGTGGCGTCGTCCTTCTCGATGATCGCAGCGGCCTTGCGAAAGTCGCCGGCCGCGCCGACGCGCAGACCGAGCTCTCTCCGCGCCACGGCCCCGAGCGGATCGGTGCGTTGGGCCAAACGCTCGAGCTCGGGCGTCGCGACGAAGACCGCGACGATGTATTCGCGGGCGTCGGCGTCGAGCCCGGCGACCTGCGCGGCGCGCTCGGGGTGGCCCGCGGCGAGCTCTGCGTTCGCCTCGAGGTTGGCGCGGCCGGGCCCCGTGCTGGGCAGCATGGCGAGCTGCGCGAGCGCGCCCGCGGTGTCGCCGCTGCGCAAGAGCGCCGCGGCGCGCATCTCCACCCAGAAGGGCGACGGCGCGCGGGCGTCGCGCGGGAACGACGGCGGCAGCTTCGTGCCCTGCGGCCGGGTCGCCGCCCAATGCAGCAGGCGCTCCTGCAGGTTCACCGAGGCCTTGCGTCCCCGCTCGGCTTCGGACAGCGCCCACCATTTCGCGAAGCTCGCTTCGTCGATGCGCTCGGGCTGCACGAGCGCGGCGACCCAGGCGACGTCGCCGAGCGCGGCCTCTTGCGCAGCCGAGGGGCGCAGGCCCTGCAAGAGCAGGTAACGAGCCTCGGCGAGCGCGCGCACGCGCAGCGAGGGCGGCGCCTTCAGGATCACCTCCCAGGCAGCCTCGCTCTGCCCGGAGAAGTAGCGCGTGCGCACCTTCCATAGCTCCGCGTAGCCGGCGAGCGGGTGGGCGCGGTGCTTGGTGACCCACGCGTCGATTCGTCGCTCGAGCGCTTGCGCGTCGGCCGGCTTGAAGCTCCGCTGCACGTCGCCGCTCCAGCCATTGGGGATGCCCGCCACCAGGGCCTGCTCGACGGCCCACAGCTCCGCCGCGGCGACGGGATCGATCACATGGGCCGCCTGCACGAGCGAGGCTTTGAGCTCCGACGCATGCACCGGCGGCAGGGCGACCCACGCCGCGACGTAGCGCTCGGCGACCTCGCGTTTCGCTTGGGCGTCGCCGGTGGCGAGCGCCGCGCCGAGCGCCGCGGGCTCGAGCATCGCGGGCGCAGCACCCGGTGCGGCCGCTGCCTTCGCCGAGCCGGGCCTGGGCTCGTCGCCATACGAGGCGCCCCACAGCCACGCGAGCTCGCGAGGGTGCTCGCGCTCGAAGGGCGCGAGGAAGCGCAGCTCGGGGCGGTCTTTCGTATCCCAGTTCTCGTCGCCCACGATCGACAGGCGCCGGGCGATCTCGTGCGCGGGCTCGAGCGCGCCCAGGTCGGCGTACCAAGGGCCGCCGCAGGCCACAGCCTCGGGCGGGGAATCCGCGAAGGTGAAGCGGTCGAGCGCGGCGAGCGCGAGCAGGAGAACCGCCACGGTGCGATGCGGGAGTCTCATGGGTGATCCTCGAAGAGCGCGAAGGCGTCGTCGACCGGGCGCCCGGCCGGGAATACCCAGCTACCGGCGTGCAGGCCTGCGTGCCGGAGCTCGGGCGAGGCCTGGGCCCAGCAGCGATGCCCGGTGGTGCGCCTGCCGTCGCGCGCGCGTTCGTAGGTGGCGACACCGACGCGGTAGGGCAGCCCGGCGCGCACGAGCCGCTCACGCGCCTTCGCGATTTCGCCTGGGTTGCATGCCAGCCCGGTGTCGAAGGTCTGGTAGAGGTGGCCCGCGACCTGGCCCGAGAAGAGCGCGCCATAACGATCGTCGGCGAGGTGCGCCGGGATGCTCGTCACCCATAGAGGGGTGCCGGCCAGCGAGCCGCGCGCCAGGGCGCCGGCGAGCTCGGCCCAGGCCCCGAGGCGGCGGACCGGCACGTCGAAGTCGAGCTGCACCTCGGCGAGCGCCACGCCGCTCGCGTCGATCTCCGCCAGCATCGAGCCGAGGCGCGCGTCGAGCTCGGCGGCGAGCGCGCCCGGGTCGTCGAGCCGACGCGCGACCGAGTCCTCGATGCGGATCACCGCAGCGACCTCCTTCGCTCCGCGGATCGCCGGCGACAGCCCTCGACGCCCGCGCAGCTCAGCGGTTGCGTCGAGCTCGAGCGACAGCACCAAGACGCCCGGGATCGCCGCCGCCGCGAGCGGCCCGCGCGCCGCGTAGATCTCGGCGTCGGTCCGGGTCCAGATCCAGATGCCGTCGTGCGTGGCAGGCGGCGCACCGGGCGACGCGGTGGAGGGCGAGTCGGTGGAGGGCGGCGCGGCGGTGGGCGCGGTGGCGGTGGCGGAGAGCAGCCTCGGCGCCGCGACGAGGGCGAGCGCGACACACGCGAGGGCGATGGAGACGCGCGGCTTCATGGATGTGGCGGCGGAGGGGAGAACGCCGGGCGGCGCGGGGGGTATTCCGGGTGGGGGAGTGGGTCTAGGCAAGGGGCGCGCCGTCAGTCCGCGGACACGAGGGCGTGCAGGCTCCGCACGAGCTTGTCGAAGGATGGGGCCAGCTTGCGCAG
The DNA here is from genome assembly GCA_938004785.1 of uncultured Polyangiaceae bacterium. GTDB lineage: Bacteria > Myxococcota_A > Polyangia > Polyangiales > Polyangiaceae > CALKVW01. The sequence goes on from CALKVW010000007.1 coordinate 85,686, forward strand.
GCGCGCGATGTCGATCTCGCGCGTGGCGTCGAGCTGGTCGACCGAAGGCATGTACCCCGGCCAGTGCGCACGGAAGTGCTTCTTGGCGTCTCGAATCTGCTCGATGCGTCGGTGGCCGTCGGCCTGCGACCTGGTTCTCGAGGCGAGGAGCCAGGCTTCGTACTCGCGCACGACCATCACACAGGCAACCGGCAGCACGTCGACGAGCACACGCTCGCTCGCAGGGCCCCACGCGGCGGGGCAGTCATCGTCCGAGTCACACAGGATCAGAGCCGCATCGGCTGGCCGCCGGCGGGCGAGCTCCACGGCTCTCCTGAGACCGAGCGCGTTCGGCTGCCCGCGTTGCACGAGACTCGCGCGTGGCTGCCGGATCGCCACGGGCAGCACGATCCAAGACCAGATTTCCAGGTGATGGAGCACGCGCGCACAGAGCGCCGGCACGGTATCGACTTCGCCGTTGCCTTCGACGATGCAGACCAGACGCCTCGCCGGCCCTCTCGCCACGCGCTCACCGCCTCGCCGGTCGCCGAGCGTCGTCGACGTCGTCACCCTCGATCCGCAATGGCTCCGAGCGCATCAGCTCGGCGAGCGAGAACAGCCCCTCGCGAACGATCTCGCGTTGAGCTTGGGCGAGCGGACCGATCCTCGTCACACCCTCACGGTACGCGCACACGAGGATCTCCTCGTCTCGGGCGCGATCGAGCAGGTCGGCGCTGTGGGTCGTCACGAGCACCGCGCCTCGCTCCGAGGCCGCCTTCAGCACGTCGAAGAGGAGCCCGGCGGCTCCGGCGTGAATCGACACCTCCGGTTCCTCGACGATGAGCAGCTCGTCGCGCTCCATCTGATGCGCGGCCACGATGATGCCGAGCGCACGCAGCGCTCCCTCGGACATCTCGGTGGCCTCGAACTCGGCCACGCGGTCTCCGTCTTGTCGCTGCCTGAACCGGAGCACCTCGTGGCGCCCGGCTTGCTCGACACGTAGATCCTCCAGACCCGGGACGATCTTCGCCATCGGCTTCGTGATGGCGTCGATCTGGCCACTCGCCCGGATGGCGCGGATCGCCGTCGCGATGTTCGCTCCGGACTCCGACAGGCGCGTGTCCTCCCCGGCGAGCTGGAGCCTCCGCATCTCGTCGGGGTTCAGGCGGTACCGACGCACGTTGCGCAGCGAGCTCGTACGGGCGAACGGCACGAGCTGCTTGGCCACGGTCATCGCGCTCGCCATCGGGCTCGGCGCCACACCCAACCGAGGTTGGCCCGTGAGCTTCTGCGCCTTTCGAACGACGGACGCGCGCAACTCGCCGCGATCGACGACGCAGATGTCCTCCTGAGAGAACTCCCACGCTCCGGCCTTGCCAGAGTGAACCTTGAACTGGTGTCGCACGTAGGACTCGTCGAGCGCGCGGCGGCTCGCGGCGGCGCGAAGGTCGATCGAGACGTCGTTCGGTTTCGAGGGCCGCCAGCGACGAACACCGACGATGCCTCCACGGCTGGCGAGTGCAGCCGTCGCGTCGAGCGCCACGTCGCGGGCGAACACGAGCGCATCGGCGAAGTTCGACTTCCCGCTGCCGTTCGGGCCGACCAGGATCGAGAACGGCGCGAGCTCCACGCTCGCCGCCGCGATGCTGCGGTAGTTCTCGATCTCGATTCTGCGCCACATGCCGCTGCTCTTCTTGAACGCCAACTTCGTCTGCGGGCTGAGTACGACTCGCCGCCACCCTAGCAGGGTCCCAGCGCGATGGGCGGCGGTCGCCGGTGAGAGCGACGCCGCGCGACGCAGCCCTTCGGCGACGTGCTCCCGCGTCGGCTCCGACACGCGCAGCAAGCTCGGCGCGATCGTCCGCAGCATCGCGCTCGACGTCATGGCCTCACGGAACGACGCCCGCTCGTCCTCGGAGCCTGGCGCCGAGTCAGCGAGCAAGCGCCCGAGCTCCGCGAGCTCGATGCCTGCGGCGCCTTCGTTCACCAGGCCGAGCACGATGGCACCGTCCAAGGCGTAGTCGACGTGCCGGTCGGAGACCCCGGTCCGCTGCGCGATCTCTGCCTTCGTCTTGGCGCCGGAGCGAACCGCGTCGATGAGCAGGCGCACCTTGTCGAGCGTCGCCTGCGGTACGAGGTTTGGTCGTTTCGAGGCGCTCATGGATGCACTTCGGTCCGCGTCAGCGGTCGTGAGCGTAGCTCCTCACGAGGCGCGCGAGCGAGGATCGTGGGCCGACGACGACGACCTCGAAGGCGTCGTGGCCCGAGGTCTGACCGCCTCCCCCTACGCCGCCCGCGCGCGCAGCGCTTCGTAGAGCCCGAGCGGGCCGAGCAGGAGGCGCAGGATGGCCTCGCGGATCTCCGGGGAGTTGA
>CALKVW010000008.1 GCA_938004785.1 uncultured Polyangiaceae bacterium
CATGCGAGGCTCGCGACGCTTCGGCGGGCGGGCCGTGACGAAGCGCGCCGGAGCCGTCGCGCTGCGAAACGGCGCTGCGTGCCTGGCTTTGCTGACCGCTTCGTTGGTGGCGCTGGCCGCCTGCGAAGACCGGTCCACGGCGGGCCTCGAGCCGAGCTGCGGCCCGAAGCGAGGCCTGATGGTCGTGCGCGACGTGCTCGCGGCCGAGGGCGATCCCTGCGAGCCGCGCGCCGCAGCGCTGTACGGCCGGGCGGTGCTCGTGCCCGGTCGGGGCAGTGGGAGTATCTGGACGCGACGCACCGAGCACGGCACGGGCATCCTGCTCACCGCGGCGCACGTCATCTCGCCCTGCGGCTTCGACGCAGATTGCCCCGAGTCGTTGCGCGACCCCAAGGCCGACCCAGGCGCGGCGACGATCCGACTCACCGAGGCGAGCGGCGTCTACGCGTCGAAGTGGTCGGCGCACTTCTTCCTCTTCAATCCGTACACACCCGCCGGGCAGATCTACAGCCCTGGCATTCTTCCGCGGGTCGACTTCAGCGCTTCGGTGGTCGACGCCCAGACCTTCGAGCCCTGGGGCAGTGGTGTCGCCACGCCCGGGCCGTTGGTCGATGCGCCTCTCCCCTTGCACGATCCCGAGCGACTCACGCTCGGCGCCGCGACTTGGGCGGAGGCCGAGCCGGGCGCGTGGGTCGCCACGGTGGGTTACCCATTCGACGATGACGGCGAGCAGCGCGAGCTCGCCATGAGCGTCGGGCGCGTGCTCGACGACGCCGAGGCGGCGGCCGTGGTCCAAGCGCTGCGGGCGCTGGGCGACGACGAGGGCAGCATCGCCTACGACGCCGAGGCCGAGTTCCTCATCGAGGGGCAGGCAGTTCGAGGCATGAGCGGCGGCGGCGTGTACGACGAAGCGGGGCGGCAGGTGGGCACGCTCGTGCGCGGCTCGAGCGTGCCCGTGAAGGCGCAATACTTGCGCGCGGTGCGCACGAGCTACGTGGTGGACCGGATCGGCGCCACGCTGGAGTCGCTCAGCGAAGAGCAGCGGGCGCGCGTGAGCCCTTACCTCGAGCTCCCCTGAAGCTCGGCGCGCCGCCCGGCTGCGAGGCAAGGCCGACGGCGTCCGTCGGCCTCGAGGCTTGGCGCGGACACCCCGCGGGCCTATCGAAGCGCCTGTGTCGACGCCTTCCACGCGGCCGCGGGTCGCCGTCTTCAAGCTCGCGTCTTGCGATGGCTGCCAGCTGCAGCTCTTGTCGCTCGAAGACGAGCTGCTCACGCTCACCGAGCACGTGGAGATCGTGCACTTCGCCGAGGCCACGAGCAGCACCGACCCGCACGGCGACTACGATCTCGCGATCGTCGAGGGTTCGGTGTCGACGGCCGCGCAGCTCGAGGAGCTGCGTTCGATCCGCGCGCGCTCGAAGCAGCTGCTCACGATCGGCGCCTGCGCGACCTCGGGCGGCATCCAGGCCCTGCGCAACTGGGCCGACGTCGAGGCCTACAAGGCGATCGTCTACGCCACGCCGGCCTACGTGGACACGCTCGCCACCTCGACGGCGATCGCCGAGCACGTGCCGGTCGACTACGAGCTGCGTGGCTGCCCGATCGACAAGCGCCAGCTGCTCGAGGTGATCACGGCGCTCCTGGTGGGCCGGCGGCCTCAGATCCGCGACGAGAGCGTGTGCGCGGAGTGCAAACGCCGGGGCACCGTGTGCGTGCTCGTCGCGAGCGACGAGCCCTGCATCGGGCCGGTGACGCACGCCGGCTGCGGCGCGCTCTGCCCGAGCTTCGCGCGCGGCTGCTTCGGTTGCTACGGCCCGAAGGAGCAGGCCGCGACGTCGCCGCTCGCCGCGCGCTTCCGGAACGACGGCATGATCCCGGCCGAGGCGCTGCGGCGCTTCCGCAGCTTCACGGGCTACGCACCAGCGTTCAAGAAGGAGAGCGAGCGCCATGGCGACGGATGAGCGCAGCTACCGGGTCGACCTGCTCACGCGGGTCGAGGGCGAGGGGCGCTTCACGCTGCGCATGAAGGGCGGCGTCGTCGAGCAGGCCGAGCTCGCGATCTTCGAGGCGCCACGTTTCTACGAGGCCTTCTTGCGGGGGCGCTCGATGCACGAGGTGAGCGACATCGTCGCGCGCATCTGCGGGATCTGCCCGGTGGCCTACCAGCTGAGCGCGGCCGCGGCGCTCGAGGCCGCGCTCGGGCTCGAGGTGCCCGAAGCGATCGCGAAGCTGCGCCGCTTGCTCTACTGCGGCGAGTGGATCGAGAGCCACGCGCTGCACGTGTTCATGCTGCACGCGCCCGACTACCTCGGTTACCCGAGCGCGATCGAGATGGCGCGCGATCACCGCGAGCTCGTCGAGCAGGGCCTCGCCCTGAAGAAGACGGGCAACCGCATCCTCGAGGTGCTGGGCGGGCGCGCGACACACCCCATCTCGCCGCGCATCGGCGGCTTCAGCAAGCTGCCTACGCGCGCGGAGCTCTCGGCGCTCCTGCCCCAGCTCGAACGCGCGCTGGAGATCGCCGAGGCCACCGCGGCGCTCGTGGCGAGCTGGCCCGCGCAGGAGCTCGAGGTGCCCTACGTGTTCGTCTCGCTCGAGTGCGACGAATACCCGCTCGAGCGAGGCACGGGGCTGCTCGTCGGTGGGCCTGGCTCGGCGGAGGGCACGTACCGCGTGGGCTACGACGCGTGGGACCAGCACTTCGTCGAGTCTCACGTGGCGCACTCCAACGCGCTGCACTGCCATTTGAAGGATGGCAGCACCTACCTCGCTGGACCGCAGGCGAGGCTCTTCCACCACGCGGAGAAGCTGCACCCGCGCGCGCGCGCCGCGCTCGACGCCACCGGGCTCGGTTCGGTGGTCACCAACCCCTACCGATCGATCGTGGTGCGCGCCGTCGAGCTCGTGCATGCAGCCGCCGAGGCGATCGATCTCGTGCGCGCCTACGAGCCGCCCAGCGCGGCCTACGTGCCCTCGACGCTTCGCGCCGCGACCGGCGCGGGCGCGACCGAAGCTCCGCGTGGCGCGCTCTTTCACCGCTATGCGATCGACGCCGAGGGCCTCGTCAGCGACGCGAAGATCGTGCCGCCCACCTCGCAGAACCAGGCGCGCATCGAGAAGGATCTCGCGACCCTCGGGCCCGAGCTCGCGGCGATGTCGCACCAGGAGGCGACGCACCGCTGCGAGCAGCTCATCCGCGCCTACGATCCGTGCATCTCCTGCGCGACCCACTTCCTGCGCCTCGACATCGCCGAGTTGGGCGACTCGGACACGGGCGAAGCGCCTACCGGCGGCGAGGGCGGCGCGACGTGAGCTCGGCGCTCGCGCGCGTGAGGGTCATCGCGCTCGGCAACGCCGATGCAGGCGACGACGCCGCCGCGCTGAGCGTGCTCGACGCGCTCGCCGCCGATCCCGTGCCCGGGGTGGAGCTCGAGCTCGTGCGCGCAGGAAGGCCAGGCGTGGGCCTGCTCGATTGGCTCGAGACGGAGCTCGGCGTGGTGCTCGTCGACGTGATCCGAGCCGGCGAGGTGACCGGCACGGTGCGGGTCTTCGAGCTCGCCGAGGCCGCGCGCCTCGCCGACGCGCGCGCGCAGGCTTCGTCGCACGCCTTCGGCCCGGCGGAGGTGCTGCGCCTGGGTGAGGCGCTCGGCAGGGCGCTGCCGCGCGGCTACGTGGTGGGCATCGAAGGCGCGCGCTTCGAGCCGGGGTCGGGCCTCAGCGACGAGGTCGCGGCTGCGCTCGGCGCGCTGCGTGTGGCGGTCGGGCGCTGCGCCCATGCGCTGGCGCGTGGCGCCGAGGAGGGCTGAATGCACGAGCACGGCTTGGTCGATCGAATGATGCAGTCGGCGCTCGCCGAGGCCGAGCAGCGAGGAGCTGCGCTCCGCGCGGTGCACGTGAGGCTCGGGGCGCTGGCGAGCCTCGGCGAAGCACGCCTGCGCGCCGACTTCGCGCACGTGCTCGAGCACCTCGGCCGCAGCGATATCGCGCTCCACGTCGAATACGCGCCCGAGCGGCCGAGCGGGCTCGAAATCGTGGGCATCGACGTCGTGGCATGACGAGCGCGCCGCCCGTCGCTCTGCCCCGCGTCGCGCGCCGTGCGCTCGTGCGGGGGATCGTGCAGGGCGTGGGCTTCCGGCCCTACGTGCGTGGGCTCGCGCTCGAGCTCGGCCTGGATGGTCGTGTGCGCAACGAACCGAGCGGGGTGTCGATCGTCGTGGAGGGCGTCGAGCGAGCGGTGGCCGAGTTCGCAGAGCGGCTCCCGCGCGAGCTACCGGCGCCGGGCGCGATCGAGATCGTCGAATGGTCGGACGAGGGACCGAGCGGCGCGGCCGGCTTCGAGATCCTCGCACCAGCCGAGGGCGGCGAGGCACCCGCGCTGCATCTGCCGGCAGACCTCGCCCCCTGCGACGATTGCCTCGCCGAGCTCGCCGACCCATCGTCGCGCAGGCACGGCTACGCCTTCACGAGCTGCGTACGCTGCGGCCCACGCCATTCGATCGTCGAAGCGCTGCCTTGGCACCGCGCCTCCACCTCGATGCGCGACTTCCCGCTCTGCGCCGCATGCGAGGCCGACTTCGAGCGCCGGGGCGATCGCCGCGAGCACGCCGAGACGCTCGCCTGCCCGGCGTGCGGCCCGCGACTTCGCCTCACCGAAGGCGAGCGCTCCGTGGCCGCAGGCGACGAGGCGCTCTCGCAGGCCGTGGCCGCGCTGCGGCGTGGCGCGATCGTCGCCGTGCTCGGCGTGGGGGGCTTCTTGCTGTGCTGCGACGCGCGCAGTGAAGCCGCGGTGCGTGCGCTGCGCGAGCGCAAACGCCGGCCACGTGAGCCCTTCGCCGTGCTGGTCGCCGACCTCGCCGGAGCGAATGCGATCGCGCGTCCGAGCGACGCCGAGGGCCAGGCGCTGCGCTCGCCCGCTGCGCCGATCGTGCTGGTGCGCGCCCGCGAAGGAGCGCTCGCGCCTTCGGTCGGCTGTGGGCTCGCTCGCGTCGGTCTGATGCTTCCCGCGGCGCCGCTGCTGTGGCTCGTCGCGCGCGGCTTCGGTGGGCCGCTCGTCGCCACGAGCGCCAACCACCACGGGGAGCTCATCGCGGCGAGCGACGCCGAGCTCGCCGCGCGCGGGGCGGGGCTCGCCGATCTCGTGCTGACGCACGACCGCAGGGTCGTGCGGCGCATCGACGACTCGGTGGTGCAGCTCGCCGCCGGGCGGGTGCGCTGCCTGCGTTTGGGTCGGGGCCTCGCGCCGCGGTCGATCGAGCTCGAGGTGCCGGCGGCCTCACTGGTGGCCTACGGGGCGCATCTGCGCGCGGCGCCGGCGATCCTGCGCGGCTCGACGGCCACGCTCTTGCCGCACGTCGGCGATCTGGGCTCGGCCTCGCGGCGCGACGCACTCGGCGAAGCGATCGACCAGGCCTCGGCGCTCTTCGGCCACGTCGCCGAGGCCAGCGTGATCGACGCGCACCCCGACTACGGCTCGACGCTGCTCGCCGAAGCACGCGGCGGCAGGCTCGAGCGTGTGTGGCACCACCACGCGCACGTGGCGGCCTGCCTCGCGGAGAACCACACGCGCGAGGCGCTGGGCTTCGCGTGGGATGGCACGGGCCTCGGCAGCGACGGCGCGCTGTGGGGAGGCGAGGCGCTCGAGGTGAATCGCCGTGGCGCGCGCCGCGTCGCGACGCTGCGCAGCTTCCCCCTGCCTGGCGGCGACGCAGCCTCGCGCGACGGCCGGCGCGTGCTCGCCGGTGTGCTCGGCGAGCTCGGCCTCACGTCGAGCGACCCTCTCGTGGCGAAGCACCTCGCCATCGCCGCGCGCCCTGCGCTCGCGCCGCAGAGCTCGAGCCTGGGGCGCCTCTTCGACGCCGTCGCCGCGCTCACAGGGGTGTGCAGCGAGAGCAGCTACGAAGGCGAAGCCGCGATGCGCCTCGAAGAGCTCGCCGAGCCGGGCGCCGAGCCCTACGCGCTCCCGATCGACGCGCACGGTGTGATTGATTGGGGCCCCATGCTGCGTGAGATGCTCGCCGATCCTTCGGACGCGCCGCGCATCGCCTCGCGCCTGCACGCCAGCTTGGTCCACCTGATCGTGCGCCTGAGCGAGCGCCAGCGAGCCACGCGCGTCGCGCTCAGCGGCGGCTGCTTCGCGAACCGCCTCTTGTTCGAGGGCGCCTACGAGGCGCTGTCGTCGCGGGGCGTCGAGGTGCTCACGCACGCGATCGTGCCCCCGGGCGATGGCGGGCTCGCGCTCGGGCAGCTCTGGGTGGCGGCGCACCGGCTCGGGCAGGCGTAGACTGCGCCGCGATGTGCCTCGCTCTGCCCGGTGAGATCCTCTCGATCGACGCACGCGACGAGCTCGCCTTCGGGCGGGTGCGCTTCGGCAGCGTCGTGCGCGAGGTGTGCCTCGCCTACGTGCCGGAGGTCGTCGTCGGCGAATGGGTGATCGTGCACGTGGGCTTCGCGATCCAGCGCCTCGACGCCGAGGCTGCGCGCGCCTCGCTCGCGCTCTTCGACGAGGCCCTGGGCCCAGACGCCACCGCTTCTCGAGGCGAGCCCGCGTGAGGTACGTCGACGAGTTCCGCGCGCCCGAGCGCATCGAGCGCGCAGCCGCGGCGCTGCGCCGAGCCGTGACGCGCCCCTGGGTGATCATGGAGATCTGCGGCGGCCAGACGCACGCCTTCGCGCGCTGGGGCCTCGGCGAGCTCCTGCCGGCCGGGCTCGAGCTCGTGCACGGGCCGGGCTGCCCCGTGTGCGTCACGCCGGAGGGCATCGTGGAGATCGCGCGCCGCATCGCGCTCGAAGACGGCGCGGTGCTCGCGACCTACGGCGACATGCTGCGTGTGCCCGGCACGAGCGGCGACCTGCTCGCGGCGCGCGCCTCGGGCGCCGACGTGCGCGTGGTGACCTCGCCGCTCGACGCGCTCGCGCTCGCGCGCAGCATGCCCGAGCGCGAGCTCGTCTTCTTCGGCGTGGGCTTCGAGACGACCGCGCCGGCCACGGCGAGCGTGGTCGCGCTCGCGGAGCGACTCGCGCTGCCGCGCTTCTCGGTGCTCGCCGCGCACGTGCGTGTACCGCCCGCGATCGAGGCGATCCTCGGCGACGACGAGGTGCGTGTGCAGGGCTTCCTCGCCGCCGGGCACGTCTGCACGATCGAAGGCACCGGCGAGTACCACCCCATCGCCGCGAAGCACCGCGTGCCGCTCGTGGTCACGGGCTTCGAGCCGCTGGATCTGCTCGAGGGCCTCTTGCGCGCGGTGCGTCAGCTCGAGGCCGGGCGTCACGAGGTCGAGATCCAGTACGGGCGCGCCGTACGCGCGGAGGGCAACCCCGAGGCGCGCCGCGCCGTGGACGAGGTCTTCGAGGTCGTCGACGCGCCGTGGCGCGGCTTCGGCACCGTCGCTCGCGGCGGCCTCGCGCTGCGCCCGGCCTACGAGCGCTACGACGCGCGCGTGCGCTTCGCTCGGCGCAGCCTGCCCATCGCCGAACCCAACGGCTGCCGCGCCGCCGAGGTGCTGCGCGGCACCTTGAAGCCCGATCGTTGCCCCGAGTTCGGTGTGCGCTGCACACCCGACGCGCCGCTCGGCGCGCCCATGGTCTCCACCGAGGGCGCCTGCTCGGCCTACCACCGCTTCCGCCCGCCGGTCGCCTCGGGAGCGCAGCCGTGAGCGCGAAGCTCGAGCTCGACTGCCCGGTGCCGGCCGGCAGCTACGAGCGCATCGTGCTCGCCCACGGCGCGGGCGGCAGGCTCGCCGAGCGGCTCGTCGACGAGGTCTTCCGCAGGGCCTTCGGCGGGCCCGAGCTCGCGAATGGTCACGACGGCGCCTCGCTCGTCTTCGAAGGCCCCACTGCGCTCACGACCGACGGCTTCACGGTGCGCCCGCTCTTCTTCCCGGGCGGCGATATCGGCAGCCTCGCGATCCACGGCACGGTGAACGATCTCGTGAGCTGCGGCGCCGAGCCCACGCACTTCACGGCTTCGTTCATCCTCGAAGAGGGTTTGCTCGTCACCGAGCTCGAGCGCATCGCCCGCAGCATGGCCGCGGCCGCGCGCGAGGCCGGGCTCGTGCTCGTCGCCGGCGATACGAAGGTCGTCGAACGTGGCAAAGGCGACGGCGTCTACATCGCCGTCACGGGGCTCGGCCGCGTGCGCACGCGCGAGCCCTTGCGCCCCTCGCGCATCACGCCCGGCGACCGCGTGCTCCTGAGCGGTCCGGTGGGCGACCACGGTCTCGCGGTCGTGCTCGCCCGCGAGGCGCTCTCCGTCGAGGCGGTGATCGAGAGCGACAGCGCGTCCACCTGGCCGCTGCTCGCCGCGCTGCTCGAGGCGGGCGTCGAGCCTCACTGCATGCGCGATCCGACGCGTGGCGGCCTCGCGACGGTGCTCGTCGAGCTCGCCGAGCAGGCTGGCGTCGATCTGCGCGTCTCCGAGCGCGCCATCCCGGTGCGGCCCGCGGTGGCCGATGCCTGCGAGCTGCTCGGGCTCGATCCGCTCTACGTGGCCTGCGAGGGCAGGCTCGTGATCGTCGTGCCGGAGGCGCAGGCCCAGCCCGCGCTCGCTGCGCTGCGCGCGGCTCCGGGCGGGGCCGAGGCCTGCCTCATCGGCGAGGTCTCGCACACGACCGAGGGCCGTTCGGGCCGTGGTCGTGTGCTGCTCGACAGCGGCGTGGGAGGGGCTCGCGTGCTCGATCGCCTCGCAGGCGAGCCCATCCCTCGCATCTGCTGAAGCCGCTCAGGGGCCGGCTTCGATCTCCTTCTCGATCGACGCGAGCGTCGCCTCGGCGTTGTCCGCGCCGATCTCCTGCTCGGCGGCGTCCTCGAAGTCGGCCGGCGTGGGCAGCTCACCCTCGGCGGCGGCCGCCGTCGCGACTGCGGTCGCGGCGGGCACGGCCGACTTCGCGGCGACCGCGGAGGCCGCGGCGGAGCTCTTGGGTGCAGCGCTGCCGGTGGCGGCGGGCTTCTGCTCGTCGCAGCCAGCCGCCATGAGGAAGAGCGCGGCGGCCGCGCAGCTGAGCATGTGTCGGGCGCTCATTGGGCCTTCTCCTTCGACAGCGCTTCCATGCGCTTCTGGTGTCGGGCGTTCTCCTTCTCGAGGAGCGCCTTCGCCTGCTCGGCGAGCTTGGTATTGCCGTTCGCTTCGGCGACGAAGGCGACGCGCTCGATGCGCGCGACACGCATCGCGTGGATGCGCAGCTCGGCGCGCATCGGCGCACCCTTGGCTGCCTCGCCCCACTTCTTCTCGATCTCGGCGCGCCGCTCCTCGCGGCGCTCCTTGCGTTTGCCCTGCCACTCGTCGCGCTTCGCCTTCCACTCGTCCTTGAGCTCGGCGCGGCGATCCTTGCGGTCTTCCTGGCGCTCGTCGCGCTTCTCCAGGGCCTCCTCGCGCTTCTCTTGGGCCTTCTCCTTGGCCTCCTCGCGCTTCTCCTTGGCCTCCTCGCGCCTCTCTTTCGCCTCTTCGCGCTTCTCCTGGGCCTTCTCCTTCATCTCCTCGGCCTTCGCGCGACCGCCCTGCGCCTTCTCGGGCGGGGCCACGTCGGCGGAGGCGACGAGCGACGCGGAGAGCAAACCCGCGGCGAGCATGGCCGCCGCGAGCCCTCGAATCGATCGGTGTCCGTTCATGCGCGAAGCCTCGCGCAGATCGCACCGCGCCGTAAAGACCCGGGCCGGCAGAGTCCGTCGCGACCTCCGGGCGGAGGCCGCGGCATCGCCGAGCGAAGCGAGCCGCGCGCCAGCGATGTAGTCTCCCTCGCTCTGCGACCCTTCAGCGAAATCGCCGAGGAGCTCGGCCTGGCCGCGACGATCTCGGCCGACGTGCGCTCCACGATCACGCCGGCCACCTGGGCCGCGCTGCGTCAGCTCGACGAGACCGCGCCCGCGACGCAGGACGCGGCGGCCGCGGCACCCACCGCGCCACCCTTGCCGCGCATCTCGATCCGCCTGCCGCTCTCCGAGGCGCCGCCCGCGCCCTCGAGCGACGCCGCCGCCGACGATCTGATCGTGCACGAGCTGCTCGCCGAAGGCGGCATGGGCCGGCTCTACGTCGCCGAGCAGCGCTCGCTCGCGCGCGAGGTCGTCGTGAAGACGGTGCGACACCGAGGCGATCGCGCGCAGGCACAGGCGCTGGTCGCGGAGGGCACGATCACCGGGGCGCTCGAGCACCCCAACATCACGCCGGTGCACCTCGCGGGTCTCGACGAAGCCGGCTCCCCGATGCTGGTGATGAAGCGCATCGTCGGCGTCTCGTGGAGCGCGCTGCTCGAAGGCGAGGCCTCGGCATGGGAGCGGGTCTCCGGGCTCTCGCGCGATCGTAGCCGCGCGCACCTCGAGATCCTCATGCAGGTCGCGAGCGCGGTCCATTTCGCGCACGAGCACGGCGTCGTGCACCGCGACATCAAGCCCGACAACGTCATGGTCGGTCGCCTCGGCGAGGTCTACGTCGTCGACTGGGGCGTCGCGATCCGCCAGCGCGCGGGCGCCTCGACGGCGCAGGAGCTCGTCGGCACGCCCTGCTACGTCGCGCCGGAGATGCTCGTCGGTGGCCCGCTCGGTCCGCACACCGACGTCTACCTCCTGGGCGCCACGCTGCACGTCGTGCTCACGGGCCGCGTGCGGCACGAGGGCACCCGCATCGACGAGGTGCTCGAGCGGGCGTGGCGGAGCGAGCCCCTGGTCTACGATGACGGCGTTCCCGAGGAGCTCGCGGCGCTCGCCAACGCGGCGACCGCGCGCGATCCGGCCGAACGTCCGGAGAGCGCGCTCGCCTTTCGCCGCGCGCTCGCCGACCACCTCGAGCACGTGGAGTCGTCGAGGCTCGCCGCAGATGGTTGGGCGCGCAACGAGATGCTGCGCGCGCTGCGAGGCGCGGGCGGCGACGAGGCCTCGCGGCGCGCTCGCCTCGTCACCGAGGCGCGCTTCGCCTTCCACGCGGCGCTCGCCTCGTGGCCGGAGAACGCTCGCGCGCGCGCCGGCGTGAAGGCCTGCCTCGTCGAGGCGCTCGAGCTCGAGCTCGAGCGCGAGAACCTCGCGGCGGCCCGCGCGGTGGCGAGCGAGCTCGGCGAGCTGCCCGCGGAGCTCGAGGCGCGCATCGGCGAGCTCGAGGCCGTGATCGCGAGCCGCGAGCGCGCCGCGGCGCGGCTCGAGCGCCTCGAGCACGACGCCGACGTGAAGGTCGCCGCCAGGGAGCGCACCTGGCTGCTCCTGGCGCTCACGCTGTTCACGCTGGTGCTCGGCGCGGCGGTCATCCGAGGCGGCTTCGGGACGCGGCCGCTCGGGCCCGGCGATGGGGCCACGCTCGCGCTCGCGGCTTCGGTGGTGCTCGCGGCCTCGCTCGTCGGCGTGATCGTCTTCCGCGGGGTGCTGCTCCGCAACCGGCTCAACACGCAGCTCATCGCGCTGCTCGCCGGGAGCACCGCGGTGCTCGTGCTCCACCGCGTCGTGGAGTGGCTCTCCGGCGGCGACCCGGCGAACACGCTGCGCGCCGACATGGTCGTGCTCGCGCTGCCCTGCCTCGCCGCGGCCGTCTTCGTGCGCAAGCGCGCGCTCGTCGGTGTGGTTGCGATGCTCCTGGGCTTCCTCGTGGCGGCCGCGGTGCCTCGACTCACGGCGCTCGTCTTCAGCCTGAGCTCGGCGCTCGCGCTGCTCGGCGTGGGCTGGGCGCTCTACGACCGAGGCGCCTCCTCGGGCGAGGCGCCGCCCGGGGCTCGAGGCGCCTCCGCGCGCACGCCGCAGGATCTTTGAGGAACACGGCCGCGCGAGCCGGGCTGCCCCGCTGCTAGCGTGGAGGCGATGTCGCGCCGCCTCTCGCTCGCCCTCTCGCTCGGTGCTCTCGCCTTCGCCGCCGCGCCCCACGCCAAGGCCCAGACCCCAGGCGTGCCGCGCACCAGCCCCGAGCTCCGCGGGCTCGCCGCGCTCGAGCGGCTGCGCGCCCCGGGCGCCGCGCTCGCCGCGCCCAGGCTCGGCGTCGTGCTCGAGCTCGAGCGCCGCCCCGACGAAGCCTCGCTGCGCGCGCTCGAGCAGCGCGGCGCGCGCTTCGAGCGTGATCGGCGCGGAGCGGCCGAGGGCCTCGCGCTCGCCTCGGGACGACGCCTGCTCGCGGCCCAGGTCCCGCTCGGGCTCGCCGCGGAGCTCGAGCGCATCCCGGGGGTCGTGCGCGTGCACGCCGACGCGCGCCCGATGCAGTTCCCGCGCCCGCTCGTGCAGACCACCGAGACGATCGGCGCCGCCGGCGTGTGGGGCATGCGCGACGCGCTGGGCGCGGCGCTCGACGGCGAGGGGCTCACGGTCTGCGACATCGACTCGGGCATCGACGTGCTGCACCCGATGTTCTTCCGCGACGACGGCGGCGGCTTCGACTTCGTCGACGTCGACGGTGATGGTGCGCTCACGCCGGGCGTCGACACGGTCGACCTCGGCGCGGGGCCCGTCGTCGTGCGCCACCTGAACGGCGTCGTCTCGAGCTACTGGGACGAGGCGCCGCGCTTCGGCACCGGCGCCGAACCCTACGATCCTCGCTACGACTACCTCTACGCCGACGAAGACGGCAGCGGCGCGCGCGAGGCGGGCCTCGCCGCGGGCTTCGGCGAAGCGACGCCGAGCTACGGCGAGCGCCTCTTCGTGCCCGACGACGCGGATGGCGACGGGCGCCTCGAGGTGGGCGAGCGCCTGATCGCGCTCGGCAGCTCGAAGATCAAGGCCTTCAGGCTCGGCAACGAGATCTTCGAGCGTGGCCTGAACCTCATCGAGGCTCCGCTCGACGAGGCGATGAGCCACGGCACGGGCGCCGCGAGCGTGATCGCGGGCGGGCAGCTCGGCCGCAGCGGGCTCGTCGGCGTCGCGCCCGGCGCCGATCTCGTGATGGCCACCGACACCCGGGGCGATCGTGAGGTCGCGATGGCGCAGTTCTGCGTGCAGCAGGGCGCGCGCGTGGTCCTGCACGAGTACGCGCCCTGGGTCGGCTACCACCTCGACGGCTCGAGCCCCATGGAGCAGCTCATCGACAGCACGAGCGTCCAGGGCGTCGTGCACGTGAACCCGGCCGGCAACCTGTCGACCTCGAAGAAGCTCTACAAACGCTCGATCCCCGCGGGGCAGATCACGGACATCCGCCTCGACGTGCCCGAGATGGGCATCCGCTTCGTGTACTTCACGCTGCTCTGGCGCGACCCTTCGCGCGAGCTCGAGGCGACCCTGCTCGGGCCGGGCGGCGTCGAGCAGGCGCTGCCGCTCCTGCCCGAGGGCGGCGAGCTCCCGTGGGATGCGGACACGACGCTCTTCGCCTACCGCGCCGACTCGGAGCGGGGCACGGCGATGGCCACGACCTACCTCTTCTCGACCACGGGCGAGACGCTCGTGGCGCCGGGTGAGTACACGATCCGGATCAGCGAGCCCTCGGACCCCGCCGTGGCTCCGCTCGAGCTCGTCGCCTACGTCGCCGACGAGGTCAGCGGTTGGGGCCAGGGCGCGCAGTTCCCGGAGTTCTCGAGCGAGGAGCACCTCGTCGGCTATCCCGGCACGGCCGATCACGGCATGGCGATCTCCGCCTTCACCGGCAACGACTACGACGGCGCGACGCCGGGTGAGCGCGCCTTCTATTCGGGGCGTGGCCACCGCATCGACGGCGCGCCGCTCCTCTGGATCAGCGCGCCCGACAACCCCATCGCAGCGGGCAGCTTCGAAGACTGGGACCTCGGCTACATCGTCTACGGCGGCACGAGCGGCGCGAGCCCGCACGTCGCCGGGGCCTCGGCGCTGCTCCTGCAGAGCGACGGCGCGCTCGACGGCGAGGGCGTGAAGGCGAAGATCCGCGCCGGCGCGCTCGTCGACGCCGCGACGGGGCAGGTGCCGAACGACGACTTCGGCTGGGGCAAGCTCGAGGTCTACAGGAGCCTCTACGGCTCGGCTCGCCCCGCCGGCGCGGCGCCGAGCATCCTCACGCGCGAGGCCTCGATCCAGCCCGGCGCGCAGACGATCGCGCTCGAGCTCGCGGACCCCGACGAGCCCACGTCCTCGCTGCGCGTCGAGCTCGACCGCGACTACGACGGCGTCTTCGAAGAGACGCTCGCCGGGGCGGAGCTCGCCGTCGACTACGCCTCGCCGGGGCAGGAGCGCGTGCGCCTGCGCGTCGTCGATTCGACGGGGCGCGTCGGCGGCGCGGTGCTGCGCATCGAGGTCGAGGCGCCCGAGCTGCCCTACGCCGATCCCTGGGATGGCCTCGGCCTCGCGGGTGGAGGCCTCTGCGCGGTGAGCGCGCCCGGCGAGCGCGGCGCGACGCGAGGAGCCGCGCTCGCAGCGCTGGGGCTCGCAGCGGCGGCGCTCGCGCGGCGGCGCCCGAGGCGCGCGGTCAGAGTGCGTCGATCGTGAGCACGAGGCGCGGGGTGGTCGCGCTCGCGGCGGGCGAGCGATGCACCGCGCCTCGCCCTTCGTTGCCAGGCCAAGCTTCTCCCTTCAGGAGCACGACGTCACCCACCCCAGCTCGACGCACCGACGCTCCTGGGCGCAAGAGCCCCGTGAGCTCGTCCGAGGGTTTGCCCTGCGCGTGCCCGAGATGGCAGCGATCGACGTCTCGGGTCGCGAGGAACTCCGTGGCCGGCCCGAGGTAGGTGCACACCAAGCGGAGGCCGACGTAGTCGACGTGGAAGCGTGGACACATCGCTTCCTCGAGCACCGCGATGCGCAGGCCGAGCTCGGCGCTGCCCGTGAGGTCGGCGAGCAGCTCCGCGCAGCGCCACGCGTCGTCGATCAGCGCCTCCGACGCCTCGCCGAGCAGCGCCCTCGAGCTCGCCCGGGTGCGCTCCTCACCGCTGGTGCGCAGCGCGATCGAGAGATGACGCCGCTCGAGCAGAGCACGAGCCACGCGCTCGAGCTCGGGTGGAGGCGTACGTCGCAGCACGGCGATGTTCGTGTCGGCCTCGAAGATGCCCACGAGGTCCGCGACGGCGTCGACCTCGATGATCGACCCGTCGTCCAGCGCGCGGTGGGTCGGAGCGGGCAGGTGCACGCCCCGGTGCGGGCCCTCGACGATGCTCTGCTGATCCATCACGCGACCTCCTGTGCTCGCTCCTGCGTAGGCTGGCCGCCACCGTCCGCCCGCTGGGTCGGCGCGGCCGAGGCGTCGAGCTCGTCGTCGCTCGGCTCCCACGACGGAAACGGGTCCGTGTACCGGGCCCAGGCCTCCGGCCCCTCCGCGAGCTCCTCGTCGCTCAGCAGGCATCGGTCGAGCTGCGCGCGCAGCGAGGCCTCGTCCATGTCGATGCCGATGAGCACGAGCTCCTGCCGCCTGTCGCCCCACGGACCCTCGAAGTCGCGCTCGACCTCCGCGAGCTCCTCGGCGCTCTCGGGCCACTCCTCACGCGGTGTCGCCGCCCACCAGTCGCCGGCCGGTCCGAGCTCGAAGCTCGTACCAGCGAGGGACCAAGACCCCGCCGTGTGCATGCGCGTCGCGAGCCAGAAGAAGCCCTTCGAACGCAACACGCCCGGCCACTCCGCTGCGAAGCAGGCGATCAGCCGCTGAGGATGGAAGGGCCTGCGTGCGCGGTATACGAAGCTCGAGATCCCGTACTCCTCCGTCTCCGGCAGGCGATCGCCGGACAGCAGCTCCTCCCAGCCCGGACGGAGCCCTTCTTCACGGTAGAGCCCCGTGTCGAGGATCGCGCTCGGCTCGACCTCGCCGCGGGTGGCGCGCACGATCTGGGCGCCAGGGTTGAGCTTGCGCAGCAGCGCCTCGAGCTTGCGCAGCGCGTCGGCGTCGACGAGGTCGATCTTGGAGACGACGAGCACGTTGGCGAACTCGACCTGGTCGAGCAAGAGGTCGACGACCGTGCGCTCGTCTCCCTCGCCCAGCGCGGTCCCACGCGCTTCGAGGTCGTCGCCCGAGCCCACGTCGCGGAGGAAGCTCTTGGCGTCGACCACCGTCACCATGGTGTCGAGACGCGCGAGGTCCGACAGGCTGAACCCCGACTCGTCGCGGAAGGAGAAGGTCGCCGCGACGGGCATCGGCTCTCCGATCCCGGTCGACTCGATGAGCAGGCTGTCGAAGCGGCCCTCGCGCGCGAGCTTCGCCACCTCCACGAGCAGGTCTTCACGCAGCGTGCAGCAGATGCAGCCGTTCTGCATCTCGACGAGCCGCTCCTCGGCGCGATCGAGCGCGGCTCGGCCGCCCTTGACCAGCGCCGCGTCGATGTTGACCTCGCTCATGTCGTTCACGATGACGGCGACCCGACGCTCGCCTCGGTTCGCCAACAGGTGGTTCAGGAGTGTGGTCTTTCCGGCGCCGAGGAAGCCGGACAACACGGTCACGGGGAGTTGGACGTTCGACATGCCGCGACGCTAGTCGCATCGAGCATGTAAATGCAATCTAGTTGCATCATGATGAAGAGGCAGCTAGGACGGTAGGCATGCGCGACATCATCCAGCTCGTCTCCACGGCGGGCACCGGCTACGCCTACGTGACCACCAAGAACAAGCGCACGATGACGGGCAAGCTCGAGATCAAGAAGTACGACCCCATCGTGCGCAAGCACGTCGTCTTCGTGGAGAAGAAGATCTCCAAGGGCTGAGCGCCGCGCGTTGACGGCGCACCCTGGGAGCGCCGACGATGTCCCGGATGCGTCTCGCCGGCACGCCCACGCTCGTCCTGCTGCTCGCGGCGCCGGGCTGCCTGCTCGCGGCGCTGGGCTGCGAAGGGTCGACGACGGTCGGATCGATGCCCGAGCTCGACGCCGGGCCGAGCGCGCGCGACGAGCTGGCGCTCGAGATCGCGAGCACGCTCTGCGAGGGTGTCGAGCCCTGCTGCGAGCTCGCGGCGCTGGAGTCGCCCAGCGAGCGCTGCCTGCGCGACATGCGCAACGAGGTCTTCGTCACGCTGCTCGAGGCGGAGGCCGAGAAGCGCACCGTGCAGATGGACGCGCGCGCCGAGTGCGTCGCGGCACTGCGCGACAAGCTCGCCGCCGAAGACGCTTGCAGGAGTGCCCCTCTGCCACGCGACCTCTTGCTGATCTGCCCCACGCTCTTCAGCGAGATCCCCGAGGGCACGCAGGAGCCGGGCACGCTCTGCGAGGGCACCTGGCAATGTCGATCGCCCTCGCAGGGCACACGCGACTGCCACATGCGCCTCGGCGATACGCGGCGCCTCTGCACGTGGTTCGTGCCTGCGGCGCCCGAGGAGGCCTGCACCGGCACCGACGGGCTCGTCGTCGAGTGCACCGAGGGCAGCGTCTGTCGTCCCGAGGACGAGGCCACGCCGAGCGAACGACGCTGCCTGCCTGCGGTCTACGACGGCGGCCCCTGCGCGGACTACGAGGGCTGCGCCGAGGGCTACGCCTGCGCCTACCAGACGAGCACCGCGTCGAGCGTGTGCGTACCCGAGCGCGCGCTCGACGAGCCCTGCTGGGATCAGCCCGACGCCTGCGGCTCCGAAGCCTACTGCCCGGTCGACCGCGGTCTGTGCACGCTGCTCCCGGTGAACCAGTGCCCGATGGGCGGCTGCCCGACCGCGCTCGATCTCGTCTGCCGCTGAAGACGTGACCAGAAATGCCAAACAGCGCTTGGGGCGGGGCCCCGAGCGCGGCGCGCGGCAGCCGAAGACAGAGAATTCTTCCCCGACTT
>CALKVW010000009.1 GCA_938004785.1 uncultured Polyangiaceae bacterium
GCGCCCTGGGGAAGCCCAGCGGGCGGCACGACCCTGCGCGGCTGCGGCGCGACGAGCCGGTCGTCGGAGGCGGGCGGGACGGGCCTCGCCGCGCCGGCGACGGCCGCCTCGGGCGCGGGCTTCGCGGCGTCGTCCGACGAACCCATCAAGAACCAGGTGCCCGCGACGAGGAAGATGCCCGCGCCGAGCAGCGGCACCCAGGAGGGCGTGAGCGGCTCGTCGGCGCCGATCTCGCGCGCAGGCTCGGGGTCGAAGTCGTGCGCGTGAGCGTCGTGGTGTCCGTCGGCGCCGTGCTCGGCGCCGTGCGTGTCGTCGTGCGCGTGATCGTGGCCCATGGTCGGGAGACTCATGCCAGCGGCCCGCGCGCGCGTCGAGGGGAGAAGCTCCCGGCCTCTCCCCTCGCGGTACAGTGGCTCGGCGGCGCGCCTACCTGCGCCAGCCGCCGCCCCCGCCGCCCTGCCAGCCACCGCCGCCGTCGAGCGGCACGAGGCGCGACGTGAAGAACACCCGCAGCGTGCCGACCTCGGTGCGCGGTCCGTTCAGCGTGAAGGGCACGCGGCGCGTCTCGCCACCAGGCAGCGTCATCGTCACCTCGCCGCTCACCGGGATCGTCGAGCCGTCGCCCGAGGCGCGCACGATCTCGACGACGTACTGACCCAAGCCGAGGCCCGCGAGCCCGAGGCTCTCGCGCTGCGCGCTCGTCGCATCGGTGGCCGAGACCAGGAGGTTCGGCACGACGCTGCCCGTCCACGAGCTGCGACGGCCGGACTTGTCGACGAGCGCGAGGTCGAGGTCGACCGGCGCGCTCCAGGTCGCCGTGATGCGCACGTCGCCTGACAGCGTGCCGAGCTTGCCGAGATCGACGCTGCGGCTCGCGGTGTCGATGCGCGTCTGCAGGCTCGCCGGCGCGGTCGAGAAGAGGGCACGCGAGACCTCGCCGAAGCCTTGGTCTTGCGAGCAGCGGATGGCCTGGGCGGTGGCGTCGACGTCGTCGGTGGAGAGGTCGGCGAGCGCGAGCCGGTGCTGGCAGGCCACGGTGGCCGCGCCCATGCGATCGAAGGTCGCGACCAGACGCTTCTGCACCTGTTTGTCGCCGGGGCGCAGATCGGCGAGCCCGGAGAGGATGCGCAGGGCGCGCTCGCGGTCACCCGCCATCGCGGCGAGATCGGAGCGAGCGAGCAGCGCCTCGGGGTCGAGCGCGTCGCGCTTGCTCCAGCGGGCGACGATCTCCTGGGCTTCTCCGACGCGCCCCGAGGCCATGAGCCCCTTGTAGAGCGCGACGGTCTTGTCACGGCTGTCGGGCTGGATGCGCAGGGCGTTCTCCGCCTCGAGCAGGCTCGGGGCCACCTCGGCGACGAGCTGGTTGTCGCTCGCGAAGCTCGCCTTGCGCTCGAAGATGCGGCGCATCGGCACCATGTTCGGGCGGGGGGTCGGAGGCGGCGGCGGACGACGCGCGGCGCGATCGCGGTCCCAGCTCGGGCTGAAGGGATCGTCGGCCGGCGCGGGCGGCGAGGCCCAGCCCGGACCGGCGGACGTGGAGGTGGGCGCGGGGCGCGCCGCGGGCGCCTGCTGGCGCGCGGGCTCGCTCGCAGGTGCGCTCGACTTGGAGGGCGCGCGGCCACCGCCGCCGGAGCCGATGCCGGCGAGGCCGCCCGAGCCCGGCGCGAAGTCGTCGCCCGCGTCGAAGGCGTTCGCCTCCTTCTTCGCTTTGCCCTCGAAGGCGCCCGACACCTCGTCGGCCTCCTCCTCGGAGCGCGCGTCCTTCTCGGCGCCGAGCGCGTCGGTCGACGAGGCCTGCGCGCCGACCTCGCCCGTGAAGCGCGAGGCGATGCCGTTCTTGTCGAGGCCGAAGGCCTTGAACATGGCCTCGCTCTCCAGGACGATCAGCGAGGTGTGTCGGCTGGCGACGCCGAAGCGCTTCGACAGCGCCACGATGCGCGGCTTGTCGTCGCTCGAGCCGGTACGCTCGAGATCACCGATCTTCGCCGCCGCGAACATGCGCGGCACGAAGGCGTTGCCGGCGGTCGTCGAGGCGCTCACGTCGAGCGGGTAACGCTGCTCGAAGCGCTCGCTACCGACGCGCCCTCGCACGACGACGTCGCCGCTCGCGCGCACGCCGCCGGTCATGCGGGCGAACACGAAGGTCTCCCCGCCCGCCGGCACCGGATCGATGCGGTTCGGCGTGAGCTCTGCGAGCCCGGGGGGCAGCTCGACCGACACGTCGCTCAGCACCGAGCCGTAGGCCGAGGCGAGCACGTCGAGCGCTGCCGCGCTGAGGCGCTGGCCGGGCACGTAGGGCACGACCACGCCGTTGCCGCCGCGCGCGAGCGCCGAGAGCGTGGTCGTGTCGGCGTCGGAGCCGAGCGCGACCGCGACGACGCTGCCATCGCCTGCGGGCAGCGCGTGGCGCACCGCGGCTTCGATCGTGGAGCCGCGGGTCGGGCCCACGGTGGGCGTGCCGTCGCCGAGGTAGAGGATGCGCAGCTCGCGCCCCGACGCGACCGAGCGCGCCGCGGAGCGAGCGGCCTGCACCGCCGTGAGCAGGTTGGTGCCACCGTCGGGCTCGACCGAGCCGAGGAAGCGCTCGACCTCCTGCGCGGCCTCTGCGCTCGGCGCCGCGGGCGCCGGCATCGACTGCGGGCTCGTCGCGCCCATCGCCTGGCAGGTCGTGTCGCAGGCCATGACGAGGAACTCGTCGCGGCGGTCCATCTCACGCACGATCGAGGCCGCGAGGCGCGAGGCGCGGGAGAAGCGCTCGCCCACCATCGAGCGGCTCGAGTCGACCACGATGACGTGCACGCGCTCCTTGCCCTCGGCGAAGCGGGGGAGCTTCGGCCTCAGCGCGAGGGCCACGAAGGGCGAGCGCTCGTCGGAGAGCGCCTTCGCCTCGAGCTCGGCCTGCTTCGCGCGATCGGCGTTGCTCGGAACGACGGAGCCCGGGCCGTGCAGGCCACCCGAGCCGCCCCAGCCCGACTTGCCGAGCTCCTTCTGGTTCGGCGAGGAGGGCGCGGGCGAGGAGAGCGTGGGCGACTGGTTCGCGCCGATCGGCGCGAGGCTCGCGGTCATGTCGTAGGCCCACGCCGTCATCGCGAGCTCGCGCTTGGGCAGGGCGTACTCGAGCGTCAGATCGCCGGCCGGCACGAAGCTCCGCTCGTTCATCGTGAGCCGCTCGCCGAGCTGGCTGCCCGTGGACTTGGCGAGCGCGTAGCCGCGCGACTCGACGCCGAACTCCGGGTCGTGCCCGATCACCTGCAGGTCGACGTTGAACTCGTCGACCCGCGTGCTGCCGCTCGCGTCGTGCGCCAGCGGGTAGGTGAAGCGACGCACGCCCGACGACTGCGGCACCGTCTGCGTGTAGGCGAGCACCACGCGGCGCGAGCCGCGCTTGGGGATCGGGAAGATCCTGAGCTCGAAGCGCCCACCACGCTGCCACTCGAGCAGCGCCGGGTCGCGCCACGGGCCGGGCACCCAGATGATCTCCTCACGCGGTCGCGGCGCCTTCGGCGCGGCGTTCTGGATGACGCCGCGCCAGATGGCCGCGCCCTTGTCGCGGTCGACGAAGGCGCCGTCGATGAGCTTGCCGTCGACCTCGAGCGCGAGGCGCTCGATCTGCGCGCCGGGCGGCAGCGGGAAGCGGAAGATCCCCTCGAGCTCTTCGTCGGTGTCGTTCGTGAAGGTCTCGTCGATCTCGGTCCGCGCGACGACGTCGACGATGCGCACCTTCACGTCGTGCTTCGACAGCCGCACGGCCTTCGCGCGCTCCTGCGCCTCGCCGGGCTTCTTCGCGCGCAGCTCGCCGAGCCCGGTGAGCGCGGCGCCCTCGGCCTCCTCGCCGGCGTCACCGCTCCACTCGAGCGACTCGCTCATCGACGACTTCGGCGTGACGACGGGCTCACCGCGCAGACCGAGCGTCGCCTCCTCGCCGGCGCGTACGCGCACGCTCGCGCCGTCGTTCGAGACCACCGAGACCTCGCCGCGCACCACGTCGACGGTCGCGCGGCGATCCGTCACCGTCGCCGAGAGCTTCGTGCCGAGGATCTCGACGTGGCCCTGCGGCAGCACGAGGCGCGCCGCCGAAGCCCCGGCGACGTTCTTCACGTCGGCGACGACCATGCCCCGCACGATCTTCGCCTCGCGCTGCTCACCGTCCGGCAACACCACCTCGGAGCTGCGGTCGAGCGCCAGCCAGGTGCCGTCGGCCAAGCTCACGCGCGCGCGGGTCTTCGCGTCGGTCTTCAGCGTCGAGCCGGGCTCGATGCTCGCGCCCTGGCTCAGCGTCTTGCAGCCGGCCTTGCACACCTCGAGGCCCTCGCCGCCGTCGCTCGACGCACGCGAGACCGCCGCGACCGAGCCCGTCCAGGGCGACTCGCTCGAGGCCGTGACGCCGTCGGCGTCGCGTTTGCCACGCTGTTGATCGACGACGAGCGCACCCACCGCCGCGGCTGCTGCCATGCCGCCCGCGAGCGCCACCAGGAAGCCCTTCTTGCGGAACAGGGAGACGACCCCGCCGTGGCCGGTCGGCTCACTCGCCCCCGCGGCCCCCGCCGCGCGGACGACACGCCCGACGGGCTCTGCCGAGCGCTGCGTGCTGCCGCTCTTCGGCAGCTCCTCGCGCGCAGCGCCGGCACGCTCCGAGGCCTCGACCGCCGCCGCGCTCGACACACTCCCGCCCGTGTCGCCACCACCGCCCGTGTCGGCGCGGCCCGTGACCGCGTCGACGACGCGCCCCGAGAGCTGCTCCGCTGCGCCATCGTGCGTCGGCGTCGGCGTCGGCACGCTCAGCGCCTCGTCGAGCGTCGCCTGCACGGCCCGCAGCGGCACGGTCTTCAGCGTGGGCTCGAAGCGCGCCGCGCGCGTCGCCGTGCCCTCCCCCTGCGAGGCGCCGAGCGGCTCGGGATCGAAGGTCGTACGCTGCGTCTCGGGCGCAGCCTCGGCGAGCTGGGGGTTCGCGGCCTCCAGCGCAGCCCGAGGCGCGAGCTCGTCGCTGGACCTGCGAGCGGCCTCGCTCGGCGCGGCGCCGAGCTGGCTCGAGCGCGTCGCCACCGACACCGGCGCCGCGGAGGCGTCCGGGCCCTCGGGGCGCGCCGCGAGCACGCCTGCGATGAGCTTGTCGGCGAAGTCGCTCGGCGCGCGGAAGTCGGCGCCGGCGCTCGCGGCGGCCTGCATCGCGAGCTGGGCCTCGTGGCGCAGATCGCGGCAGTCGTCGCACTCGGCGACGTGCTCGAGCACGCGCTCCGAAGCGAGGCCTTCGAGGAGATCGGCGAGGTGCTCTTGGACCTCGATGCAGCGTTCGTCGTTGATGCTGTTCATGGCGTTCCTCCGACCTCTTCAAACGTCGGCGAGAGACTCTCGAAGGCGCGAGAGCGCCCGACTCACGCGCTTGCGGGCTGCGGCTTCGTCGACGCCGCAGGCGTGCGCGACCTCGCGGAAGCTCATCTCCGCGTCGTAGCGGAGCACCACGGCCTCGCGTTCACTCGGCTTGAGCTTGGCGAGCGCGCTGCGGGCCCGCTCGGCGCGCTCACGCTCGATGCTGAGGTCGTCGAGCGCGGCTCCCCTGCCCGTGTCGTGCACGAGGCGCAGGCGGGCTTGGCGGCGGTTCTTCAGCTCGTTGTGTCGACCGCAGATCCGCCGTGCGATGCCGAAGAGCCAGGAGCGGATGCTCCCCTCGAACCGGAACTGCGGAAAGCCGTCGTAGGCCGCGATGAGCGTCTCCTGCACCAGCTCCTCGGCCTCGGCCTGTGAGCCGGTGAGCGCCATGCAGAGCCTGCCGAGCGGAGCGGCGTAGGAGCGAGCACAGCGCTCGAGCGCTGCCTTGTGTTGACCGTCGGCGACGAGCCTCTCGATGGCTGCCGCTTCGTCCGCGTGGGTGTCGACCCGTGCGAGCGCTTTGCCCATGGTTCCCTCTTCCTCAGCCATGTGCCTCCGTGGTCACGGTTCGTGACCGAAGCTCTTCGATCGATGCCCAGGAGCTCGTCGCGCTCGGCTCCACCCACCGCGCGTTCAGCCCTCGAAGGCGCCCCTGGGGCATCCAGAGGAGGAACGCGCTCCGCCCAGCTCGCTTACGGCGCTCCGCTGGGGCGGCACCTCTGCGTTCGGCCCGAGCCTTGCAAACCCATGCGGTCGTCGACACCCTAGTGGGGTCGCCTTCGAGGAGCTCTGCCGCATGTTCGTCCACCTTCGAGCCCTGACTCGCCCCGAACCCGCCGACCGAGCTGCGCGCGAGCGCCCCACGTCGCCCACGCGACAGTGCGACCCAGGCTACACGGGCGGCGTGAACGTTCGTCAACACCGCGCCGCGCGGAGTCGCCTCGCCGTGCTGCTGGCGACCGCCACCTTGCTCGTCACCGGCGCTGCCGCGGCTCAGCAGCCCGCCGCCCCGAGGCAGGCCGCGCCGAGCACCCCACAGCGCCCGGGTCTACCGCCGGTGGCCGACCTCATCCCGCCCCCTCAGGAGTCACCCGAGGCGCGCGCAGCGCGAGGCGTCGTCGTGATCCAGCGCGCCGGGCAGCCCGTCGCGCTCGGCTCGGTGCTCGCGGGCGACGGCCGCATCCTCACGGCGCTCTCGCCGCTGGGCTCCGGCAACGAGCTCGAGGTGAAGTACCCCGACGACTCCGTCGTGAAGGTGCTCCTGGGTCACCACGATCGCCCCTGGGATCTCGCGCTGCTCGTGCCGCAGACCGGTCGCTGGCAGCAGGGCCTCACGGCCTCGAGCGCCGATCCTCTGCGCGAGAACGCCGCGATCCGCGCCTTCAGCGCACAGCAGCGCGGCCGGCCGGTCGCCTCGCTGGTCGATCTGCGCTCGCGCCGCGCCTTGCTGGGCGGCGACGATCGCATGCTGCAGGGCGCGCTCGAGGTCGGCTCCCGCATCTCGGGCCGCGATCTCGGCTCACCACTCATCGACGAGACCGGCAGGGTCGTCGGCGTGCTCGGGCGAGGCTGCCTGCCGACCGACGGCAAACCCTGCGTGCCCATCGCCTTCGGCACGCCGGTCTCCGTGGTGAAGGGTTTCCTGAAGTCGGCGCCCGCCTCCGCGGCGCTGCCCGCGGCCTGGCTGGGTATCCAGGGCGCGGCCGACAACGGACCGGTCGCGCGCGGCGTGCGGGTGCTCTCGGTCGCGCCCGGCAGCCCGGCCGCCGACGCGGGCCTGCTCGCCGGCAACGAGGGAGACACCGTGCTCGCCGTGGGCGGGGAGCCGGTGACGACGCCGGATCAGCTCGTGCAAGCCATCCGCAAGCACGCCGTCGGGGAGAAGGTCCCGCTCATCCTCTTCGGCCAGGGGCGCTACCGCCAGGTCGAGGTGGGGCTGCGCGCTCCGCCGCTCGCGGGCGCTTCGCTCGGGCCGGCGCCGGCCTCGGAGGCAGCGCCGGCCCCAGGAGCGCCGCGTGTGCGCGTCTCACCCGTGAGCCCCGCGCCGAGCTCCCCCTTCGACCAGGCGCTCTGACGCGGCCCGCGCTTTCCGGGGTGCGTCGCCTCCCGGAGCGTCGCACGGCCTCGCATTCGACCTCGGGCGACCCGCTCCGAGCGAAGACTCGTTGACAGCCGATGCGCCTAACCGCGACCATCGGTGCCCCGGTTCGAACCGGCCCGCCATGACTCAGGGGTCCATCCACCAGAAGTTCCGCATCGAGGTCTCCGGCGAGACCAACATCGGGCGCAAGCGCAACCACAACGAGGACAACTTCTCGATTGTGCCCGAGTACGGCCTGTTCATCGTGGCCGACGGCATGGGTGGGCACGCCTCGGGTGAGGTCGCTTCGCAGATGGCGCTCGACGCGATGCGCGAGTTCTTCTCCGCCACGCAAGACGACCCGGAGCGCACCTGGCCCTACAAGATGGACCGGTCGAAGGGTTACGAGGAGAACCGGCTCATCACCGGCATCAAGCTCGCGAACCTGCGCATCTACGAGACGGGCCAGCGCGAGCTGAAGAAGCGCAACATGGGCACCACGCTCGTGAGCCTCTTCTCCGCGAACGACGGCATCTACGTCGCGCACGTCGGCGACAGCCGCGCCTACCGCTTCCGTCAGGGCAAGCTCGAGCAGCTCACCGAGGACCACTCGCTGCTCAACGACTACATCAAGATGAAGCGCCTCACCGAGGAGGAGATCGCGAACTTCCCGCACAAGAACGTGATCGTTCGTGCGCTCGGGATGCGCGACACGGTGAAGGTCGACACGCGCTTCGAGACGCCTCAGCTCGACGACACCTACCTGCTCTGCTCAGACGGGCTCTCGGGCCCGGTGACGGACCCGGAGATCGCCGAGATCCTCGGCGCCCACAAAGACCTGCAGACGGCCGCGTCGAAGCTCATCGAGCGCGCGAACGAGCACGGCGGGCCCGACAACGTGACCTGCGTGCTGGTCCGCTGGACGCAGTGACGCGCAGGCTTCGAGAGCGCGCCCTCCTGCGGCGTGCTCTCGCGACGATGGACCGGACGAGCGCAGGACCCTCCGCGTAGTTGCGTGCACGAGAGGGCCCTCTGTTAGCATCGGCCGCGTGGCTGACGACATGGAGGGGGACGCGGCTCCGAAGGACTCTGGGGCCGCTGCGGCGCCGCCGAAACCGAACCAGACGCTGCTAGGCCACCGCGCACCTGCGCCCGACGCGCCCTCGACCGGCGTGCCGACCGACGGCGGTGCGCGACCGAAGTCGCAGCTGCAGCCGCCGAGGGCCCCCGTGCCTTCCCCCTCGACGCCCTCGCGCCCCGCGACGCTCGCGCCGCCCCCACGCGCGCCGGGCAGCCGGCGCCCTCCCGCGCCGAAGCCCTCGGGTGTGATCGCCGCGGTGCCGCTTCCGCCTCTGCGACCGCCCACGGGCATCACGGCACCGAGCCCATCGCCGTCCGCCGGGCCGACCTTGCCCTTCGGCACCGTCGGCTCGCCGGGCACGAGGCAGCCGCTCGAGTCGCTCCCCGGCGAGGAGCTCGGCGCCGACGACGTCGTCGAGGAGCTCGAGCCCGACGCCGACGACGAGGCGCTGCTCGCGAGCACCGACACCGCCTGGCCGAGCGCGCCGCCTCCCGCGATGAGCGGCGCGACCACCGCGCCACTCGCCGCTGCAAGCTCACCCGCCGCGCCCTCGCCCGCACGGAGCGCGCCGTCTCAGGGCGAGGTGTCGACCGGGCCCACGCTCGTCGACGGCACGCCGGAGCCGAGCACCGAAGCGCGAGAGAAGACCGAGTCGAGCGATGCCGAGGCTGGACAGTCGGTCCGACCGGGCTCCTACAGCGTGACGCTGCCGCGCTCACGCGCGAGCCGCTCGAAGCTCTCGGTTCCGCCGGAGGTGCTCGCCGAGGCTGCTCGCACGAGCGACGCGCCACGCGGCAGCGCGAGCCAGCCTCCTCCGGAGGCGAACGCCTCGCTCGAGCGAGAGCTGCAGCAACGGATCGCGAAGCTCGCGAAGAGCGACGCGGTGGGCGCGGCGCGCGCCGAGCTCGAGCTCGGCCTGCTCGCGGAGTGGCACGGCGAGGGTCGCGAGCGCGCCTCGAAGCACTACGCCGCAGCGCGCGCGCGGATGAAGACCCTGCAGCCCGCGCTGACGCGACTGCGCCGCAGCGGCGCGCCGGACGGCCGGGAGACGGGGCTGCTCGAGGTGCTCGACGAGGAGCTCGCCGTCGCCGAGAGCAGCGAGCTGTCGGCCGACCTCTGGGCGACGAAGGCGCGCATCCACCTCGGGCGCGTCGGCAACGACCCACCGCGGCTCGCCGAGGCTCGCAAGGCCTTCGAGCAGGCGCTGAGGCTCGCACCGAAACACCCTGCGAGCCTGCGTGGCCTCGAGGCCACGCTGCGCAAGATCGCCCAGCGCGAGCTCGAGGCGCGCAAGAAGGCTGGGTCGACGGACACGTCGAGCACCGAGGCCGAGCGCGCCCTCGTCGAGCACCTCGGCAGGCTCGGCGAGGAGTTCGCGCCCGACGGCGTCGACGGCGACGCGCAGCTCGCCGCGTGGATCGCGGTGGAGCGCGGCGTGCTCGCGGAGCGCAGGCTCGGAGAGATCGACCTCGCGCGACGCGCGCTCACGAGGGCCGGTGCGCTCGTGCCGGGCCCCGGGCCCGTGCGCGCCGCGCTGTCGTGCTTCCTCGCTCGGCACGACCGCGACGCGGGGCTCGCCGAGTGCCTGCGCGCCGAGGCCGAACGCGAGCCCGACCCCGACCGCGCGGCGCGGCTCCAGTACGCGGTCGCATCGATCGCGCTCGACCGGCTCCACGCCATCGGCGACGCGATCGACGCGCTCTCGCGCGCGAAGGAGCTCGCGCGCCCCTCGACCCCGACGCGCGAGCGAGCGCTCGACCGGCTCGCGCTCCTGCTCGACGAGGAGCAGGACCACGCGCGCCTCGTCGAGGTGCGCATCCAGCGGCTCGAGCTGCTCGGCACGCCCGAGGCGCTCGCCCACGAGTACATGCGCCTCGCGGAGTCCTACGGGCGACTGGGCCGCGCCGACCTCGCCGTCGACGCCGCCGAGCGAGCGCTCGCGCGCGATCCCGCCAACGCCTCCATCCGAGAGGCGCTCGACTCCGCGCTCGTGCGCCTCGGTCGGCACACCGAGCGGGTGCGCCTCTGGCTCGTCGAGGCGAACTCGGAGCGCAGCGCAGGCGTGCGCGTCGCGGCCTTCCTGCGGGCGGCCGACGTCGCCCATCGCCTGCTCGATCGCCACGACCAAGCGATCGAGGCCCTGCGCGCGGCTTGGCTCGTCGCGCCGGGTCACCCCGAGGTCTTCGACATGCTCACGGCGCTGCTGCGCAGCGGACCGAAGTCCGAGGCCACGGAGCTGCGCGCTGCGGAGGCGCGCATCGATCTCTATGCGCAAGCGGCGAAGGTCGAGGCCGATCGCGAGCGCAAGATCGCTCTCCACGAGAAGGTGCTCGGCATCGTGGAAGACGAGCTCGACCGCCCGGAGCAGGCGATCGAGGTCGCGGAGTCGATCCTCGCGATCGACCCCAAGCGCCGCAGCGCGGTGCTGGCGCTCGAGCGCAACGCTCGACGCGCGGGCGCGCACGACAAGCTCCTGCGTGCGCTGCTCGACGAGGCCGCCGCGTCGAAGGATCCTTCGCTGAGCTCTCGCCTCCTGCTCGACGCGGCCGCGCAGACCGAGCGCAGCGGCGATCGCGAGCGAGCGCTGGCGCTCGTCGATCGGGCACGGGAGGCCGACCCGGAGAACCGCGGCGCCGAGCGCGCCAGGGTCGATCTGCTCGTGCGCATGGGCCGCCACGACGAAGCGAGGCGCACCTTGGTGGCGCTCGCAGCGCACGATCCCGAGCGCGCCTTCGAGCTCTGGCTCGAGGTGGCCGAGCTCGATCAGGGCGCGCGCAAGCAGCCGCTCGATGCGGTCGAGGCCTACCGCCGCGCGAGCGCCCTCCGGCCCGCGCACCCCTTGCCCAAGCTGCAGCTCGTGCAGCTGCTCCGCCGCACCAAGGCCTGGCCCAAGCTGGTCTCGGAGCTCACGCAGCTCGAGCAGCGCGAGCCCGATGCGCGAGTGCGCGCCGAGCTGCGCGTGGCCCGCGCGCTCGTGGAGGAGCACTGCCTCGCCGACGATCGTGCGGCGCTCGCGAGCCTCGACGCAGCCGACGAGCTCATGCGCACGACCGACGCGCCGGGCTGGGATCCCTTCGTCTACGAGGAGAGCGAGCGCATCCTCGCGCGCCTCGACGACGAACCCCTGCAGCTGCGTCTGTATGCACGCTGGCTGGAGCAGAAGCCGCCGGCGGTCGTCGACCACGGGCTGCGCATCGCCCTCGCGCGAGCGCTGCAGCAGAGCTCACCCGAGCAAGCCATCAGCGTGCTGCAGGCGCTGGTCGGGGTGGTGCCGCACCACGTGCCCGCGCTGCGAGAGCTCGAGCGCGAGCTACGCGGCCGCGAAGATCACGTCGCGCTCGCCCAGGTGCTGCTCGCGCAGGCCGCGGTCGTGCACTGCAAGGCGGCGCGCGCGGGAGGTCTGTGGGAGATCGCGGCCTACGAGGAGCGTGTCGGCGCCGCCACGACGCTCGAGGCGCTCTCGCGCATCCTGGAGCTCTACCCGCAGGACTCCGCCGCGCTCGACCAGATGATCCGCGTCGCCGGCAGGCTCGTGAGCAACGTCGGCGTGCCTCACCCCGCGATGCTCGCGTCGAAGGCCCACCTGCTCTCCGCGATCCGCGCGCGTCGCGAGCTCGCGCTCGACCCGGTCGCACGCGCAGCCTACCTGGCGGAGGAGGCGATGTTGCTCGAGCGCGACCCGGTGGGAGGCGACGCTCGCGCGGCGCTCGCCGCCTACCGTGAAGCGCTCGGGCTCTGGCCCGACTCCCTGCTCGTCGCGCGCGGGCTCGATCGCCTGGCGGAGGCGCTCGACGACCCGCACTCGAGGATCGACGCACAGCTCGCGCTCGCGAAGCTCGTCGACGCGGCGCCCACACGCGCGAAGCACCTCGTGCGCGCAGCCGAGCTCACCGCGGCGCACCTGAACGACGATCGCCGGGCGCTCGAGCTCTACGAGGTCGCGCTCGACGCCGATCCGGAGAGCCGCGAGGCGGCCGGAGCGCTCGCCGCGCTGCTCACGCGCGACCCTCGCCGCCTCGTCGACAGGCTCGCTCCGGCGCTCGAGCGCGCTCGCTCGCCCGAGCAGATCGTCGGGCTCGGCGGCGAGATCGGCGGCGCCTACCTGCGCCTCGGTCAGGCCAGCGACGGCGCGACGATCGACTACGGCCCCGGTGTGCTCGCGATGCGCCGTGTGCTCACCATCGCGCCGGAAGACGTGCCCTCGCTCCTGCTCATGTCGCGCCTACTCTCGGCGCAGAAGGCCTGGGCGGAGGCGAAGGTCACGCTCGCGCGGGTGGTGGAGCTGACCGGCAGCGAGCCCAAGACCCGCGTCGTCGCGCTCTTCGCGCTGGCCGACATCCACGAGGGGCCGCTCGCCGACGCGAAGGCCGCCGAGCTCGATCTGCGTCAGGTGCTCGAGGCCGAGCCCACGAACAAACGCGCGCTCGAGCGGCTCCACGCGCTGGGCTTGCGCTCCGGCGACACCGCGCTCGCGCGTGTCTCGCTCGAGCGACTGGCAGAGTACGAGGCCGACCCGGTCGCCCGCACCGACTTCCAGCTCCGACTCGCCGAGCTGCTCCGCGAGACCGGCGACGAAGCCGGCCGCGTACGCGCCCTGGTCGACGCGGTCGTCACCGCGCCGCACGAGCCGAGGGCCTGGTCGGGCCTCGTGTCGTGTTTCAAGAGCGAGACCGAGCAGGGCGCGGCCGCGCTCGCCCAGGCGATCGAGCAGGTGCTCGAGCTCGCGCGAGTGCGTCGCCGCGCCGCGGAGCCGCGCTGGCTGCTCACGCTCGGCTTGCTGGAGATCAACGTGCTCAAGCGCCCCACCGAGGGCCTCGCGCACCTGGCGACGGCGGCGACCCCCGCGAGCACCTCTCCCTCGGGTACACCCGTCGCACCGCACCCCGAGCTGCGGGCCGGGCTCGGCCTCGGGCTGCTCGGCGCAGGCCGCAACCGGGAGGCCGTCCAGACCTTGCGTGAGCTGCTCACCCAAGACGCCGAGACCTTGTTGCGGCTCGCCGAACCCAGCAGCTACTCGCAGGTGAAGGGCGCGACGGTCGCCGCGACGGGCACGGTGCTCTCCGCGGTGCTCGCCTGCCTCGACGCCGCGCTCGCCACCGAGGGTCGCGCCGAAGAGCGCCTCGCGGTCGAGGAGGTGCGCGCTGCGCTCGGTGAGCTCGCGAACGATCGGCTGGTGCAGCTCCGCAAGCGTCGCCTCGACCCGGAGGCCCCCTTCGCGGGCGCGCTCGCGGCCTCGGAGATCGTGCGGGTGCTCGTGCCGGACGCGCGCTCGCCGCTGGTCGACGTCGCGCTCGCGGTCGCGCCCATCGCCGCGAAGGCGCTGCGCTTCGAGCTCTCGTCGCTCGGGATCGGATCACGCGAGCGCATCGGGCCTCGCGATGGCCACCCCACGCGCGCCCTCGCCGACCGGATCGCGCGCGCGCTCGGCATCGAGCAGTTCGAGCTCTACCTCACGCCCTCGTGGCAAGGCGCGGTGCGGGTCTACCCGGGTGATCCACCTGCCCTCGTGGGCCCGATCGGCTTCGCCGAGCTACCCGAGTCGGAGCAGGTCTTCGCGCTGGGCCGTCTGCTCACGCGCGTGGCGCTCGGCGTGAGCTGGCTCGACGAGATCCCGACCGAGATCGCCGACGCCTTCCTGCTCGCCGCGCTGCGCAGCACGGCCCCGGCCTTCGCCTCGAACGCGCTCGCTGCGCCACGCGAGCACGCCACGAGCAACCTGCTCCCCGGCGTCCAACGCGCGATGGGAAGGCGCCAGCGCAAACAGCTCGAGGAGCTGCTCGCCCAAGGGCAGGTCAGCCACGACTACGACATGCGGGCGTTCTCGATCGCCGTCCGTCGCAGCGAGTACCGCGCGGCCTACGTGCTCTCGGGCAACCTGCTCGCGGGGCTCGACTACCTGCGGCGGGTCGACGCCGACATCGCGCGCGCGCACGACCAGCCGAAGCTCTACCTCCAGCATCCCGTGACCAACGAGCTGCTCCGCTGGACGCTCAGCGCCGAAGCCTTCGCAGAGCGACGCCGCGTCGGCGCGGTGTTCGTGCAGCGCTGACGAGCCGCCGCGAGCCGCAGCCCGCGGCCACTCAACGAGGCGGCTTCAGCTTGCCGCTCTGGCCCTTCGACGAGGGCCCAGGGCGCGGGCTCGTACCCCCGGCGGTCGTCGGCGCGGGGGTCGGCGCGGGCACAGGCGCCGGGGCCGCCGCGACCTGGGTGCTCGTCGCCGTCGGCGCAGGCTGGGTGGCAGGCTTCGTCGCGCCCGCGCTGCTCGTGCTCGTCGGCTTCGGCGAGACGAGCGACGGCGCCGGCTCCAGATCCGACTTCGCGCCCGCGCTGGTCGAGCTCGACGTGGGCAGCGCCCCCGGCGCGCGTGCAGGAGTCGGCTCCGAGGGCCGAGCCGCCGTGCCGGCCGCGGCCGCGTCGACCGCCGCGGCGCTGGGCGTCGCGCCGGGGCGAGCGCCCTCCTCCGACGCCGCCGCCGACGGCGTGGCCTCGGCCTTCGCCTCGCGCTTGCGCTTCTTCTTCTCGGCGGCAGCTTCCTCGTCCTCTTCGTCGGCCTCCTCGTCTTCGAGCTCGGCCTCTTCGTTCGCTTGGTGCCGTGCGGCCTCGGCGGCGCTCCGCTGCGCCCAGAGCCACCCGCCTCCACCGATGAGCACCAGCCCCACCACGGCCGCACCCAACACCCAACCAAGCTTGCTCGATCCTCGGCGCTGCTCGACCACCGACGCCGTGACGTAGGCGCTCGGATACGCCACCACGTCGCTCTGCGCGCGCATCGACACGGGCGCTGCCTGCTCGCTCGGCGCCTGCGCGTAGCTCGGCGCCATCAGCGAGCCAGGCGGCGGAGTCATCGCGCCCACCGGCGGGCGCGCCTGCGACATCGGCGCCATCAGCGAGCCGGGCGGCGGCGTCATCGCGCCCACCTGCGGGCGCGCTTGCGACATCGGCGCCATCAGCGAGCCCGGCGGCGGCGTGGCGGTCGCGTCGGCTCGACGGAGCGTCTCTCCGGGGCGCGTGATCGAGTCCGGACCCGGCCCGAGCGCGTCGGTGCCGCTGGGACCGAGCGCGATCGTGGCGTGTCGCTTCGCGACGGTCGGTGCGACCTCGGAG
>CALKVW010000010.1 GCA_938004785.1 uncultured Polyangiaceae bacterium
CCGACGACAGAGAATTCTTCGCCGAATTCTCCGCATTTCTCGATTTCTGACGAACGACAAGTCGGAGAAGCCGAACCCCTGGGTTCGGCTTCCCCGGACCGACACTGAGCCGAGCCTGAAGAGCGCCGAGGTCCACGTGGCCTCGGCGAGCCGAGCGGCGCTCCCCCGGGGGCGCCGTTTGGCGTTTGTGGCCGCGGCTGGGCTTGACATGGTGGATTGGTTGGACCAATAATCCAAATCTCCACCATGGAAGCCAGCTCGCTCGTTCCCCTGCCGCCTCGTCTCAGCGCGGTCGAAGCCTGCGCCGCGGCGGTGCGCGAGGCGATCTTGCGAGGTGAGCTCGGCGAGGGCTCGCGTCTGCCGCCGGAGCGTGCGCTCTCGGAGCGGTTGGGGGTGAACCGCACGACGCTGCGCGCAGCGCTGCGAGAGCTCGAGTCTGGAGGGCTCCTGCGCGTGAAGCAGGGCTCGGGCTACGTGGTGCGCGCGTGGCGCGAGAGCGCGGGGCCGGGCTTGGTGCCCGATCTGGTGGTCGAGGCGCGCGCGCGAGGAGAGCTCGTGCCGCTCTGCGCCGACCTGCTCGACGTGCGTAGGCGGCTCGCGGCGGCGGTGCTCGAGCGGCTCGAGCGGCGCGCCCACCGCGCCGAAGCGCTCGCTGCGCTCGACGAGCGAGTGCGACGCTTCGTGTCGCTCGCAGAGCAGGCGCCGCCGGCCACGAGCGCGGCGCTCGCGGCGGCCGACGTCGAGATCCTTCACGCGCTCGTCGGTCTCTCGGGGAGCTCGGTGCTGGGGCTCTTCCTGAACCCGGTGCTCGGTGTGCTCGGCGCGCTTCCGGAGCTGCGCGACGCGATCTACGCCGAGCCGCTCGGCAACGCCGAGGGCTACCGCGCGCTGATGGCGCATCTGTACGCGCGCGCCGAGGGCGACACCACGCTCGCGATGTCGCCCGCCGAGCTGGGCGCGCTGCTCGAGCTGCGCGACCGCGAAACGCTCGCTCGCCTCGAGGCCCGGGTTCGAGGCGAGCTGCGCACTTCCCGAGGAGAGCCCCGATGAGCCCGTCCACCGAAGCCACCCGCAACCGATGCATCGAGAGCGCCACGCTCCCGCTCTACGCCCGGCTCGCGCTCGTCGACCCTGGCGCCGTGGAGCGTGGGCTCGAGCGCCTGCGCACGCGAGGCATCGTCGATCCGGTGCCCAACGCCTGGCAGATCACGCTCGGCGTGCTGCGCATGTGGCACCGCATCGTCTTCCGCAGCGAGACGATCGGCACGAGCGCGACGCCGGTGCGCGACACGTGGCGGGCGCGCCTCCTGGCGTTCCGGCCGGCGCGTTTCCCGTTCTTGCTCGCGGAGCGCGCGATCGCGCCGCTCGACACCTCGGGCCTGGTCTCGAGCCGCGAGCGCGTGATCAGGCACCTGCTCGGCGCGCACCACGACGCGAATCAGTTCGTCTACGACCTCGAGATCCTCGAGGGCTTCGAGGGCGCGCTCGAAGAGCTCGTGTCGCGCACACGCGAGGTGCTCGAGCACGACACGCCGAGGAGCAGGTGGCTGCGCGATCTGGTGGTGCACGAGGGCTACCACGAGGCCCTGCTGCGCGCGGCCGAGCGTGCGCTCGAGGGCGAGCTCGAGCTGAGCGAGGCCGAGGCGCGCGATCCCGACATCAGCTTCCGCGCCTACCTCGCGTGGTGCGCGCGCCAGCCGTCCACGCCCGAAGAGACGCTCCAGGCGCTGTACGAGGGGCGCTACGGCGTCGCGCGGGGGCTCGACGGCGAGCCGGCCCCGCGGCAGAAGCAGAGCGCGCTTCGGAGCGCGCGATCGAGTGAGCGCCGAGTCATCGAAGGGAGCCGAGCATGCTGACCGCGTCGAAGATCTCCACCATGAGCAAGCCTGGGCTCGCCCAGCTGTTGCGCGAGGGCCACGCGATCGATCCGGAGTCGCTCGTGGGCGACTACCGAGGTGTCTCGCTCGGCCTGCCGCGCACGCTCGAGCAGCTCACGTGGAAGACCTTCCGCAAGTCCTTCTTCCGCGGAGAGAGCGGGCGCATCGAGGGGCACAACGTGCGCATGCAGCAGACGGGCCTCAACGGCCCGAGGATGCCGGTCATGAAGGACGGCGCGCCCGTGGTCTTCGGCCCCTTCGTGGTCACGGAGCTACCGGAGGACGGAGGGCCCTTCGGCTGCCACCGAGGTGTGCTGCTCGACTACGGCGCGCGTCACCCTGCGTGGCATCCGCTCGCGGGCGTGCGTGATCCGCTCGTCGCGCTCGTCGAGGGCTCGAGCGAGCTCTTGCTCGGCGCGACCTACCTCGCCTTCGGTCCGCTCGGCATCCGCACGCCGAGCTTCTTCACGCTCGAGCGCGAACGCGCGAGCTGAAGGCCAGGCGCGGCCCGAGCTCGGATGCCCGCGCCGCTCACCCACACCGATCGCTCGGGCCTCAGCCCCTGCGCATGGGGATCGAGAGCAGCGGGCTGTGTAGTTTGTGCAGCACGCGTTCGGTCGTGCTGCCCTGCACGTAGTCGAGCAGGCCGTCGTGCCCCTCCGTCGGCATGACGATGATCGTGCCGGGCACCTGCGCCTGGGCGGCGATGAGGGTCTCGAGCGAGTCGCTGCCGCCGTCGCGATCATCGTGACGCCAGGTCCACCCAGAGAGCTCGGGTGGGGTGACGTCGGCCAGCGTGCTCGGCGAGCCTCGGTGCCAGAGCACGAGCTCGCCTTCGTCGGCGCCGAGCTCGGCGAGCCAGGCGGCCCAGGGGAGCGCGGTGCGGCAGGCGACCTCATCGACCGCGGGGATCACGATGCGCGAGACCAGGATGCGACCGGTCGCGTGATCGAGCGGCACCGAGCCACCGGCCGGCACGAAGAGCGTGGGCAGGGCGGTCTCGATGGTGAGCGACTCGGCGACCGCGCCGCGCAAGAGGCTGTGCAGGAAGGAGTGCGTGTGCGTCGCGCTGACGATGAGGTCCGGGCTCGTGGCGCGCACGGCGGAGAGCAGCGCCTCGACGAGGTCGTCGGGCACGGGCTCGACACGCCGATGGAACTCGAAGTCGCCCACGTCACTGCCGGCCCAGCGCGCGACCATCGGGCGGATGTCTGGGATGCGCTCGAGCGTCTCGGCGTCGTTCGACGCGTGCACCGCGTGGAGCTTGGCGCCCGCGCGCAGCGCGAGCGCGGCGGCGAGCTCGAGCGCGCAGCGATCTTCGTCGGCGAGCGCGGTCGGATGAAAGACGGACTCCGGAGGAACAGGCACGACGGCCTCCCGTGGCTCGTGCTCACCGGGCCTCCCGGGGCACACCAAGGAGGAGTCAGCACCGGGCGTGCCAGATTCACCTCTCTGCGAGATCCTTGGCGATACGCGCCGCCTGGGCGCTGCCCCGGCCGGGCTCGCGCAGGGCTTGCACGGCTCACGCAAGCTCGGTCGCCATGGGCGCTCGTATCGGAAGGCGCGGGTCGGCCGCTCCGCTCACCGGAGCGCGTGCAGCGACGCGAAGCTCCAGCCGCCCGCGCGGGCGTCGAGCACCACGTCGCGCGCGACGCCGCGCGCCTCGAGGCGCAGCCTGCGCTGCCCGGCCGGGATGCGCAGGCGAGCGACGGCGATCTTGCTGGGCAGGGTCGACCACGAGCGCGTGTCGGGCGTGTCGAGCGCCGAGAGCGTGGCCGTGGTCGCGAGGCCGGCGAGCAGGCCGACGAGGCCGCCGTTCTTGCCCGAGCCCCGACCGACGGCGTGCACGACCTCGCCCGCGGCGACGCGCGCGATGAGGCGCGTGATCGCGCTCGCGACGATCGCGCCCTCTTGCTTCTCGAAGGCGCGGCGCACCTCGGCTTCGACGTCGAGGCCCTCCTCGAGCGCGATGGGCTGGCCGTCGAGGCTGACGTAGGGGAGCGAGTAGCTGCCGCGCGAGGGCCCGAGCGAGGGGTAGCTCACCCAGCTCACGAGGCCCTTGAGCGCCAGCTCGTTGGCTCGGCCCTGGTCGTAGGGGCTGAGGTAGCCGGACACCAAGGTGAGCGCGAGGCCGATGGGGATGCGCTTCGGGATCTTCTGCGGGATGCGGCCGTAGCCGACGAGCACCACGAGCTCGCTGTCGCCGGACGCACCCACGGCTGGCAGCGGGCCTGCGTCGCCCACGAGCTCGCGCATGCGGGGCGAGCTCGGCGCACCCTGGGTGAGCACGCGGATCGGATCACGCAGCGAGGCGTAGGGCCCGCGCGAGAGCGCCTCCTCGTAGTAGAGCAGGGCCTCGTCGCGCGAGCCGGCCTTCTCGAAGACGAAGCCCGCGAGGTAGTTGCCGAGACCGAGCATCACGGTGTCGTCCTCGCGATCGGCGAGGTACTTCTGCACGATCGCGAGCCTGCGCGCCTCGACCTTCGCGCCCTGGAGATCGCGCTGCTCGAGGTAGCCCACCATGCCGAGCGTGTTGATCATCAGCTTCTCGTAGGCCGGCGCTTTGTAGGGCCCGACGTCGTCGCTGAAGAGGTACTTGCCGAGGTCGTCGACCGCACTGCCGCTCATGTCGAGCAGCTCGATCGATTTGTCGGCGATCGACAGATCGCGGTTCGCGAGCTGCCAGTTGCGCAGCCAGAGCTGGATCGTGCCCCGGTCGAGCACGAGCAGCGCGTCGTCGCCCGCGAGCTCGGCGGGCAGGTCGTTCTCGCTCGAGACCTCGAGCTCCTCGCCGAGCGCGGCGATCGCCTCCGCCGGCGCGCCGCGATCGAGCGCGTCGTGCGCAGCGGCGACGCGCGACTCGTGCCCCGAGCAGCCGAGGGTGCCCGCGAGGCCCAGGCCCGTGAGCGCGAGCGCGAGGGCGCCGGCGACCCAGCTCATCAGAGGTTCGCGATGCCCTTGGTGACCGCGGACTTGTTCTGCCAGACGATCTCGCTCGTCGCGACGTCGATGACCTGCATGAACATGAAGTACTGAACGCGGCGCTCGCCCTCGGCGCGCTGGTCGCTCGAGAAGACCTTGCCCGTCATGTAGAACTGCGCGCCGAGCTGCTTGTTGTACTCGGCGATGTGGGCCGGGTCGAAGCCGCCGCCGTGCTGCTGCTCGATCTCGGCGATCATCTGCCTCTGACGCTCCACGCTCACGACACGCACGATGTTGGTGTTGACCATGTAGGTCTCGACCTCGCTCATGAGCGCGTCGAGCTGGCTGCCGATGTGCTCGCTCGTCTCGTTCGCCATGGGGTAGGTGGCGAGGATCGGCCGCTGCCCCTCTTGCACCCAGCGCTTGGCGACGCCGCTCTCCACGAAGGACTTGAGGTTCTCGTGCAGGAGCTGCTCGAGGTCGCGTTTGTCGAGCGTGGTGCCCATGGTCGCGTCGTCGAAGCCCTCGACCTCGCCGCCGCGCACGTAGGTGGGGCTGGAGCAGGCGGTGGAGGCGAGCGCGCCGAGCAGGGCGGCGAGGAGGAGCGAGCGCTTGGGCAGGGTCTGGAGGGCGTGCATGGGGGCGTTCCGGGGTGGAGGCTAGCAGTGTCTTCGTACGGCGCGAGCGGCTCCGGTGTGCCGTGTAGGCACGATTGTGGCAACGCGGGAGCGCTGAGCCTGGCTCGGTGCCTCGGGGGCGGGCGCCTGGCGTCGGGGCTCGGTCACACTCCGGGCCGCGCGCGCGATGGGCGTGCATGCACCGCCGAAGCTCGCTCCCCGCCACGCTGTTCGCGATCGCCTCCCTGCTCGCCTCGGCGGGCTGCGTCGACGCCGACGCCGCTTCGCCCACGGCGTCGAGCCGAGCGTCGAGCGCCGAGACGACGGCCTCGAGCAGCCGACCGGAGAGCCCACCCGCGCCGAGCGCCGCGCTCAGGCTGATGACCTACAACGTGCACGTGAACCTCGCGGGCGACGCTGAGACGCTCGACGCCATCGAGGCACCCGAGGCCGACGTCGTGCTGCTCCAGGAGACCTCACCCGCTTGGGAGGAGGCGATCCGAGCGCGGAGCTCGTACCCGCACCTCGCCTTCCGCCACCACGACGGCGCCGGTGGCATGGCGGTGCTCTCGAAGCTGCCGTTCAGCGACGCAGGGGAGCTCGAGCCTCCCGAGGGCGGTTGGTTCCACGCCTGGGTCGTCGTGGTCGACGCGCCCATCGGGAAGGTGCAGCTCGTGAACCTGCACCTCAGGCCCCAGGTGAGCGATACGGGCAGCTACGTCGGTGGTGTGCTCACGACGGCGCCGGCGCGCCTGCGCGAGATCGAGACCTATTTCGAGGCGGTGTCGAAGGATCTGCCCACGGTCTACGCGGGCGACTTCAACGAGTCGCGTACCGGCAGCGCGGTGCGCTGGCTCGAGGCGCAGGGCTACGAGAGCGCGCTCCCGGCGGCGGGCGCCAAGAACACCTGGCGCTGGCCCACGCCGCTCGGCACCCTGCGCGCGCACTTCGATCACATCGCGGTGCCCACGGGCGAGCTCGCCCACGACGAGGTCGAGGTGCTCGAGATCGGGCGCTCGGATCACCTCCCGGTGATCGCGACGCTGCGCAGGGTGGCGCCGCGCTGAACGAGGCTCGCCGGTCGCGAGGCCCGGCGCTGCGTCTCCGCACGGAGCGCGCGAATCGCGGTATGGATCGCGCTCCAGCCTTGGCGTTTCACCTCCGCAAGCACTACTTCGATCTGTGCACCGACGACGGGCGCGTGCGCATCGTCTACGCCGCGCGCCTCTCCTGGGGGCCGCTCGAGCTCGGCTACGCGGGCGTGCTGCGCGACGACGGACGAGGCCCGAGCACCGAGGGCAGCCTGCTCGGGGTCGAGGAGCCGAGCCTGGGCGGCGAAGGCGTCGAGTGGCGCGCGAGCTCGCTCGGCCTCGAGCTGTCGATGCAGCGGCGCGCGCGTGGACCACGGAGGCGCCTCGTCGACGGCCCCGCGGGCGAGCTCGACTGGGACTGTCACACCCTGCGCGCGGCGGTCGAGCTCGTCGATCGCGGCGAGCGCCTCGTGGGCACGGGTTACGCGGAGACGCTGTCGACGACGATCCCTCCCTGGGAGCTGCCCTTCGACGCCCTGTCGTGGGGCCGAGCGCACGAGCCCGAGCGCTCCTTGGTGTGGACGGTGCTCGAGGGCCCTGGGGCGCCCGAGCCCGTCTACGCCGAGGGCGGCGAGGCTCCGTGCGCCGGCACGATCGACGAACACGGCGTGCAGCTCGCCGGCGAGGAGCGGGTCGACTTCGTCGATCAGCGCGTGCTGCGCGAGGGTGCGATCGGCGAGACGGTGCTCGCGATCCTGCCCGGGCTCGAGCGCTTCCCGGGCAGGATCCTCGGGCTCTCGGAGACGAAGCGCTACGCGCGCACGCCCTCGGGAGGGCACGTGATCCACGAGCGCGTCACGTGGCCCGAGGCGAAGCGGTGAACGCGCGCGCCTTCGTCGGCAAGCTGCTCTACGGCGCGCTCTTCGTCGTCGCGCTGCCCGCCGCGCTCGCAGCCTGGGCGCGCGCGATCGAGCCCGTGATGCAGGCGCCGCCGGTGCTCGAGCCCACGCTCGGCAAGCTGCTCGTCGCGCTCGGCGCAGCGCTCGTGCTCGGCGGCTGGCACGCGCTCTGGTTCCACGGCGAGGGGTTGCCGATGAACGCCTTCCCGCCACCGAAGCTCGTCACGCGCGGCGTCTTCGCGCTCGCGCCGCACCCGATCTACCTCGGCTTCTGCCTCGGGCTCTTCGGGCTCGCGATGTGGATCGGCTCGGCGGCGATCTTCTGGTGCATCGCGCCGATCGTCTCGCTCGCCGCGCTGGCGCTGCTCTTCGGCTACGAGCTGCGCTCGCTCGAGGCGCGCTTCGGCGCCGATCGACCCCGGCCGTGGCTCTCCCTGCCCAGGGGCGAGGGCGCGCCTGGCCTCGCCGAGCGGCTCTCGGTCTTCGGTACGCTGCTCGTACCTTGGGCGCTCTTCTACGAGAGCGTCACGCGCCTCGGCCCACCGCGCGGCGCGGTGTCGACCTACCTCGGCTTCGAGGCTTCGATGCCGCTCTTCACGGCGAGCTACCCCTTCTATGCGAGCGCTTACCTCGTCGCGATCGCCGTGCCCTTCGTGGTGCACGAGCGAGCCGCGCTGCGCGCCTACGTCGCGCGC
The DNA here is from genome assembly GCA_938004785.1 of uncultured Polyangiaceae bacterium. GTDB lineage: Bacteria > Myxococcota_A > Polyangia > Polyangiales > Polyangiaceae > CALKVW01. The sequence goes on from CALKVW010000010.1 coordinate 8,042, forward strand.
GGCTGGGTGGCCTGCCTCGTGGTGTTCCCGCTGTTCTGGTTCCTGCCCTTCGTCGCGGAGCCTCGCCCGTTGCCGGAGGGCGCGGTCTTCGCCGAGCTCGTCGAGGCCGAGCGGCAGCTCGACTCTGCGCGCGGCGCGCTGCCCTCCTTCCACGTGATCTTCGCGATGCTCGCCGCGGGGGCGCTCGAGGCGAGCTGGCCGAGGTGGCGCTGGGTCTCGCGCGCGTGGGCGCTCGGCGTCGCGGCCTCGTGCCTCGGCGTGGGCATGCACGGGATCGTCGACGTGTTGGCCGGCTTCGCGGTGGGCGCGGCCGCGATCCGCTACGAGCGCGCGTGGCAGCGGCTGCGCGCGCTGAGCGAGCGGATCGCTGGATCGTGGCGCGAGTGGCGCTTCGGCGGCCTGCGGGTGATCGTCCACGCGGTGTGGGCCGCGCTGTCGACCGCGACGGGCGCGGCGATCGTCTGCGCGCTGCTCGGGCCGGGTGCTGCGTGGCCGGTGGTGATCGCGACGCTCGCCGGGCTCGTGGGCGCGGCGCTCTGGGCCCAGTGGATCGAGGGCTCGCCTTCGCTGCTCCGGCCCTACGGCTTCTACGGCGGCTTGCTCGGCACGACCCTGGGCTGCCTCGCGGCGCCGAGCTTCGGTGTGCCGCTCTGGTCGATGCTCGCGGCCTTCGCCGTCGCCGGGCCCTGGGTGCAGGCGCTCGGCCGCCTGCGTTGCCTGGTGCAAGGCTGCTGTCACGGCGCGCCCTGCTCGGCGGAGATCGGCATCGTGTATGCGCATCCTCGCTCGCGTGTCGTGCGTCTCTCGCCCTACGCGGGGCAGCCCGTGCACCCGACGCCGCTCCATTCGATCCTCGCCAATGCGCTCGCGGCGCTGGTGCTCGCGAGGCTGTGGTTCGTCGGCATGCCGGCGCCCTTCGTGGCGGGCATGTTCCTCGTGCTCAATGGCCTCGCGCGTTTCGTCGAGGAGGCCTACCGCGGTGAGACGCAGACGCCCGTGGCGCAGGGCTTGCGGCTCTACCAATGGATCGCGCTCGCGGGCGTGATCGTCGGCGCCGCGCTCACGACCCTGCCGAGCGAGGCGAGCACGGGATCGTGGCAGCCGTGGTGGGGCGCGCTCGGCGTGGCAGCGTTGCTGGGCGCGGTGGTCGGAGCGGCGCTCGGCGTCGACTTCCCGTCGTCGAACCGGCGCTTCTCGCGGCTCGTCTGAGGGGCGCGGCTCACGAGGCCGGGGGTGGTGGCTCTGGCCCGAAGTCTGCTCCCATCGTGCGGCGACCATGAGCCTCGACCAGCTCCTCCTCGCCGGCCTGCTCGCGGCGACGTTCGCGCTCTTCGTGTGGGGCAGGCTCCGCCACGACGTCGTCGCGATGGCTGCGCTGCTCACGGCCGTGGCCTTGGATCTCGTGCCGGTGCACGCGACCTTCGCGGGCTTCGGCCACCCGGCGGTGATCACCGTCGCGGCGGTGCTCGTCTTGAGTCACGCGCTCGAGAGCTCCGGCGCCGTCGACGTGCTCGTGCGCAAGGTCTTGCCGACCGACGCGGGGGCCTACACGAGCATCGCGCTGATCACCGGGCTCGGCGCGCTGCTCTCGGCCGTGATGAACAACGTCGGCGCGCTCGCCTTGCTCATGCCCGTCGCGCTCACGGTCGCGAACCGGCTGTCGATCCCCGCGGGCCGCGTGCTCATGCCGCTCGCCTTCGGCACGATCCTCGGAGGCATGACGACCTTGATCGGTACGCCGCCCAACCTCATCGTCTCGGGCTTCCGCGCCGACCTCGGGCTCGGCGCCTTCGCGATGTTCGATTTCACGCCCGTGGGCGTCGTGGTCTCGCTGCTCGGCGTCGCCGCCGTGACGCTCGGCTGGAGGCTCGTGCCGCACCGCGAGGGCCGCGACACGGGCTTCGTGCTCGAGGGCTACCTCACGGAGCTCAGGATCGAGAAGGGCAGCGAGCTCGTGGGTAAGCGCCTGTCGGAGGCCGACGACGTGCTCGAGGCCTACGACGCTCAGATCGTCGGCTACGTGCACAAGGACGTGCGCCTCATCGCGCCCCACCCGACACGCGTGCTCGTGATCGGCGACGTGCTCGTCGTCGAGGCGCAGGCCGCGCCCATCAAGAAGATGATCGGCGCGCTCGGGCTCGCGCTCGAGGAGGCGGTGGACCCGGTCTCGAGCCGCCCGGCGGCCGAGCCCGCGGAGCGTGCGAAGCGGGCCGCGGAGCCGAGCGGCGAGATCGACGCCGTGCTCGCCGAGGTCGTGATCCTGCCGCGCTCCTCGCTCGTCGGCCGCACCCCCACGCAGCTCGAGCTGCGCACGCGCTACGCGATCAACATGCTCGCGCTCTCGAGGCAGGGCAGCCTGCGCACGTCCCGCCTGAGGAGCACCTCACTGCGCGCGGGAGACGTGCTGCTCTTGCAGGGCGCGACCGAGACGATCGCGAGCTTCGCCTCCGAAATAGGCTGCCTTCCGCTCGCTCCGCGTTCGCTGCACGTGCCCAGCCGGAGCAAGGCCGCGCTGGCGTCGATGATCCTCGGGCTCGCAGTCGTCGCGGCGAGCCTCGGTGTGCCCGCGGCCCTCGCCTTCAGCGCGGCGGTGGTGGCCTCGGTGGTGGCGCGCACGGTCGCGCTCAGGCAGCTCTACCAGGTCATCGACGGCTCGATCGTGGTCCTGCTCGCGGCGCTCATCCCGGTCGCGGGGGCGATGGAGAGCACGGGGACCGCGTCACTCGTCGCGCAGCAGCTGCTCGAGCACGTGGCGCGAGGCGACGCGGCCGTGGCGCTCGTCACGCTGCTCGTCGTCACCTCGGCGTTCTCTGCCCTCGTGAACAACGCCGCGACGGCCGCGATCATGCTCCCGATCGCCTACGACGCGGCGCGCGAGCTCGGCGTGAACCCGGACGCCTTCCTCATGGCGGTCGCCGTGGGCTCCTCTTGCGCCTTCGTCACGCCGGTCGCGCACCAGAACAACACGCTCATCCTCGGGCCGGGGGGCTTCCGCTTCGGCGACTACTGGCGGCTCGGCTCGCTGGTACAGCTGGTGGTCATCGCGGCGGCGGTCCCGATGCTGCTCAGGGTGTGGCCGCTCTGACGAGCCCGATCTTGGCGCCGGCGACGAGGATGTCGCGCAGCTGCGTCGCGAGGTGCATGTCGGGCTCGTCGGCGAGCAGCGCGTCGAGCCTGGCGAGCGCCTCGTCGCCGCGCCCGAGGCGGGAGAGCGCGTAGGCCTGGTTGTAGCGCGCCAGGGTGAGCACCTCGTAGGGGGAGGCGTTGCCGAGCAGCAGCGCGCGGAAGCGATCGAGCGCGCGACGCTCCTTCCACGCGGCTTCGCTGCGCTCGAAGGCGGCGAGACCGTCGGCGAAGCGCCCGGCCCTCATCGCCACGATGCCCGCGTGGTGGTCGCGCATGAAGACCAGCCGCACGACGAAGATCCGGTACGCGAGGAATGCGGCCGCGCCTCCGAGCAGGCTGACTTCGTAGCGCTGCCCAGCGAGCCACAGCGCAGCGATCGGCACGGTGAGCGGCGCGAGCGAGAGCAAAGAACCCACCAGGCTCAGAGGTCGCAAGGTCGCGGTGTGCCGGCTCACGGCGCGAGCATAACCCGGGCAGGGCGGCGCCTCTCGGCCGAGGTGGAGCGTGCGCGAGCTCGCCACCCCGGATGCTCGCGCTTGGCACTACAGTGGCGCACGTGGCTCGACGCTCCCACGCTGGCGGCGCGAAGAAGCGCCCCACGCGCTACGCCGGTGGCGCGACTCCACCCAGGCTCGCCGAGGCGCTGCGGCTGCACAAGCGCGGCGAGCACCTCGCTGCGGTGAGGGCCTACGCCGAGCTGCTCGCGCTCGACCCCGAATGCGCGGACGCCGCGATGAACCTCGCCACCTCGCTCGTCACGCTTGGTCGAGCGCGTGACGCCGAGCGCGCCTTCGCCGAGGCGCTCCGCCTCCTGCCCGGGGATCCGCGAGCGCACCGCGACGCGGGCATCGGCCTCGCCGCGGTCGGCGCCTTCGCGGGTGCGCAGCGAGCGCTCGAGCGCGCCATCGAGCTCGACCCACGCGCCATCGGCGCGCGCCTCAGCCTGCCGCGCGTGCTCGTGAGCCTCGGAGAGCGCGAGGCCGCGCTCGCGCAGGCTCGCGCCGCCGTTGAGCTGGCGCCTCGCGACGCCTCGGCGTGGCTCGAGCTCTACCGCGTCGTCTTCGACGACCTCGCGCCCGAGGAGGCGGTCGACTGCGCGCGGCGCGCGACCACGCTCGACCCGGAGCACCCACACGCGCCGCTGTTTCTCGTGGGTGCGCTCGAGCTCGCGGGCGATCGCTCCGCGGCGGGGGAGAGCCTCGAAGCAGCCCGAGGCCGCCTCGCGCCACACGCCCTCGAGGCGCTCGCGTACGTGTTCGAGCACCGCACGGCATCGACGCGTTCCTTCGCACACAAACGTGATCTGCTGCTCGACGCGCTCGCTCGCGCGCCTCGCGAGGGCATCGTGGTCGAGCTCGGCGTGCGCCATGGCGTGAGCACACGCTGGCTGGCGGAGGCCGCGCCCGCGTCGGTGGTGCACGGCTTCGACGCCTTCGAGGGGCTGCCCGAGCCCTGGCAGGGCAAAGCGCCCGGCCTCTTCGCGACCGCGGGTGAGCTTCCCGAAGTGCCCGCGAACGTCGCGCTCCACCCGGGCTGGTTCGCCGACACGCTGCCACGCTTCGTCGCCGAGCTCCGTGAGCCCGTGCGTCTGCTCCACGTCGACAGCGACCTCCACGCGAGCGCCGAGCTCGGGCTCGAGCTCTTCGGCCCGCACCTCGCGCCCGGCGCGGTGGTCGTCTTCGACGAGTACCTCGGCCACGCGAGCTGGCGTGACGACGAACACCGGGCCTTTCGCGAGTGGGTGCGCGCCGGAGCCCGCGTCTACGAGTACCTCGCGCTGAGCTTCGTCACGGGACAAGCGGCGGTGAGGGTTGCCTGAGCCCGGGCCCCGCCGACCTTGCCGCTCGCGCATCGAGCGAGCACGCTCCGCCCGATCTCGCTTCCCCGCGCCATGCCCTGGATCTTCGGCTACGCCTCGCTCGTCTTCCGCCCGGGCTTCGACTTCGTCGAGCGCCGCCTCGGCGTGGTGCACGGCTACGTGCGCCGCTTCTGGCAGGGTTCGACGGACCACCGAGGTGTGCCGGGCGCGCCGGGTCGTGTGGCGACGCTCGTCGCCGAGCCTGCGGGCTCGACCTGGGGCATTGCCTACCGCGTCGAAGTTCCAGGCCTCGAGGCGATCCTGGCCCAGCTCGATCACCGTGAGCAGGGCGGATACGACCGCCTCGAGCTCGCGGTCCACGGTCCCGAGGGCCGGGTGATGACCGAGCGCGCGATCACCTACGTCGCGACGCCGCGCAACGCCGAGTGGCTCGGCGAGGCGCCGCTCGACGCGATCGTCGCGCAGATCCACGAGCGCGCGGGCCCCAGCGGCAAGAACCGCGACTACGTGCTCGAGCTCGCGGCCGCGCTCGAGCGTCACGGCGTGCAGGACGAGCACGTCGAGGCCGTCGCGCAGGCCTTGCGCCGGCTCGAGGACTGAACGCCGCGCCGCGACGCGGAGCTCGGCCGGGGCCCGCGTCGACAGAGCCGAGCGGCTCGGGTACGACTCTCTGCATGCGCTTCGCTTCGCTCGGTGGTCTCGCGCTGCTGCTCTCCACGGCCTGTGGAGGCGCCAACACCGCGGCAGAGGCCAAGGCGCCCGTCGCGGTCACCGAGGTCTCGCTCGAGGCCGAGGCGGAGCGCCGCGAGGGTGCGGAATCGGAGGCCGACGAGGAGCGCAGCGCCGCGATCGAAGCGGCGCGCACCGCGGGCGTGCTCGGTGTGCTCAGCTCCGAGCAAGGCGAGGCCTTCGCCGCGCTGCTCGGCACCTCGGGTCTCCAGAGCGAGGGGGCGTTCATGCCGGGGGCCGAGATCGGCGATGGCTCCGGCGTCGGCGGGCTCGGCCTGCGCGGTGTCGGCGTCGGCGGAGGAGGGACCGGCGAGGTGATCGGTCTCGGCACGATCGGCACGATCGGCCGCGGCGCGGGTACGGGTACGGGAGGCAGCGCGGGCACGGGCTCGGGTGGCTTCTCGGGTCACGGCGGCGCGAACACACCCGCGCCACAGGTGACGCTTGGAGTACCGACGGTTCAGGGTGAGCTCGACGCGCAGATCGTACGCCGCATCATGCGGCGACACCTCGCCGTGATCCGCTATTGCTACGAGAAGGAGTTGCTCCACGCCCCCAAGCTCGCCGGCGAGCTCCGCGTCGCGTTCACGATCTCGCCCGACGGCGCGGTGGTCGCCGCGAGTCTCGCGAGCTCGACGCTGCGGAGCGCGCCGGTCGAGGGCTGCGTGCTCGCTCGCCTGAGGACGATGTTGTTCCCCAAGCCCCACCAAGGCGTCGCGGTGGTGAGCCTCGGCATGGACTTCGCCCCGCCGCCGCCGCCCGCGCCTCCCGCGCCGCCGCCCGCGCCCCCCGCGCCGCCCGCGTCGAGTGGCGCAGGGCCGTGACGATCGCCGCGCTCCACGTCGCGGGCTCCGTACTCGGCGTCGACGCCTGAGCCCGCGCAGGCCGATAGGGCTCGCGGGCGGCGCGCGCTCAGGCCGCTCGCGCGCGCCCGAGCAGGCGGCACGCACCTGCGCCCGGGTAATGGCGCCCATTGGCACCGGGAGCAGCGTATCCATTGATGAGCACGCGCCGCGGCAGGGCGGAGCGATTGGGCAGGCTTCCGTGCACGGCCCAGGGTCCGAAGAAGAGCACGTCACCCGCGCGGCCGGTCACTGGCACGGCGCGCGAGGCGTCGACCGAGCCGGGCACGAGGCGCCCGCGCTCGTCGAAGCGCGCAGCCTCGGGCGGTACGAACTCGAGTGGGCCGTTCTCCTCGGTCATGTCGTCGACCAGGAGCAAGGTCTGCACGTAAGAGCCGCGCCCGTTGACGTCGCGCCAGGTGCCAGCGCCCTTGTCGCGGTGCTGGATGTCCTGGTGCCAGTCGAAGGCGACCCCGTCGTTCGGCATCTTGAAGTGCGCCTGGCAGAGCAGCTGCTCGCATTGCGACGTGCCGAGCAGCTCGAGCGCGGGCGCGATCAGCCGCGCGTCGGCGCTGAGCTCGAGCAGTGGAGGCTCCATGCCCCCCGCCCAGACCACGCGCTGCACCACCGCCGGTCCTTCGTCGCGCGCCTCGAGCACGAAGAAGGCACCCGCGTGATCGCCGGTCGTGCGCAGGCGCTGCGCGGTCTCGTAGAGCCGGTCGAAAGCTTCCCGAACGGGCGCGACCTCGGAGGGAGAGAAGAGCCCGCGAAGCACGAAGAAGCTTCGCTCGTCGAAAGCGCGCTGCTCTGCCGCGCCGAGAACCATACGAAGCATCGTAGTGGAGCTGCACCGCTCGGACGAATTGCGGGCGAGCTCCGTGTCCGCGGCTCAGGCGCCCCTCTCTTCGACGCCGAGGTGCTTCTTGGCTCGGCGTCGCGAGCCCGTCGGCTGGTAGCCTGAGCCCGTGATCAGCGAACGAGAGATCGTCGTCGCGGGCAACACCGTCGCGCTCCTCGAGCACGGAGCAGGGGAGCCCACCCTGCTACTCCACGGCAATCCGGACTCGAAGGAGATCTGGGCGCCGGTGCTCGAGCGTTTGGCCGACTGCTGCCATGGGTTCGCGCCGGACCTCCCGGGCTTCCACGGGTCCGAGCTGCCGAGCGGCTTCGACGCCAGCCTCGACGCGCAGGCGCGTTGGGTCGACGGCGTGGTCGGCGCGCTCGATCTCCGCTCTCCCATCACGCTCGTCGTGCACGACGTCGGTGGACCCTACGGTCTCGCTTGGGCCGTCACGCACCCCGAGAAGGTGCGGCGGCTGGTGATCATGAACACGCTCTTCCACGCGAGCTACCGCTGGCATGCCTGGGCGCGGGTGTGGCGCACTCCGCTCCTCGGTGAGCTGAGCATGCTCGCCATGAACTACCCGCTCTTCGCCGCCGAGCTCCGCAGAGGCTCGCGCAGGTTGAGCGCGCAGCAGATCCGCGAAGCCTACGAGCGCATCGGCCCCACCACGAAGCGCGCCGTGCTGCAGTGGTACCGCGCGATGGACCCGGAGAAGCTCCGAGGCTGGGAAGACCGCCTCGGCGCACTCGTGAGGCAGGTGCCCACCTTGGTCCTCTGGGGCGATCACGACCCCTACATCGATCGCGGTTTCGCGGAGCGCTTCGGGGAGGGCGCAGGCGCGAACGCCGTGCACCACCTCGACGTCGGCCATTGGGTCCAGGCCGAGGCACCCGACGAGGTGGCCGCACGGATCCGCGCGCACCTCGCGCGATGAGCTGCGTCGTCTTCGGCGCCGTGCTCAGGCCGGAGAGGGCTCGTCCTGCCGCAGCGCGCGTGGCGCACGTCGCGCCAGCACCTGGTTCGCTGCGAGGACGTGCTCGGGGATCTCGAAGTCCTCCGCGACCGCGCGCGCCGTGATCTTCGCGCTCATCATCACGCTCGGCGTGCCGCCTCCGGGCTGGAAGCCTGCCCCGACGCAGTAGAGACGCTCGATGTCCTCGCTGCGGTTGTGGGGTCGGAAGAAGGCCGACTGCCACAGGACCGGCTCGAGCCCGAAGGCGTTGCCCAGGTGGCTGTTGAGCGTGTGCTCGAAGTAGTCGGGCGTGACCCAGCTCTTGTGCACGAGGCGTGACGCGAGCCCGGGGATGTAGCCACGCTCTTCGAGGAAGCGCAGCACCTCGTCGACCAGCCGAGGACCCTCGACCGACCAGTCGATCTTCGAGCCGTTGTGGGGCACGGGCACCAGCGTGTACGCGGTGTGGTGGCCGGGCGGCGCGAGGCTCGGATCGGTGAGCGTGGGCACGTGCAGGTACTGCGAGAAGTCCTCGGACAGGATCTTGCGGTCGAAGATGTCCTCGAGCAGGCCTTCGTAGCGCGGGCCGAGGATGATGTTGTGGTGCCTCAGATCGAGCGGCGCGCCTTCGTCGCGGAAGCCGAAGTAGACCACGACCACGGACATCGACTGGCGCGACAGCGCGAGACGCGGCGGCGCGTTGAAAAGGGTCAGGCTCGGGTCGACGAGCTTGCCGTAGGTGTGCGCGTGGTCGGCGTTCGACACCACGAGGTCGGCCTCGAGGCGCTCGCCGCTCGCGAGCGTCACGCCGCGGGCGATGCGCCGGCCCAAACGCCGCTTCGCGGGGCGGCCCTTCCCGTCGACCACGTCGATCGAGCGGACCTCGGCGCCGTAGCGGATCGATCCGCCGAGCTCCTCGAGCTTCTTGACGAAGCCGGCCACCAGCGCGCCGGTGCCGCCCATCGCGAAGTGGATGCCCCAGGTCTTCTCGACGAAGTGGATCATCGCGTAGATGCCCGGCACCGACAGCGGGTTGCCGCCGACGAGCAGGGGCTCGAAGGAGAAGACGGCGCGGAGCTTCTCGCTCTGGAAGCAGTCGCGCGCGATCGAGAAGAGCGGGCGCACCGCGTCGAGCCGCACGAGGTCGGGCACGACCTTCAGCATCGACTGCACGGTGTCGAAGTGCGTGTAGCCGAGCTCGAGGAAGCCGCGCTCGAAGATGGCCTTCGCCTTGGTGTGGAAGCGCTCGTAGCCTTCGAGATCGCCCGGCGCGAGCTTGCGGATCTGCTCGCGCGTACGGACGGGGTCGCCGTCGTAGTCGAAGTAGGTCCCGTCATCGAAGTAGATCCGGTAGAACGGATCGACGGGCACGAGGTGCACGTAGCGCTCGGTGGCGGGGCCCCCCGAGGGGCCGCTCGTCACGCGCTCTGCCCTGCGCACCTCGGGCGGGAAGTCCGGGCCGAGCAGGCCTGCCTTGCCGGGCTCGAGCGCGAAGAGCTCCTCGATGAAGTGGGGCACCGTGAGCACGGTCGGCCCCATGTCGAAGGTGAAGCCGTCGACCTTCTTCGTGTAGGCGCGCCCGCCCGGACCATCGAGCTTCTCGAGGACGGTGGTCGAGAACCCCATGCTCTGCAGGCGCAGCGCCGTGGCCAAACCGCCGATGCCGGAGCCGATGACGATGGCCTTGCGTGCGGACGTGGACCGGTCGGTGGACACCATGGCGACCATCTATGGGGTCAGTCCGGTCCGAGCGCCAGCCCTCTCGCGCAGGCGGGTATGGTGATCGAGCTCGACATGCGCGATCACGTGGCTGCGCGATGCCGAGGCCCGCCCCCCAGGAGGAGCGCGCCTCGTTCGAGCTCACTGCTTGACGAGCGAGATGCGCGAGGTCGCGGTGGCGCCGCTGTCGGGGTCGACGTCGACCTGGTAGAGGTCGAGCGTCGTGCCGGTCACGCAGTAGGTCCAGGTCTCCGGCTCGCCACCCGACGGCGTGAGGGTGAGCGTATTGCTCGCCACCGACCACGTGCCCTGCTCGATGTCGTCCTGCACCTCGGGCGGCTCCGCGCAGAGGCAGCTCGCGCCCTGATCCGTGCAGCCATCACCGACGGCGGAGCAGGGTTGGTTGGCGATGCACGACTTCGGCACCGTGGTCGTGACCGTGAGCTCACCGGCCGCCGTGAGGCCGTAGGTGCCACCCATCTGGAAGTCGAGCGTGAAGGCCGTGTAGTCGATCTCGAGCGCGATGCTCGCCCCGGAGCAGTTGGGGATGAGCTCGCCGTCGTAGGCCAGGCAGGCCTCGCCGTTCGCGGGGAGGGTCCACATGCCGGTGAGGTCGCCGCCGCAACCCGCGAGCACTTCGCAGGTCGCGCCCGCGCCCGTGACGACGCGGACGGTGAAGAGAGAGAAGTGCTCGACCGGTGCGGAGAGCGTGCTCGCGCCCGCGCTCGTCGCGAGGTCGGTCCAGGCCGAGTCACCTGCGGCGAAGGTCGAGATCACGTGCTGCTCGCCCGCACCGAGGGCGCCCGAGGGCGTGGGGATCTCGAGCGTCGCCGGGAGCAGGAAGTCGAGCCCGTCGGGGCCGAAGTCGAGCACGAGGCTCTGGATGCTCCCGGACTCGGGGAGGCCGCTCGGCGAGGACTCGGCCACGGTGATGTAGGTGTCCTGCGCGAGCGCGTTCGGCGGGATGACGAGCTTCGCGCCGCCCGGCGCGTTCACCGTGCCGCCCTCGGCCGCGGAGATCAGCGTGCCCTGGGTCTCGGACCCGCCTGCGCCGCCGCTCCCGCCCGCGTTCGAGCTGCTCGTCGCGCCGCCTGTGCCGCCCGTGCCGCCGCCGCTGCCGCTCGTGTCGTCGCCGCAGCCCGCGACGAGCGGGAGCGCGACCATGCCCATGAGACCCGACAAGAAGAAGATGCGATGGAAAGCTTGGTTCATCGAGGTGACCCCCTGAGGTGAGTCGTCTGCTGAGCGAGGAGCCACGGGTGTGCCCCCCGGCGCCAGCCTCCCGCCCTCACCGAAGGCGAGCCAGGCGCATCGTCCCGTGTACCAAGGCTCTGCCCGAAGCCGCAATGGCTTCCCTCGACTCGCCCCCCCCCCCTCGCTTCATCGAGACGCACGGCCCGGCTGGCGAGGGTCCGAGCGGTGGCCCGCGCGAGACGGTCAGCGCAGCGCGCTCGCGTCGATCGCGTAGTCGGGGGGCTCGACGAAGGCGATCGTGCCCTTCTTCTCGTTCTTCGCGCGCCCCTTGGCGAGGTTGGCGCGCGCGAGCACCTCGCGGTTGGTGAGCGGGCAGTCGGGCGCGACGACGCAGGCGCCCTGCGTGATCGAGAGGCGCACGCCGGTGCCGGCGTAGCTCGCGCTCGCCACGCGTTTGCGCAGATCGTCGAGCAGCGCGTAGCCGAGCTCGGGCGTCGCGTTCGGGATGAGCAGCACGTACTCGTCGCCGCCGAAGCGGTAGGCGTGCGCGCGTGCGTAGGCCCAGGCTTCCATCAGCTCGAGCAGCGGCGAGAGCACCTTGAGGTCGACGACGGTCTCGCTGAGCTTGGTGTTCACCGCCTTGAAGTCGTCGATGTCGACGTAGGCCACGACGAGCTCGGCGTCGCGCAGCGCGCACTCGTGCCGGAAGTGCGCGAGGTCGGGCAGGAAGAGCCTGGGCGCCTCGAGCACGTTGAACTTCTCGTCGTACTCGCGAGGCAGGAGCGGCGGCGCGTCGGCCGTGGCCGCTGCCGCGAAGCGGATCGAGAGGAAGTCGGTGAGCCTCGGGATGCGCTGCGCCTGCGCTTCGCTGATCCACGGCGTCGCCATGAGATCGTCGAAGCGGCGCACCTCGCGGTGCAATGCGCCGACGATGCTCGGCTCGATCGCCTTGGCGAGCGGCACCTCGAGCGACTCGGCCACGCGGCGCCGCTCGCTCAGGAGCACACGCTTCAGCAGTCCAGCCATCGCCTCGTGCACACGCACCGGCCCGCTGCGCGACTCGAGCTGGCGCATCAAGAGCTGCAGCTGCTCGCGCAGCTCGCGCACCTGGGTGGGCTGCAGGCCACGCAGCTCCTTCGCGAGCACCTCGACGACCTCGCGCTCGAAGCTCGCCGCGAAGGCCCCCACGCAGCCGTGCACGAAGATCGCCTCCCCATGTTGCAGCTCGGGCATGGCCGAGAGCGTCGCACGAGACGTGGTGGAGCGGAGGATCAGCGTCGCGTCGAGGGCAGGGACTCGGCTGCCCAGCGCAGGGTGGCGAGGACCTCCTCGTCGCGCTCGGTCGCTGCGGCCCGCTCCACGTCTTCGAGCGCGTCTCCGAGCCCTGCCGACACGGCCGCGAGCGCAGCGTCCATGCGCGCCGACGGGCTCGTGGAGCTCAGCCCGCCTCGCACGGCCACGAGCACCGCGCTGCGTGCGGAGCTGGGGGCGCCGAGCGCGAGGCGCGTGATGGCTCCCTCGCTGTGCGGCGCCGTGAAGGCCGCCGCTTCCAGCTCGCGCCAGCTCGGTGCGCCCAGCTCTCGGCGCGCGAGCGCCTCGAGGCGGTCGAGCGTCGTCGCATCGCCGCCGACGAGCTCCAACCAGCAGGCAGGGACCTCTGGGTTGATCGTCACGATCATCCAGAGGGGGGACGCGCTCGTGTGAGGGCGACGCTCGCGCCACGCGTGTCGCACCACCCCGGACGCGCGGGTCTCGGACGGGCCGCGTTCGAGGAGCGGGCCGAGCTCCACTTGCACCTGGATCGCGAGGCCCTCGACGCGGTCGAGGTCGGGTCCTTGGGGCTCGCTGAGCACGATGAGGCGTCGTTCGGTCGTCATCGGTCACCGGTGGCGTGGCGTCGTGGGTGGAGGGTCGACCGAGGCGCGCATCCTGCACGGCCTGAGCACGGCGCGATGCTCGACGGGTCCGCGGCGCCCTCCACCAAGAAGCTACCACCGCCTCGGCAGGCGCTCCGTCCTCGTCGAAGCGCGCCCGCCGCGTATCGGCGGCCTCCCGCCGCGTATCGGCGGCCTCCCGCCGCGTGGGTGGGCTCGTCCGGACCCCCTCGGCGGGTCGTCCGGACCCCCTCGGCGGCCTCCCGCCGCGTATCGGCGGCCTCCCGCCGCGTATCGGCGGCCTCCCGCCGCGTGGG